>JBBSKY010000025.1:0-40798 GCA_038255915.1 Acidimicrobiales bacterium | reverse complement strand
CGTTCGCCATCGCCGACGCCACCGCCCTCACCGAGGCCGGCTACGTGGGTGAGGACGTCGAGAACATCCTGCTGAAGCTGATCCAGGCCGCCGACTAAGCCGTGAAGAAGGCCGAGACCGGGATCATCTACATCGACGAGATCGACAAGATCGCCCGCAAGAGCGAGAACCCGTCGATCACCCGTGACGTGTCGGGCGAGGGCGTGCAGCAGGCCCTGCTCAAGATCCTCGAGGGCACCACGGCCTCGGTGCCGCCCCAGGGGGGCCGCAAGCACCCCCACCAGGAGTTCATCCAGATCGACACCACGAACATCCTGTTCGTGTGCGGCGGGGCCTTCGCCGGGCTCGAGAAGCTGATCGACAGCCGGATCGGCAAGAAGTCGATCGGGTTCCGGGCCGAGATCGGCCCCCGCAGCGGCGACGCCAAGCTCGACCACCTGATGACCAAGGTGCTGCCCGAGGACCTCCTCAAGTTCGGCCTCATCCCCGAGTTCGTGGGCCGGCTCCCCGTCATCGGTGCCGTGCAGCCGCTCGACAAGGGCGCCCTCATCGAGATCCTGGTCGAGCCGCGCAACGCCCTGATCAAGCAGTACCGCAAGACCTTCGCCCTCGACAACGTCGAGCTCGACTTCTCCGACGACGCCCTCGAGGCCATCGCCGAGCAGGCTCTGCTGCGGGGCACCGGTGCCCGGGGGCTGCGGGCCATCCTCGAGGAGGTGCTGCTCGAGGTCATGTACGACATCCCGAGCCGCACCGACGTCGGCCGCTGCCTGATCACCCGCGAGGTCGTCCTCGAGAAGGTGGCGCCCACGCTGGTGCCCCGCGAGGAGCCCAAGCCCGAGCGTCCCCGCCGAGCTGCGTCCTGAGCCAGCCGGGAGGCACGCCGGTGGCGGGTGACCTCCCCGACCTGCTCGCCTGGCTCGACAGCCACTGGAACATGGAGGCGGCCAGCCTCGGGGTGGTGCCGGGAGCGTCGGTGCGGGCCCCGACCCTCGACCGGATGCGGGCCCTGCTCGATGCCTCGGCCGACCCCCAGGCGGCCTACCCAGTCCTCCACCTGACGGGCACCAACGGCAAGACCTCGACGGCCCGCATCCTGGCGTCACTGCTGGTGGCGTCCGGCCTCGCCGTCGGCACCACCACCAGCCCTCACCTCGAGCGCATCAACGAGCGGATCACCGGGCCGCCCCTCGGGCCCCGCCGTCGCGACCGGGTGCGCCGCCAGCACGACCCCATCCCCGACGCCGAGCTAGCCGACCAGCTGCGGGTCCTGCGGGGCCTCGAGACCGTCCTGGCCGCCCGGCCGTCCTGGTTCGAGCTGGTCACCGCCTGCGCCTTCCGGTGGTTCGCCGACGTCGCCGTCGACGTCGCTGTGGTCGAGGTGGGCATGGGGGGCCGGTGGGACGCCACCAACGTGGCTGACGGGCAGGTGGCGGTCCTCACCACCGTCGCCCTCGACCACACCGAGTACCTGGGACCGACCGTGGCCGACATCGCCGCCGAGAAGGCGGGGATCATCAAGGCCGGTGCCACCGTGGTGGTGGGGGAGCGGGACCCGGTCGTCATCGAGGCGGTGGAGCGACGGGCCGCCGAAGTGGGCGCCGCCCGGGTGCTGCTCCCTGAGCGCGACGTGGCCTGTGAGGGCAACGAGCTGGCCGTCGGTGGCCGGATGCTCGACATCCGCACCCCGTGGTCGGAGCACACCGAGGTCTTCCTCCCGCTGCACGGCCGCCACCAGGGTCACAACGCCGCCCTGGCCGTGGCCGCCGCCGAGTCCTTCCTCGACGCCCCGCTTCCGCCCGAGATCGTGGCCGAGGGCTTTGACCGGGTGACCTCGCCGGGTCGTCTGGAGGTGGTGGGCCGCGACCCGCTCGTGCTCCTCGACGGCGCCCACAACGCCCAGGGCATGACCGCCCTGGGCCGGGCGCTCGACGAGGAGTTCGCCAGCGCGGCACCGCTGGTGGCGGTGATCGGGGTGCTCGCCGGCCACGATCCCGGCGAGCTGCTCGACGCCCTCGGCCCCGAGCGGCTGCGGCTGGTCATCGCCTGCCCGGCGCCGTCGCCCCGCACCCTCGACCCCGCCGCGGTGGCCGCCGCGGCCCGCAGGCGGGGGATCGAGGCGGTCGAGGTGACCTCGGTGGCCGAGGGGGTCGACGCCGCCCGGGCCGACGCCGGCATGGAGGAGACGATCCTGGTCACCGGGTCGCTTTACGTGGTTGGGGCGGCTCGGACGACCTTGTCATAGTCCGTTCGACCTGTTCTCAAGGTGGTGCAGCCTCCGCACCGAGACCTAGGGGGTGAGCACCCACCGCCTCCTCCGCCGCCTCTCGGCCACAGCCCTCGTCCTGGTGGTGGGTGCTCTCGTCCTCGTCGGTCCGCTGGTCCGCCCGGCCTCGGCTGGGCCGGCGCCCTCGGCCGACGCCGAGTTCGTCAACCTGCTGAACACCCTGCGGGGCACCCTGGGGCTGCCCACGCTGCGCCTCGACTCGCAGGCCTCCGGCGTCGCCCAGACGTGGTCGCAGAACATGGCCCGCACCGGCACCCTGGCCCACAACCCCAACCTCAGCAATCAGATCTCGTCGTGGTCCAAGCTGGGCGAGAACGTCGGCACCGGGGGTGCGGTCGCCCAGATCTTCAGCGCCCTCGTGGCCAGCCCCCCGCACATGCGCAACATGTCCGACGGTGGGTTCTCGACGATCGGCGTCGGCAGCGTCCTCGACGGGAGCGGTCGCCTCTGGACCACGCACGTGTTCGTGCGCCCCGGCTCTGCGGCGCCCCCCGCCCAGCCGGCGGCGCCGGTGACCACCCGGGCCCCGGCCCCGGCCACCACCAAGGCGGCGCCGAAGCCCAAGCCCACGGTGGCTCCCGCCGCCACCCCGGCCCCCGTCGCCGCCCCGGCCGCCCCGGCTCCCACCGCCCCGGCCACGACGACCCCGCCGGCCACGACTCCGCCCACGACGGTGGCCCCGACGCCGCCGTCGTCGATGGCGACCCTGCCCGTCGAAACCACCAGGGCCGCAAGCCCGACGGCCTCGGCTCCTCCCCTTCCGCCGTTGGTGCCCGTCGCCTCCACCTCGGAGAAGGGCCCGGTGCCGGGGCTGGCCCTCGCCGCCCTGGTCGGGCTCGTCGGCCTCGCCGGCACCGGACTCCTGGCTCACCGCCACCCCCTCACCCGGGCCCACCGCGCCGGTCGCTGCTAGGACCGAGCGGGGAGCGCTAGCGTCGCCTCCCCGTGGATCGCACCCTCGTCCTGGCCAAGCCCGATGCCGTGGAGCGGGGGTTGGCCGGCGAGATCGTGGCCCGCCTGGAGCGCAAGGGGCTCCGCCTCGCCGCCCTCGAGCTGCGGCAGGTCGACGAAGCCACCGCCCGCCAGCACT
The DNA here is from genome assembly GCA_038255915.1 of Acidimicrobiales bacterium. Classification (GTDB taxonomy): domain Bacteria; phylum Actinomycetota; class Acidimicrobiia; order Acidimicrobiales; family JAUJNH01; genus JAUJNH01. The sequence goes on along the minus strand of JBBSKY010000025.1, from coordinate 37,421 downwards.
ACGCCGAGCACGAGGGCAAGCCCTTCTTCGACGGGCTCGTCTCCTTCCTCACCCGCAGCCCCCTCCTCGCCATGGTCGTCGAGGGCCCCGAGGACACCTGGAAGGTGGTGCGCACCTTGATGGGCGTCACCAACCCCCGGGATGCGGCGCCCGGAACCATCCGTGGCGACCTCGCCACCCTGCTGGGCGAGAACCTGGTGCACGGCTCCGACGGGCCCGACTCGGCCGCCCGCGAGATCGCCCTGTTCTTCCCCCATCTCTGAGTGACTGCAGCCAGGGCCAGACGTCACCTAGCCTGGCCGGCAACGTCCGACAAGCCAAAGGCGAGCTCGCCATCATGTCCGACCACCTCTTCGGGGGGTTCCTCGGCCGCGACATGGCCGTCGACCTCGGCACTGCCAACACCCTGGTGTACGTACGCGGCCGTGGCATCGTCCTGAACGAGCCGTCGGTGGTGGCCATCGACATCCGAACCGGGCGCCCCCTGGCCGTCGGCACCGAGGCCAAGCGCATGATCGGTCGCACCCCGGCGCACATCAGGGCCATCCGGCCGCTGCGCGACGGGGTCATCGCCAACTTCGAGATCTGCGAGAAGATGCTGCAGTACTTCATCAACAAGGTGCACCCCCGCCGGTTCGGAAACCGGCCGCGGATGGTCATCTGCGTGCCCTCGGGGGTGACCGGCGTGGAGAAGCGGGCCGTGCAGGAGGCCGCCGAGTTCGCCGGGGCCAAGAAGACGCCGTACATCATCGAGGAGCCGATGGCCGCCGCCATCGGCGCCGGCCTGCCGGTGCACGAGCCCACCGGCAACATGGTCGTGGACATCGGCGGCGGCACCACCGAGGTGGCCGTCATCTCCCTCGGGGGGATCGTCACCAGCCAGAGCGTGCGCATCGCCGGCGACGAGCTGGACGAGGCGATCATCAGCTACATCAAGAAGGAGTACAGCCTGGCCCTCGGCGAGCACACCGCCGAGGTCATCAAGATCAAGCTGGGCTCGGCCTGGGCCCTGCAGTCCGAGCTGTACGCCGAGGTGCGCGGCCGCGACCTCATCACCGGCCTGCCCAAGACGGTCACCACCTCCACCGAGGAGATCCGCGAGGCCATCTCCGAGCCGGTCAGCGCGATCGTGGACGCCGTGAAGGTCACGCTGGACAAGACACCGCCCGAGCTGGCCGCCGACATCATGGAGCAGGGCATCGTCCTCACTGGCGGCGGGGCGCTCCTCAACGGCCTCGACGTCCGCCTGCACGCTGAGACCGGCATGCCCATCGTCGTCGCCGACAACCCGCTGCACTCGGTGGTCATCGGCGGCGGCCAGTGCCTGGAGGAGTTCGAGGTCCTGAAGGACGTGCTGCTCTCCTCCACCATCCAGTGATGGCGGCGCCCCGCGGCGGCCAGCGGTCGCGCTTCACCGTCATGGTCCTGGTGATGATCTGCCTGACCCTCATCACCATCGACTCAAAGGCCAACGGCGGCGGGGTGCTGGGCACAGTCCGGTCGGCGGCCCGTGACATCTTGGTGCCGGCCCAGTCCGGCCTGGGCCAGGTCACCCAGCCGGTGGCCGAGTTCGCCGACGGGCTGGTGAACGCCGGCGACCTCAAGGCCGAGAGCCGCCGACTGCGGGACGAGAACGGGCGGCTCCAGAGCCAGGTGCTCCAGGCCGCCGACGCCCAGCGCCAGCTCACCGCACTGCTTGACCTCAACAAGCTCGAGGTGGCCAAGGACATCCCCCGGATCGCCGCCCGAGTGGTGAACACCGCGCCGTCCAACGTGCAGCTCACGGTGGAGATCGACAGGGGCACCAACGCCGGGGTGGCCACGGGCATGCCCGTGGTGGTGGGCAGCGGCCTGGTGGGCCGGATCGCCTCGGCCAGCGGCGAGCGGGCCATCGTTCGGCTCATCACCGACCCTGACGTGAACGTCTCGGCCCGGCTGGCCCCGGGGGGCACGCTGACCTCGGTGAAGGGCAACGGCGCCGGCGCCCTGCTGCGGGCCGAGGAGATCAAGCCCGACGAGCTGGTCAACGAGGGCGACGCCGTCGTCACCAGCGCGATAGGCGGCAACTACCCCGACAGCATCCCGATCGGCCGGGTGGTCAAGGCCGAGGCGGTGGCCGGGGTGTCCTACCAGCGGGTCGAGATCGAGCCCGTCATCGACTTCGGCCGACTCGAGTTCGTGAACGTCCTGGTCCGCCGCGGCCCGAGCGGCGCCGAGGAGCGGGAGGATCGGGCGGTGGACACCGCCCCGACCACCGCCACGACGGTGCCGACGCCGTGATCGCCGCCCTCCTGGGCCGCAACGGCCGGGTCCTCCTCCTCATCCTGGGCGCCGCCGTGGTCCAGGGCCCGGTGTTCGACCGGATGCAGGTGGAACGAGCCCATCCCGACGTGCTCCTGCTGCTCCCGGTGATCGCCGGTCTGATCGCCGGTCCCGGTGAGGGGGCGTGGGTGGGCTTCCTGGCCGGGCTGGTCGCCGATCTTCCCCTGCCCACCGCCTTCGGCCTCTCGGCGCTGGTCTTCACCCTCACCGGCTTCGCCGTCGGCTCCATCGTCCAGGCCCTCATCGAGGGGCCCCTGTGGGTGGTGCCGCTGACCGGGGCGGTCGGCACGGCCATCGGCGAGCTGCTCTCGGTGGCCATGGCCACCGTCACCGACCAGTCCGTGGTCCTGCGCGACCCGAAGGCCGTCATCTACGTCGTCGGCGTGGTGAGCGTGGCCAACGCCGTGCTGGCCGTCCCCGTGGCCTTCGCCATGCGGTGGGCGGTGGGCGGTGACGAAGCCACCGCCCCGGGGCTGAGCTGATGGCTACAACCGGCCCCACCCGGCTGCGGCTCACGATCGTGGGCGTCGTCGTGGTCTCGCTCTTCGCCGCCCTGCTGACCCGGCTGTGGTACCTCCAGGTCCTCGACTCATCCAGCTTCGTCGAGGCGGCCAAGCGCAACGAGGTGCGGATCCTGTGCGAGCCAGCCCCGCGCGGCCGCATCCGCGACCGCAACGGCGAGGTGATCGTCGACAACGAGCTGACCACGGCGGTCACCGTTTCGAAGAAGACGGTGGCGGAGCGTCCCGACACCCTGCCCCGCCTCTCGGCCCTGCTGGCCGTGCCCGTCCCCGAGCTCCAGAAGCGGCTGAGCGACCTGCGCTACAGCAACCTGAAGCCGGTTCCGGTGGCCTTCGGCGTGCCGCCGGAGAAGGTCATCTTCATGAAGGAGAACTCGGCCACCTTCCCCGGCGTCGATGCCGTTCCCCTCGCCAGCCGTCACTACCCGTTCGGGTCGCTGGCCAGCCACGTCGTCGGCACCGTCGGGCCCATCACCAGGCGCGAGCTCGACCGGCTGCGGGCCGAGAAGCCGCCGCCCAACGGCCTGGTCGATCCGGTGGACGAGTGTCGCAGCTACAAGGACAACGACGAGATCGGCAAGACCGGGGTCGAGGCGTCCTTCGATGACCAGCTGCGGGGCAAGCCCGGGGTGGTCGCCCTCGAGGTCGACCGCAAGAACAAGGTGCTGGCCGAGCGCCGCCTGGCTGAGCCCGTCCAGGGCGACGACGTCTGGCTCACCATCGACGCCAAGCTGCAGGCCACGGCCGAGGAGTCGCTGCAGCTCGGGCTCAACCGGGCCCGGCAGCTGCGGTTCACTGACGAGGACCCCCGGTTCCTGCGGGCGCCAGGCGGATCCGCCGTGGTGGTCGACGTCACCGACGGGGCCGTGCTGGCCATGGCGTCGGTGCCCGACTTCGAGCCGACCGACTTCGTGGGCGGCATCTCGACCCTGGCCTTCCAGGCCTACAACGACAACCCGGACAAGCCGCTGACCAACCGGGCCATCCAGGGCCTCTACCCGCCGGCCTCCACCTTCAAGCTGCCCACCGGGTTGGCCGGCCTGGTGAAGGGGGTGATCGCCAACCCCGACGCCCGCTACAACGACATCGGGTACTACCGGATCCCGTCACCGTGCTCGGGCAGGTGCGAGTTCCAGAACGCGGGCAGGCGGCCCAACGGCGGGGTCAACCTGCGCGAGGCCCTCACCGTGTCCTCCGACACCTACTTCTACGACGTCGGGGCCAAGTTCTGGATCGGCCGCAACACCTACGGGGAGTCAGGGATCCAGGACGTGGCCCGCCAGCTGGGACTGGGCCAGCGCACCGGCATCCGCCTGGCCTCCGAGGCCGAGGGGCGGGTCAGCGACCCCGAGATCCGCAGGCGCCTCAACCAGAGCAAGCCCAAGCTGTTCCCCAGCTCCAGGTGGTTCATCGGTGACAGCGTGATCACCGCCATCGGCCAAGGAGAGACGGTGGTCACCCCCCTGCAGATGGCCATGGAGTACGCCACCTTCGCCAACGGCGGCACCCTGTACCAGGCCCGGATCGCTAGGCAGGTCACGACCCCGGACGACCCCACCGGCGTCGCCGGCTTCCAGCTGGGGCCGGTCACCAAGAGCACCATCCCCCTGCCGCCCGAGATCCGCGATCCCATCCACCAAGGCCTGCGGGGGGCCGTCGCCTCCCCGTCGGGGACCGCCTCGGGGGCGTTCACCGGCTACAGCGGCATCCCGATCGCCGGCAAGACGGGCACGGCCCAGCAGCCGCCGCAGATGGATACGGCCATCTTCGCCTCCTACGGCCCCTTCGACGCCCCCCGCTTCGCCATGTCGGTCATCATCGAGGAGGCCGGCTTCGGCGGCACCACCGCCGCCCCGGTGGCCCGCCGCATCTGGGAGCACCTGTCGGGCAAGCCCTTGGGTGAGATCCGCTCCGTGCAGAGCGCGGACTAGGAAGGGCGCCCATGTCCACGGCATCACCCGCGCCCTACCCCCGTCGGGTGGCCCTCACCAACGTCGACCAGGACCCCGGCGCGGCGTGGCGCCACGTCGACTGGGTGCTGGTGGTGGCCGTCGCCGCCATCGCCGGCATCGGCGCCCTGATGATCTTCTCGGCCACCCGTGGCCGGCGGGGCGCCGACATCGTCGACCCCTACTTCCTCGAGCGCCAGGGCCTCTACGTGGTGATCGGCCTCGGGGTCATGGCCTTCGCCGCCGCCATCGACTACCGCCGGCTGCGCGAGCTGGCTCCGCTCATCTATGGGGGCACCCTCTTCCTGCTCTTCGCCGTGCTCACCCCCCTCGGCTCGAACACCCGGGGGGCCCAGGCCTGGTTCACCCTCCCGAGCGGCTTCCAGCTGCAGCCGTCGGAGTTCGCCAAGCTCGGCGTCATCATCATGCTGGCCTCCTACTGCGGCCTGGCGGGCTCCTCCCGGGACCTGGTCGGCATGGGCCCCCGTCGCATCCTCAACGCGGTGCTGCTGGCCGGCGGCCCTCTCCTCCTCATCCTGCTCCAGCCCGACCTCGGCACCGCCCTGGTCTTCGGGGCGGTCACGGTGGCGATCCTGTCGGTGAGCGGCGCCAAGGGCCGCTACCTCCTGCTCCTGGCGGTGGCGGTGGTCGGCATCAGCGCCGGCGTCCTGCAGAGCGGGGTCCTGCAGGACTACCAGAAGGACCGCCTCACCACCTTCCTCGACCCCGACAAGGACACGGCTGGCGCCGGCTACAACCTGGGTCAGTCCAAGACGGCCATCGGCTCGGGGGGCCTGCTCGGCAAGGGCATCTTCGAGGGCACCCAGACCAAGCTGAGCTACGTGCCCGAGCAGCACACCGACTTCATCTTCTCGGTGGTGGGGGAGGAGACCGGGCTGCTCGGGTCGGCCCTTTTGCTGGGCCTGTTCGGGGTGGTGATGTGGCGAACATGGAGGGCGGCGGTGCAGGCCAACGACAGCGTCGGCACCCTCATCTGCGTCGGGGTGCTGGCCATGCTGTGCTTCCAGATGTTCGAGAACGTGGGCATGACCATGGGCATCATGCCGATCACCGGCATCACCCTGCCCTTCGTCAGCTACGGCGGCTCCTCCACCCTGGCCTGCTTCGGGGCCATCGGCCTGGTCCTCAACGTCCACATGCGCCGCTACTCCTGACCGGCGGCCGATGGCCCGGGTGCTTGGGGGAAGGCCGCCGGTAGGCTCGGTCTCGAGATGGGCACGGGAAGCATCTGGGAGCAGGTCGAGCCGTTGCTCGAGCGGGTCCAGAAGCCGGCGCGCTACATCGGGCTGGAGGAGGGGGCGGCCGATCCGGTGCACCACCCGGACAAGGTGGCGTGGCTGCTCACCTACCCCGACACCTACGAGGTGGGGCTGCCAAACGCCGGCCTGCAGATCCTGGCCGAGATCCTGAACGAGCGCGACGACGCCGTGGCCGAGCGGTCCTACGCCCCCTGGGTCGACCTCGAGGTCGAGCTGCGGGCCGCCGGGGTGCCCCTGTTCAGCATCGAGACCACCCGCCCGGCCTGCGACTTCGACATCCTCGCGTTCAACCTGGCCGCCGAGCTGACCTACACCAACGTCGTGTCGTGCATCGACCTGGCCGGTGTGGCCCTGCGCACCGCAGCGCGGGCTGTCAACGACCCGCTGGTCCTCATCGGCGGCCACTGCTCGTTCAACCCCGAGCCGCTGGCCCTGCACGTCGACGCCGCCGTGCTGGGCGACGGCGAGGAGGTGGTGGGCGAGATCACCGAGGTGGTGGGGGCCTGGAAGCGGGCCGGCCGCCCCGGCGGCCGCCTCGGCGTGCACCGGCTGCTGGCCGCGGTGCCCGGGGTCTATGTGCCCTCGCTCTACCGGGTGGAGCCCGACGGCCGGGTGGTGCCCGACGACCCGGCCGCCCCCGCCGTGGTGGTCAAGCGCACGATCACCGACCTGGCCGCCTGGCCCTACCCCAAGCGCCAGCTGGTACCCCTCACCGAGGTGGTGCACGACCGGCTCAACGTCGAGGTCTTCCGGGGCTGCACCCGGGGCTGCCGGTTCTGCCAGGCCGGGATGATCACCCGCCCGGTGCGCGAGCGCCCGGCCGCCCAGGTCGCCCAGATGGTGACCGACGGCCTGGCCCGCACCGGCCACGACGAGGTCACCCTCACCAGCCTGTCCACCGCCGACTACTCCGGGATCGAGGAGGTGGTCGGGGCCATCACCTGCAACGACGTGGCCGTGTCGCTGCCCAGCCTGCGGGTCGACGCCTTCACCGTCGGGCTGGCCGCCGGCGTGGCCGGTGCCCGCCGCACCGGCCTGACCTTCGCCCCCGAGGGCGGCACGTGGCGGATGCGCAAGGTCATCAACAAGCTGATCCGGGAGGAAGACCTGTACACCGCGGTCGACGCCGCCTTCTCGGAGGGGTGGCGCCGACTCAAGCTGTACTTCCTCATCGGCCTGCCCACCGAGCGGGACGAGGACGTGCTCGGCATCATCGACCTCGGCCGGCGCTGCGCCGAGATCGGCCGGGCCCACACCAGGGGCGCCACCGTCACCGTGAGCGTCGGAGGCTTCGTCCCCAAGCCCCAGACCCCGTTCCAGTGGTTCGGCCAGGACCCGACGGCCGAGCTGCAGCGCAAGGTCAACCTCCTGCGCACTGCCGCCCGCACGGCCAAGGGCGTGCAGCTCAAGTGGCACGACCCGGCGGCCACCACCATCGAGGGGCTCATGTCCCGGGGCGACCGAAGCATCGGCCCGGTCATCGAGGCGGTCTGGCGGGCCGGTGGCACCTTCCAGGAGTGGAGCGAGCACTTCGAGCTGGCCCGCTGGGTCGACGCCTGCCGGGACCACGGGGTCGACCTCGACGCCCTGGTCCACGCCGACCGGCCCCGGCGCCAGGCCCTGCCCTGGGCCCACCTGTCGGCCGGCCTCCACGAGGACTTCCTGTGGCAGGACTGGGAGGACGCCATGGCCGAGGCAACGGTCGAGGACTGCCGCTGGACCCCGTGCTACGACTGCGGCGCCTGCACCGACTCGGGGGTCGAGCACGTGGTCGCCTCGACCACCCCGCCGGCCGGCGGCAGCCAGGGCACCGGCCAGGACCTGGCCTCGGGCGGCGTGATCCCGATCACCCTCGGGCCCACCCGCCTCGCCTCGTCGGTCGGCACACGCTCGTGACCGGCCTGCGCCTGCGCCTGCGCTACACAAAGCTCGGCCGGGTCCGGTTCCTCGGCCACCGCGACCTGGCCCGCAGCCTGGAGCGGGCGCTGCGGCGGGCCGAGGTGCCCGTCGCCCGCTCCGCCGGGTTCTCCCCCCGGGCCAAGGTCGCCTTCGGCCTCGCCCTGCCCACCGGCGCCGAGTCCACCTGCGAGCTGCTCGACCTCGAGCTGCTCGAGGGCTCGGCCGTCGATCTCGACGCCCTCCCCGACACGCTGTCGGCCGCCCTGCCCCCCGGGGTCGAGGTGGTCGCGGCGGCGCCGGTCCCCCCGGGTGACGGCTCCCTGCAGCAGACCGTCACCTCCTCCGAGTGGGAGGTGGCCCTGGCCGGGGCCGACCCGCTCGAGCTGTCGGCGGGGGCGGAACGGGCCCTGGCCGCCGGCACGCTGCCCTGCACCGTGGAACGCAAGGGGGTGCAGGCCGAGGCCGACCTGCGCCCCGCCCTCCTGTCGCTCGCCGTCCTTCTGCCCGTGGTGTACGGCGGCGCCGCCCGGCTCCACCTGGAGCTGGCCAGCGCCGCCGGGACCGGCGGGAGGACGCTGCGCCCCTCCGAGGTGGTCTCGGCCCTGTGGCCGCACCTCGGGGCCGGCCGCGTGCGCAGGACCGCCCAATGGATCGACAGCGACGGCGAGCGCCGGGAGCCGTTACCGCTCCCGCCGACGACCGCCGTCGCCCCGCACGCCCTTCGGCGTGCCCCCTTCTCGAGGAGCACCCATGTCGGAACCCGGGGACACCCCTCCGTCCTCCACCCCGCCGAAGACGCCCGAGCGGTCGGCGCCTGACCGACCCCCCACCCTCCCCACGGGTGACCGGTCGCCCGGCGACGAGGCCCCGGGTTCAGCCGCGCCCGCCTCGGCCGGCGGGTCGGGCCGCAGCCCCCGGCCGGAAGACCGGGCGGGTCCGTCGGGGGAGGGCTCGGCGGGAGCGGCCCGAAAGCGGCGCCGGCGCGGCTCGCGCGGGGGCAGGGGACGGCCCCGGGGCGAGGGCGAGGCCGGGTTGCAGGACGACGACGGCTCGGCCGACGAGGGCCATCCGCCGGCCCGCCCAGCAGCCGATGCCCAGGTCTCTGAGTTCCTCGCCGGCGGCGCCGCCCGGGGCCCGCAACCTCCTCCGAACCCGGGCACCGCACCGGCCCGATCGTCTGCGGAGGTCCCGGGAGCTCGTCCGGCCGCCCGGCCCAAGGTGGGCGACACCCGCCGCATGCCCGACCCCCTGGCCGGTGGGCCCGCTGCCCCCCGGGCCGCCGGGCCCTCCACCGCCGCGACCTCACCCCGGGGCCGGTCAGCAGCGCGGCCCCGGGCGGGCGACAACCGGACGCCCGCCCCGCCGGTCGCCGCCACCTCTCGCAGGTCCGGCCCGGCCGACGACGACCCGACCGCCAAGCGCCCCAAGCGCCCCAAGCGCGGTGGGGTCGGTGCCGGGTCGCCGGTTCTGGGCGGGATCGCCGGGCCCGCTGGCGACGCCGCCGAGCTGAGCGCCGTAGAGCTGGCGCGCCGCCAGGGGCGGGAGCGCAACGGGCGTCCCGTGGGCCGCTACCTGATGGTGGTCCACACCCAGCCCCAGGCCACCCAGATCGCCGTGCTCGAGGGCCGCACCCTCATCCAGCACGTGGTGAGCCGCCCCCAGAACGACTCGAGCGAGATCGACGGCAACATCTACCTGGCCCGGGTCCAGAACGTCCTGCCCGGCATGGAGGCGGCGTTCGTCGACATCGGCACGCCGAAGAACGCCGTGCTGTATCGGGGCGACCTGCGGTCCGAGCCTGACGAGCACGACGCCCCCCGGGCCCAGCGGGACGACGTCCGCATCGAGCAGCTCCTGAAGGCCGGCCAGGTGATCCTGTGCCAGGTCACCAAGAACCCGATCGCCCACAAAGGGGCTCGGCTCACCCAGGAGGTCTCCCTGCCCGGCCGGTTCGTGGTGCTGGTGCCGGGCTCGGACACCTACGGCATCTCCAAGCGCCTGCCCGACGACGAGCGCAAGCGGCTGCGCCGGATCCTCGACCAGATCCGGCCGCCGGGCCAGGGCATCATCGTCCGCACCGCGGCCGAGGGCTGCACCGAGGACGAGCTGCGCCGTGACGTGGCCCGCCTGCTGTCCCAGTGGGAGCAGATCGAGGCCCTGTCGAAGCGGTCGAAGGCGCCAGGCCTGCTCTACCGCGAGCCCGACATCGCCGTCCGCTTCATCCGCGAGGAGCTGACCAGGGACTTCCGGGGGGTGATCCTCGACGACCCGGCCCTGCACGCCGAGGTCCTGTCCTACGTCACCTCGATCAACCCCGAGCTGGCCGACCGCATCGAGCTGCACGACCGGGCCGCCGACCCGCTGCCGCTGTTCGAGCGCCACTTCGTCCACGAGCAGCTCCACAAGGCCCTCGACCGCAAGGTGTGGCTGCCCTCGGGCGGGTCGCTCATCATCGAGCGCACCGAGGCGCTGACGGTGATCGACGTGAACACGGGCAAGAACGTGGGCCGGACCAACCTGGAGGAGACGGTCTTCCGCAACAACCTCGAGGCGGCCGAGGAGGTGGCCCGCCAGCTGCGCCTGCGAGACATCGGCGGGATCATCGTCATCGACTTCGTCGACATGGAGGTGAAGGAGAACCGCGACCAGGTCGCAAAGCGGTTCCGCCAGGCCCTGGCCCGGGACAAGACCCGGGTGCAGGTCTTCGACATCTCCGAGCTGGGCCTGGTCGAGATGACCCGCAAGCGGATCAGCGAGGGGCTGGTCGAGAGCCTTTCGGAGACGTGCCCAGTGTGCTCGGGCCGGGGCTTCACCCTGACGGCCGAGCTGTTGGAGTAGCCGGTCGACTAGGGTTCAGCCCTCGTGTACGCCGTGATCGCCACCGGAGGCAAGCAGCACCGAGTCGAAGAGGGCGCCCGTCTGGCCGTCGAGCTTCTCTCGGGAGCCGAGGGTGATGACCTCACCTTCTCCCCTCTCCTCCTCGTCGACGGGGCCACCATGCTGGCCACGCCAGCCGAGCTAAACGGGGCAAGCGTCGGCGCCCGCATCGTGGGGGCCGAGAAGGGCCCCAAGATCCGGGGTCTCACCTACACCCCAAAGGCGCGTACGCGGCGGCGCTGGGGTCACCGCCAGCACTACACCACGATCGAGATCACCACGATCGCCGCGCCCGGCGGCGCCAAGGGCGACACCGCAAGCGACGCAGGGAAGTAGGGCCAGATGTCCAAGACCAAGGGTGCAGGCAGCACCAAGAACGGGCGCGACTCCAACGCCCAGCGCCTCGGCGTCAAGCTGTTCGACGGCCAGGTGGCCAAGGGCGGCGCCATCATCGTGCGCCAGCGGGGCACCCACTTCCACCCCGGTGAGAACGTGGGTCGCGGCGGCGACGACAGCCTGTTCGCCCTCACCACGGGCACCGTGAAGTTCGGGGCCCGCAAGGGTCGCAAGGTGGTCGACGTGCGTCCGCTGGTGGACGCCGCCGCCTCCGCCCCGCCCACCGATTAGGAGCCACCCCCTCTTGGCCCCCGAGTCCGGGTTCGTCGATGAGGCGCAGCTGCACGTCAAGGCCGGCAACGGTGGGGCAGGTGCGGTGTCGTTCCGGCGCGAGGCGCACGTCCCCGAGGGCGGGCCCGACGGTGGCAACGGCGGCAAGGGCGGCGACGTGTGGCTGGTGGCCGACCACAACATGTCGAGCCTCCTGCAGTTCCGCGACCACCCGTTCCGGAGGGCCACCGACGGCACCCACGGCTCGGGCAAGGTGCGCCACGGGGCCAGTGGCGACGACGTGACCGTGACCGTGCCCGTGGGCACGATGGTGGTCTCGCTCTCCGGCGAGGTGGTGGCCGACCTCGCCCTTTCCGGCGACCGCTTCCTGTGCGCCGAGGGCGGCCGGGGCGGCCGTGGCAACGCCTCGTTCTCCTCGGCCCGGCGCAAGGCGCCAAGCTTCGCCGAGCAGGGCGAGGTGGGCGGCGAGCACTGGTTCAACCTCGAGCTGAAGCTGATGGCCGACGTCGCCCTGGTCGGCTTCCCCAACGCCGGCAAGTCCACGCTGATCAGCCGCATCTCGGCGGCAAAGCCCAAGATCGCCGCCTACCCCTTCACCACGCTGGAGCCCCACCTCGGGGTCGTCCGCATCGGCGACCGTGAGCTGACGGTGGCCGACATCCCGGGCCTGATCGAGGGGGCCAGTGAGGGGCGGGGCCTGGGCCACCAGTTCCTCCGCCACATCGAGCGGGCCCGGGTGATGGTGGTCCTTGTCGACCTGGCCGCCGAGGACGCTGGTGGGCACCCGCCGGCCGAGCAGGAGCGGATCCTGCTCGAGGAGCTGGGCGCCTACCGGCCTGAGCTGCTGGAGCGGCCCCGCATCGTCGTCGGCTCCAAGGTCGACGACCCCCGGGCCGATCCCATGTGGGAGGGCCAGATGATCTCGGCCGTCACCGGCGAGGGCCTGCGCCCGCTCGTGGGCCGCATGGCCGACCTGGTCGACCAGGCCCGGGCCGCCGAGGCCGAGGTCCAGGCCGAGGGCACCTTCACCGTCCACCGGCTGGTGCCCTCCGGGATCCTGGTCAGCCGCGACGATGACGGCACCTACGTCGTGCACGGCAAGGAGGCCGAGCGGGCCGTGGCCCTCAACGACCTCACCAACCCCGAGGCGCTGATCTACGCCCAGGCCCGCCTGAAGCGCATGGGCGTCGACAAGGAGCTGGCCCGGGCCGGCGCCCGCCAGGGCGACCCGGTCCGCATCGGCAAGCTGGAGTTCGACTACGACGAGGAGTGATCGGATGTTGGCGGGTGACCGACGACGGCAGCTGGGGCAGGGCCACGGCTGGCTATGGCTCGGCGGTCGAGCTCCGTCGCCCCTCGTCGACCAGCTCCAGGATGGCGGCGACGATGCGTTCGCTGGCGTGGCCGTCACCGAAGGGTGACGGGCGGCCGGCCAGCTCGACCGGCCACCGGTCGTCGGCCACTGCGGCTGCGAGTCGGGCGGCGAGACCGGGATCAGCGGCGACGAGGACGGCGAAGCCGGCGGCGATGGCCTCCGGCCGCTCGGTGCTGTTGCGGATCACCACCAGCGGTCGCTTGAGGACGGTGCACTCCTCCTGCACGCCGCCGGAGTCCGACACCAGGAGGCGGGCGTGGCCGGCCAGGGCGAGGAAGACCGGGTGGTCGATCGGCTCCAGGGTCCGGATCCGGTCGAGGAGCGGCCGGAGGCCGAAGCGCTCGACGCAGGCGAGCGTGCGGGGGTGCAGCGGGAGCACGACGGGCAGGGTCAGGCCGGCCAGCGACTCCAGGATCGACGAGAGCTTTCCGACATCGTCAACGTTCTCCGGCCGATGGATGGTGGCCAGCACGAACCCGCCCGACTGCAGCCCGAGGTCCCCAAGGACCGCCGCTGACCGTGCCGGCTCGGGCAACGACTCGATGGTGGCGTCGACCGTTGTGTTGCCCGTCACCCGGATGGCCTGGGCGGCCACCCCCTCCCGACGGAGGTTCTCGGCGCTCACCTCGGTCGGCGCGCAGTGCAGATCGGCAACGACGCCGATCAACCGACGGTTGATCTCCTCGGGCATGGCCCGGTCGAACGAACGCAGCCCCGCCTCGACGTGGACGACCGGGATGCCTGCAAAGTGAGCGGCCTGGGCGGCAGCAGCGGCGGTGTTGGTGTCCCCCTGGACCACGACGGCCGCGGGGCGCTCGCGCTCGAGCTGGTGGCCAAGCTGGAGGATCACGGCGGCGAACTGCTCCGCTCTGCTCGCGCCGCCGACCCCGGTGAGGCGGACCCGGGGCTCGGGGAGCCCGTAGGTGGCGAAGAAGGCGGCGGAAAGCGTGGCGTCGTAGTGCTGCCCGGAGTGGATGATGTAGCCGGCGCTGCCGAGGAGGCGGCTGATCCCCGCCAGCTTGATGATCTCAGGCCTGGTGCCGAGGACCAGGGCGACCGAGCCGTCGCTCTTGGCTGCGGATGCACGACGCACCGTCTGCACCCTAGGCACGGGGGCGTCGGCGACGGCCCTCACCCGATCGAGCCCTTCTAACCTGGGCCGGGTGCTGGTGGTGGCCAAGGTGGGGACGTCGTCGTTGACCGACGGGTCGGGGCGCATCGACGACGCCATGGTGGCCAAGGTCGCCGATGAGGTGGCCGTCCTGCGGGAGGCGGGTCACCGGGTGGTGCTGGTCTCCAGCGGGGCCATCGCCGCCGGGCTGCCGGCCCTGGGGCTGGCCCGGCCCCTCGACCTGCCCACCCTGCAGGCCGCCGCCGCGGTGGGACAGCACCGGCTGATGCGAACGTGGGACGAGCACCTCGCCGGCCACGGCCTAGTGGCCGGCCAGGTGCTGCTGGCCCCCTACGACTTCGTCCAGCGAACCCAGTACCTCCACGCCCGCCAGACCCTGACCCGCCTGCTCGAGCTGGGCGTGGTCCCCGTCGTCAACGAGAACGACGCCGTGGCCGATGATGAGATCCGCTACGGCGACAACGACAACCTGGCCGCCCTCGTGGCCCACCTGGTCTACGCGGAGGTGCTGGTGCTGCTCACCGACACCGCCGGCCTGCTCACCGCCGATCCCCGCCTCGACGCCGCCGCCACCCTCATCGAGGAGATCGTGCAGGTCGACACCGCCCTCGAGGCCCTGGCCGGAGGGGCCGGGTCGGCCCGGGGGAGCGGGGGGATGGCCTCCAAGCTGGCCGCGGCCAAGATCGCCGCCTGGTCGGGGGTGCGGGCCGTGATCGCCGCGGCCGCCCGGCCTGAGGTGCTGGTCGACGCCGTGGCCGGCCAGCCCGGGGTGGGCACCGTCGTGGTGCCCCGGGGGCGCCGCCTGCCGGCCCGCAAGCTGTGGATCGCCTTTGCCGTCGGGGCCAGCGGCACCGTGGTGGTCGACGAGGGCGCCCGCCGGGCCCTCACCGAGCGGGCCGTGTCCCTCCTCCCCGCCGGGGTGGTGGCGGTGAAGGGCAGCTTCGGCGAGGGGGCGGCCGTCGAGCTGTCCGACCCCGAGGGCCGAATCTTCGCCAAGGGCCTGGTCCGTCACTCAGCGGCCACCATCGAGGCTCTGGCCGGCCGCCGCACCGCCGACCTCCCAGCAGACGTCCCGCACGAGGTCATCCACCGCGACGATCTGGTGATGCTGCCCTGAGCCACGCCGTTACGGCTGCTTCGGGATCTCCTGTCCGACGGCGGTCTGGGGCACCTGCTCGGACACCGTGCCGGCGCCCACCTCGGCGGCGCCGGCGGTGCCGGTGGACAGGCCCAGCTGGGTGCGCAGCTCGGCCAGGCGGGCCTGGGCCTCCATGTCGGCGCTGGCCTGCTCGACCTCGAGCATCCTGGTCTCCACCGAGTCGCCCTGCAGCTCGGCCGAGCCCAGGGCCTTGGCGTAGCGGGTCTCGATCTTCTGGCGCACCTCGTCGAGGGTGGGCACGTCCTGGCCGACCGAGGCGCTGAGGCTGGTCATCGCCCGGTTCATCTGTTCCTGCATCTCGGTCTGGTCGATCTGCGACAGCAGCTTCTGGCGCTCGTTCAGCTTCTTCTGCAGGGCGGCCGAGTTCGACTTCACCGCCTGCTTGGCGTTGTTGGCGTTCTCGCTGGTCGAAAGGTGCATCTGCTTGAGCGACTCGACCTCGCGTTCGACCTGGATCAGCTTGTTGGCCAGGATCTCGGCCGTCTTCTCCAGCTCGGCGGCCCGGGTGGCCTCGCCCTTCTTGGCCGCGTCGTCGGCCATGAGCAGGGCCTGGCGGGCCCGACCCGAGGTGGTCTCAAGCTCGGCCATCGACCGGTTGAGGTTCATCTCGGTCTGCTTCTGGCTGGCGATCACGTTGGCGGCCTGCTCGGTGAGCCGGCGGTGCTGGTCCTGGGCCTCGATGATCGCCTGCTCGAGCTGGATCTTGGGGTCGGCCAGCTCGTTGAACTTGCCGGTGAACATCGCAGTCATGTACTTGCCCATCTTGCGGAAGAGCTTGATCATCGCTGCTCCATCTGGTTTGAGGGAATGGTAGAGGTGGTCGTCCCGTCGGGTGACGGGGCGGTGAGACTGTCAGTCTCGTCGAGGGCCAGGCGCAGCGCTTCCAGCTCGTCCACGATGCCGTTCACCTGGCCCCGCACGGCTCCGGCCGAGCCGGCGGCGTTGGGCCGCAGCGTCATCTCCACCACCGCCGCCACGGCCTCGTCGAGCTGGGCGTTCAGCACCCGGAGGCGGTCGCGGGCCTCGAAGGCGGCCGTCTCGATCCGCTGGCCCGCCGCCAGCTGGCGCTGCACCGCGTTGATGGCCCGGTCGATCGAGGCCAGGTCCATGCCCTGTTGGGCCCGGAGCCCCCGCTCGCCCCGCAGGCGGTCGACCTCGGTGGCCGCCTGGCTCAGGCCGAGCTGCTTGCGGGCCAGGTCGAGGCGCACGCCCAGGTTGGCGATCTCCCAGCACTCCCGAACCGCCTCGTTGACCCGCTGGCCGACCTCGGCCAGCTCCGAGCGCAGGGGCCCGGTGGGCAGGGTGCGGATCAGGTCGTTGAAGCGCTTGGCCGCCTGGGCCGCCTCGAGCACGAACGTGCGCCACGGGTCGGGCAGCTTGCCTGGGTTGATGGTGCTCCTGCGGTCGCGGGGCACGGCCAGGGCCACCTTGGCCCCCCACCCGACCAGGGCGACCACCGGCGCCAACGGCCACAGCCCGGCCAGGATGGCCAGCGAGGCGGCGGCGCCGCCGATGAGGATGGCCGACGGGCTGAACATGGCCCGGGCCACCGCCGGCGTGCGCGCCCTCTCCGGCAGCCGCTCGATCGCCACTCAGGTCACCTCCGGCCGATGCATCGAACGAATCAGAAGTTCGAGATCACGTTGGTGAAGACCTGGTCGATGGCCTTCGGGTCGGACGAGTCGTAGGAGCGGGCCGAAGTCGCCTCGGCCAGCCGGCGCAGGGCGCTCTGGTCGGCGTCCTGGCCGAAGCCGATGGTGAACAGCCGGACCGGCCGGTCGCTGCCCCCCTCCGAGCCGCTGGTGAGCTTGGCCAGGGCGCCGGGCAGGTCGTCGTTGCGGGGATCCTCGTTCCGCCCGTCGGTGAGCAGCACCACGGCGTTGATCAGCGTCGGCTGGTACTGCTTGGAGATCAGGTCGAAGCTGGCCGTCGCCGTGGTGTACAGCGGCGTGCCTCGGGTGGGCACCAGGCTGCGGAGGCGGGCGGCGATCTGCTCGCGGTTGGCGGCGATGGGGCCGATGGGCACAAGGTCGAGGTAGTCGGTGGGCTCCTTCGGGCTGATGCCGGTGGAGAAGATGCGCAGGCCGACCTGGTCGTTCGGCCCGAACTGCGAGAGGGCGTTGACCGCCGCCTGCTTGGCCAGGTCGAGCTTGGTCTGGCCCCCGCCGCCGTCGTCGGCCATCGACCCCGACACGTCGATCACGAGCAGGACCTGGGCGCCCTTGCGCTGCTCGCCCCACCTGGTGATGATCGAGGCGAGGACGGCCGGCTCGGGCACCCCGAGGGTGGTGGAGGGCTGGCCCGGGTCGACCCCGTTTGCCGCGATGATCGGATCGCCCACCGCCACCTCGGGGTTGGCGGGGCGGAACCCGGTGGCCAGCGCCTTTGCCTGGTTGTCCTTCTCCTGGACGAAGCGGGAGAAGGCCTGCCCGCCGGCCCGGTGCTTGGGCGTTACCCAGGGGGCGTCGAGCACGTAGAGCGGGTTGTCGGAGAAGAGGGTGCCGTCCTTGGGGTAGATCGCCACCAACGGCACCCGGGGCGGCCGGGGCTTCTCGCCCTGCTCGAGCACGCCGTCGGGGTTGCCCCGGTTGTAGTCGATGATCGACTTCTCCTCCACGGCCACCGCCGAGACGTAGGAGAGCGAGGTGCCCCGCTGGTCGGCCCGGTACAGGTTGTTCAAGAACGTGAGCGTGGTGTCGCCGTAGTGGACCACCGCCGCCTCGATCTTGCGGTTGAACTCGGCCACGTCGGGCCGGGCCACGTCCTCGGAGGTGAGCCCCTGAGTCTTCTTCACCGCCGTGTAGTACTGGGCGATGGTGGCGTTCAGGCCGCTGGTGGAGAAGTTGGGGTTGGTCTTGCCCAGCTTGAACGGGCCCCACTCGGGGTGGCCCCTGCCCCCCCACCCGGCGGGGTCCTGGGAGAGCGCCACCAGGTCGTCGAACCCGATGGGCTTGGCCGGGTGGCCGAGGGCGTCGGCCATCGGCTTGGGCATCCCGATCACGAGCGGGGTCAGCATCAGCGACGCGGCGTCGCGAGGGGCCATGGCCGGCTGCCCCTTGTCGGCCAGCCGCTGGTTGGCCACCGCCCCCCAGCCGGCGCCGGCCGGCGACCAGATCGTGGGCTTGGGCCCGTAGGCCTCCTCGTCGGCCCAGCTGCCGGCCAGGGCCGTGGCCCCGTCGCCCGAGGACAGCCGCCGCACCTTGGCGAATGCGCAGCTGCCGTCGGCGGCGCCCTTGGCCACCTTCGCCTTGTTGAAGTCGGCGGCCAGCTCGGTCATGAGATCCAGCTTCTCGGGGCTCACCGTGACCTGCAGCGTGGTGCACCCCTTGGGCGCATCACCGGCCTCCTGCCCGCCGCCACCGCCACCGCAGGCCGAAGCCAGCACCGCCACCGCAACGATGAGCAAGGCCAGCCGATTCCACACGTTGGGGAGGTTAGAGCGGCCCCACGTGAGCGTGGTCCCCGGCCCTGCGGTCGAGGTCGACGGCGAGCGCTTCAGCTAGCCCACCTGCTAGGGGCCCGTCCAGGCCTCGCGGAGGGCAGCGAGCACCCCGGGGTCAGGAAGACCGCCGGAGGGGTCGCCGGGTGGGTCCCAGCCCGCGTCCATGGCGGCTCGGGCCAGCGCCCGGCCGCCTGGCAGATCTCTCAAGGGCGCCATGGCCACAGTGTCGAGGATGCCCACCTGGAGGACGGCGCGCACGGGTGGGTCACTCTCCAGCACCTGCGCCCGGGACGATGCCGGAGGCGCCGTTGCTCGCGTCGTGACGAGGGGATTGGCCTGGGAGAACGAGATGTTCAGCTGCTCCAGCCCAGCAGTTGGGTTGGTGTTTCGACGCAGCCTGCCGATGACCAGGTCGACAGGCCCACTCTCGATCGCGGTGCGATCGAGCGTGTCGGCGGCGATACCCGTGGCGGCGAGAACGATCTGGGCCAGGCCAGCCAAGCCGATTCCGCTGCTGAGAGGCGACGGGAGGCCGACCGGGTTGCTGGGGAGCGGCAGGCAGGCAGCGGGCGCGGGCTTGCCGCAGGACGCGAAGTCCTGGCCTGGCTTGGTCACAAGGACCAGACCAGATGACGCCACGTAGACGATGTCCTTGCTGTAGGACGCCTGGCCGCCAGGGTCTCCGTCGGCCATCTGCAGCCAGGGGCCGACGCTGACCCAGGCCTGGAAGTCGGGGCGCTCGCCTGCGTCCAGGTCTACCAGCTGTCTCGTCGTCACCCCCGGGCTCTCGACCTTGATGGTGAGGCGGTCGTCGGCGGCGGCGGCGGCCTGGCAGAACACCTCAGCGAGGGGGTCGCAGACCACCGTGAGGCGGAGGCCGTCGCGCTCGCTCTTGGTGTCGAGGGCGTTGCGACCGATGACGGCGGCGCCCACCATCGCCGCCGCCGCCACCACCGCGGCCAGGGTCTTCAGGCCCGGCGGCATCAGGGCGACGCCTCGAGGTCGGCCGGCTCCAGGGCGCACAGCTGCCGGTCGGTCGGGACGGTGCCGGCGTCGGCCAGGTCGACGATGCGGCTGGCGTGGCGGGCTAGGGCCGCCTCGAAGGTGTTGCGGGCCGTGCGGGCGTTGCCGAAGCCCGCCTCCCGGGGGTCGGCGTCGAAGCGGCGGCGCACCACCTCGAGGGCGGCGGCGGTGGGCTCGTAGGAGGCGGCCCGGCACATCGAGGCGAAGATGCCCACCAGCTCCTCGGTCGAGTAGTCGGGGAAGTGGATGGTGGTGGGGAAGCGGCTCTTGAGGCCCGGGTTGGCCGCCACCAGCAGGGCCATCTCGCCGGGGTAGCCGGCCAGGATCACCACCAGGTCGTCACGGTGGTCCTCGACCATCTTCACCAGCGTGTCGATGGCCTCCCGACCGAAGTCGGCCTCGCTGCCCCGCACCAGGGCATAGGCCTCGTCGACCAGCAGCACCCCGTCGAGGGCCGACTCGACCACGGCCCGAACCTTGGTGGCGGTCTGTCCGACGAAGCCGACCACCAGGCCGCTGCGGTCGGTCTCGACCAGGTGGCCCCGTTCGACCACCCCGAGCGTGCGGTAGATCTGGGCCACCAGCCGGGCCACGGTGGTCTTGCCCGTCCCCGGGTTGCCGGTGAAGACCAGGTGGCGGCTGCCGGCGGTGGTGGGCAGGCCCCGCTCCCGCCGCAGCTGCATGACCCGCAACAGGTCGGCGACCCGATGAATCTCGGCCTTGACCGGGGTCAGCCCGATGAGGGCGTCGAGCTCGGCCAGCAGCTCGGACAGCGGGCGGGCCGGCGGCAGGACGTCGGGGACGGGCGGGACCGTCGGGGCCGCGGCGGTCACAGAACCGGTGCTCTCCCGCTCGGAAGGGCCGCTCGGGCCCAGGCCGGCGGCCTGCTGGGCCGAGGGCGAGGGCGGGCCGGCCTTCATGGCCCCGAGCAGGGTGGAGCGGAGGCGGTCGATGGCCGCAAGCTCGCCCTCGGAGGTGACGGCATCGAGCCCCGCGGTGGTGTGGGCGATGCGCATGGCCAGCTCGTAGTAGCGCCAGGCCGTGCGGGTGCCGTCCCG
The DNA here is from genome assembly GCA_038255915.1 of Acidimicrobiales bacterium. GTDB lineage: Bacteria > Actinomycetota > Acidimicrobiia > Acidimicrobiales > JAUJNH01 > JAUJNH01. Next base: position 16,757 of record JBBSKY010000025.1, on the reverse strand, counting down.
GGCGTCGTGGCCCACCAGGATCTCGAACAGCGTCGACGGGCGCTCCAGCCAGTCCCGCCGCCCGTCGAGAACGACGGTGGCGGCGGCGCCGAAGCGGCCGCCGAAGGCCTCGGCCAGGGCGCCCAGCTCGGCGTGGCCGTGGCGGCCGTCGGCGTCGGCGACGGCCATGGCCACGTTCATCGCCTCGATGGCCACGTCCCGCTCGAGCTCGGCGGGCGACGCGGTCAGCGAGCTCAGGGTGGTGGCCAGGCCGACGAGGACCTCGGCCACCTCGGCCACGAACCGCTCGACGGGCTCGACCAGCGGCCCGCCGGCCTCTCCCGGGCGGCCGGCGCCGAGGACGCTGCGCAGGGCGCCCTCGAGGAAGCTCACCCGACGAACGCTAGGCCACCGGAGGGAGCCAGCCGCGTCAAGTCTGGGTTGACATAGCCGGGCGCAGGCGGGGAGGATGGTGGGCCACCCGGGCCGCTGGGTAGATCCCACCCTGGCGCTTCGCGCCGCCACCCACCCGGAGGACCCCACCGTGCCCGCCCTGCTCGCCGCCGCCGCCGAGACTGCCGGACGGGAGAACTTCGCCTCGTTCGAGGTCCACCCGTGGCAGTGGGGCGCCCTCCTCGCCTTCTTGACCACGCTGCTGGTGGCCGACCTGCTCATCGTCCACCGCAAGCCCCACGAGATCACCTTCAAGGAGGCGGCCATCGAGTCCGCCGTCTGGATCTCGATCGGGGTGGCCTTCACCGGCGTGATGTTCGGCTGGCACGGCGGTCAGGCCGCCACCGAGTACATCTCGGGCTTCCTCGTCGAGAAGTCCCTGTCGATCGACAACGTCTTCGTCTGGGCCGTGATCTTCTCGTTCTTCGGGGTTCCGAAGATGTACCAGTTCCGCGTGCTGTTCTGGGGCATCTTCGGCGCCCTCGTTCTGCGGGCTGCCTTCATCTTCGCCGGGGTGGCGCTCATCGAGCGCTTCGAGTGGATCCTCTACGTGTTCGGGGCCTTCCTCCTCTACACCGCCTGGAAGATCGCCCACCACGACGAGACCGAGGAGGTGGACTACTCCCAGAACCTGGCCCTGCGGGCGGTGCGAAAGGTGATCCCCTCGACCGACGAGTACGACGGCCAGAAGCTGTTCACCAGGAAGAACGGCAAGCGGGTGGCCACGCCCCTGTTCGCCGTCCTGGTGCTGATCGAGACCACCGACGTGGTGTTCGCCGTCGACTCGGTGCCGGCGGTGCTGGCCATCAGCCGTGAGCAGTTCATCGTCTTCTCCTCCAACGCCTTCGCCATCCTCGGCCTGCGCTCTTTGTTCTTCCTGCTCTCGGGGCTGGCCGGCAAGTTCCGCTACCTCAACGTCGGCCTGGGCGTGATCCTCGGCTACGTCGGCCTCAAGATGCTGGCCGTCGGCAAGCCGCTGGAGCTGCACCCGCCAACCTGGCTGTCGCTGGTCGTCATCGCCATCGTGCTCACCGTGGCCATCGTCGCCTCCCTCAAGGCGGACAAGGGTGATGTGGCCCATGGCCCGTCGGTCGACGAGCAGCTGGACGAGTCGATCGCCGAGGGCCGCGCCGAGCCGCGCTCGAGCGACCCGGTCGGGACCGAGGTCGAGGGCGAGGACCGGGCTCCTCGGTGAGGGACGCCGCCGTCACCGGCCCGGCCCGGTGCGCCATCATGGGCGGATGAGCGGCGGCCCCGAACCTCAGTCGGCCTTCGAGAGGCTGGATGACCCGCTTGAGCACCTGGCCGAGAACCGGGCCCGGCGGTGGTACGAGCTGGGCCGCAGCCCCAACGTCATCGTCCGCCAGGCCTACCGGATGATCATCCTGGTGGTCGGGCTCACCATCGTGGCTGCCGGCCTGGCCATGTTCGTCCTGCCCGGGCCAGGCATCATCGTGGTTCTCGCCGGGCTGGCCCTGCTGGCCACCGAGTTCGTGTGGGCCCGGCTGCTCCTGCAGCGGGCCAGGCGCTACGCCGAGAAGGCCAAGGACAAGGCGCTGGGCAAGGGCGGGTTCGCCGGCCTCAAGAGGAAGGTCACCCGCCGGGGCTGAGGCCGCAAGCCGACAGCCAGAGCGGTGATCGACCGTCGGTAGGCTGGCCGACGATGGTCGCCGACGCCTCCGCCCGAGCCACCTCGCTCGTCGAGCTCGGCCGGCGGGTCAAGGCCGCCAGTCGGGTGCTGGCCACGGCGTCGTCAACCACCAAGGACGCCGTGCTGCTGGGCGCCGCCGACCTGCTGGTCGACCGTGCCGACGCCATCCTCACGGCGAACGCCGAGGACGTGGCCCGAGCCGAGGGGCTGGGAACCTCGGCGCCCCTGGTCGACCGCCTGCGGCTCACGCCGGCCCGCATCGAGGCCATGGCCGGCGGGCTCCGCCAGGTGGCAGCGCTGGCCGACCCGGTCGGCGAGGTCGTCGACGGCTGGGTGCGGCCCAACGGCCTGCGCCTGCGCCGGGTGCGGGTGCCGCTCGGCGTGGTGGCGGTGATCTACGAGAGCCGGCCCAACGTCACCAGCGACGCTGCCGGCCTGTGTCTGAAGGCGGGCAACGCCGCCTTCCTCCGGGGCTCGGCCGCCGCCATCTCGTCCAACGTGGTCATCGCCGGCGCCCTTGGCGACGCCCTCGAGAAGGAGGGCCTCCCGGCGGACGGCGTGACCCTGGTCGCCGACACCAGCCGGGCGGGGGCGGTGGCCTTCATGCGCCTGCGGGGCTCGATCGACCTCCTCGTCCCCCGGGGCGGCCGGTCGCTGATCGAAGCGATCGTCGAGAACGCCACGGTGCCCTACGTCGTCGACGGTGACGGCAACTGCCACGTGTACGTCGACGCCAGCGCCGACCTCGACGCCGCGATCGCCATCGTGGTCAACGGAAAGACCCAGCGCCCCGGCGTGTGCAACGCCACCGAGGCGCTCCTGGTCCACCGCGACGTGGCTCACCGCTTCCTGCCCCAGGTGGCGGCCGTCCTCCACGGCGTCGAGCTGCGGGGGGACGCCGAGACCGTCGCCCTCCTCGGCCCGGGCGCGACCGAGATCACCGACGACGAGGAGTGGAGCCGGGAGTACCTCGACCTGGTGCTGAAGGTGAAGGTGGTGGGCTCGCTCGACCAGGCGGTGGCCCACATCACCCGTCATGGGTCGGGCCACACCGAGGCCATCGTCACTCGGGACCTGGCCAGCGCCACCCGCTTCCAGCTCGAGGTCGACGCCGCCGCGGTGGCGGTGAACGCCTCCACCCGCTTCACCGACGGTGAGGAGTTCGGGTTCGGCGCCGAGATCGGCATCAGCACCCAGAAGCTCCACGCCCGCGGCCCGATGGGCGTGCGCGAGCTGACGACCACCAAGTACCTGGTCGACGGCGACGGACACGTCCGCTAGCCGGTGGCCGCCCGCTTCGACTCCGCCGCCGACGTCAAGGACGGCCTGAAGGCCGCCGGCTACCTGGCTGACGACGCCATCAGCGGCGTGGTGTACCTGGCCGACCGCCTGCAGAAGCCGATCCTGGTCGAGGGGCCGGCCGGGACGGGCAAGACCGAGCTGGCCAAGGCGACCGCGGCCATGACCGGGGCCCGCCTCATCCGGCTGCAGTGCTACGAGGGCCTGGACGAGTCCAAGGCCCTGTACGAGTGGAACTACAAGAAGCAGCTGCTGCGGATCCAGGCCCAGCGCAACGCCGAGGGTGACGGGGCCACCTGGAGCGAGCTGGAGGAGGACATCTTCTCCGAGAGCTTCCTGCTGAGCCGCCCGCTGCTCGAGGCCATCCGGGCCAAGGACCCCGTGGTGCTGCTCATCGACGAGGTCGACCGCCTTGAGATCGAGACCGAGGCCCTGCTCCTCGAGATCCTGTCCGACTACCAGGTGTCGATCCCCGAGCTCGGCACCGTCGCCGCCGAGCAGATCCCGCTCGTCCTCCTGACCTCGAACAACACCCGCGAGCTGTCCGAGGCCCTGAAGCGGCGATGCCTGTTCCTCCACATCGACTACCCCAACATGGAGCGGGAGAAGGAGATCGTCCTCAACCGGGTGCCCGACATCTCCGAGCACCTGGCCGACCAGGTGGTGCGCATCGTGCGGTCGATCCGCCAGCTGGAGCTGAAGAAGCACCCGTCGGTGTCCGAGACCCTCGACTGGGCCCGCACCCTCCTGCTCCTCGGGGTGGACGACGTGGATGCCGAGACGGCCCGCTCGACGCTGAACATCCTCCTCAAGTACCAGTCCGACATCCAGCGGGCAGCCAAGGACCTCACCGCCAACGACCCCCGCAAGGCCCGGTGAGCGCTCCGCCCCGCTCGTTGCTCGATGTGCTGAACGGGTTCGTGGCCGAGCTGCGCAGCTCGGGCTTGCCCGTCTCTTTGACCGAGCACATCGACGCCATGGAGGCGGTGCGCGAGATCGACCTGGCCGACCGCCAGTCGCTCAAGTACGCCCTGGCCGCCACCATGGTGAAGAGCCACGCCCACTGGCGGCCCTTCGAGACCGTGTTCGAGGTGTACTTCTCGCCGCTCGGTGGTGCGTCGGCGCCCGAGGCCGGCGATCTCGGAGCGATCCAGGACGAGGACGTCACCGCCCTGCTCCAGCACCTGCAGCAGGGCGACGCCGGTGCCAGCCTCGGGGACCTCACCCAGGACGAGCTGAACGAGATGCTCTACGAGGCCCTGCGCCAGGGCGACGAGGCGGTGGCCAAGGCCGTGGCCAAGCAGGCCGTCACCCGCTTCAGCGGGATGGAGCCGGGCCGGCCGGTGGGCGGCACCTACTACCTGTACCGCACCCTGCGCAGCCTCGACCTGGAGGGAGTGCTCCAGCGCCTGCTCGACGGGGCCGAGGAGGAGGCCGGCGGGCTCACCGACTTCAAGCGCCGCCTGGCCCGCGACGAGATCGAACGTCGCATCGAGCATTTGCGCCAGGCCATCGAGGCCGAGATCCGGCGGCGGCTGGTGGCCGATCGCGGAGCTCCGGCCATGGCCAAGACCCTGCGCAAGCCGCTGCCCGAGGACATCGACTTCATGCACGCCACCAAGGACGAGATGGCCATGCTGCGCAAGGCCCTGTACCCGCTCACCCGCAGGCTGGCCGTGCGCCTGGCCCGCAAGCGCCGCCACGGCCGCAAGGGCCCGCTCGACTTCCGCAGCACGGTCCGCCACTCCCTCAGCTACGGGGGGGTGCCGGCCGAGCCCAAGTTCCGCCACCCCCGGCCGTCCAAGCCCGAGATCTTCGTGGTGGCCGACATCTCGGGCTCGGTGGCCGCCTTCGCCCGGTTCACCTTGATGCTGGTGCACGCCATCAGCGGCCAGTTCTCCAAGGTCCGGTCGTTCGTGTTCATCGACGGGATCGATGAGGTCACCCGGTTCTTCGACGGCGTCGAGGACGTGGCCGACGCCATCCACCGGGTGAACACCGAGGCGGACGTCATCTGGGTCGACGGGCACAGCGACTACGGCCACGCCTTCGAGGAGCTCTGGAAGGCCTGGGGCGCCGACATCGGGCCCAAGACCACGGTCATCCTGCTCGGCGACGGCCGGAACAACTACCACGCGGCCAGCTCGTGGGTGGTGAAGGAGATCCAGGCCCGGGCCCGGCACGTCTACTGGCTCAACCCGGAGCCGAAGAGCTACTGGGACACCGGCGACTCGATCGTGGGCGAGTACGCCACCCACTGCGACGGCGTCTTCGAGTGCAGGAACCTGCGCCAGCTCGAGCGCTTCGTCGACATCCTCGCCTGAGCGGCGACCGCTCAGCAGTTGACGATCTGCGGGTCCAGGCGGATGGAGAAGCCGAGCTGGTCGGTGGCCTCGATGAAGAAGCGCAGGGCGAAGCCGGCCGGCACCGGGGCTATGGGCACCGACCGGAAGGTGCCGGTGGTCCCGCTCGACTGGCCGTCCTTCTGGAGCGGGGCGTCGCCGAGGGCCAGGCCGATCTGGGCCGTGGCCCTGACGCTCTGGATCTGGCTCTGGTCGGAGACCCTGACCGAGAAGGCCCACGGGTTGGTGCAGGGGCTGGAGGTGACGAGCACCGGGGGGGCCAGCTTGATCTGGCGGCTGCAGGGGACCCCGGCGGTGGCGCAGGGCTCGCCGACGTCGTCGTTGATGGCCGGGGGCCGACCGACGGTGGACGTGACCTGCACGGTCTTGACCCCGCCGGTGCCGCCGATGGTGAGCGTGCCCGTGAACGGGCCTTCGGCGCTGACCCGGGACCCGTCGAGGCTGACGGTGAGCTCGGCCCTACCGCCGACGGCGATCGTGCCGCGAGCCGGGTTGGCCGACAGGCCGGGCGAACCGGGCTGGGTGGTGTAGCTGAGGGGGCCGGACCCGGTGTTGCGCAGGGTGAGGCGAGCCGTCTGCGGCCCGGCCGCGGCGTTCACCCTTGGGATGGCGAGCACGGGCACCGAGGTCTCCAGCACGCCGGCGGCGACGGTGCTCACGGGAGCTTCGGGTGCAACGGTGGAGATCACCGGCTCGACCGCGGTGGTGGTGTCGAGGCTGGTGGTGGTGTCGAAGGTGGGCACGGTGGTGTCGATGGCGGCGATGGTGGTGGTGGTGGTGCCGTTGGCGGCCAGGTCGGCGCCGTCATCGTCATCCCGGTTGGCCAGCGCCAGGCCGGCGGCCACGAGGAGCAGGGCGATCAGCACGGCCCCGACCGCGATCCACGGTCGCCGCCGCCGCTGTCGTGGCGGTCCGGGCGGCACCGCCCCCAGCCCCGGCGCGCCGGGCCCGCCCGCCCTGCCGCCCCGGACGGCCTCAGCCGGGAAGGTACGGGGCGGGAAGCCGTTGTCCATCCACTGCGGGCCGGAATCGACCGGGCGGGACGCACTCATCAGGCCTGCTCCTCGTCGGGGGGTGCGGCGAGGTCGGAGGCCGCGGAGACCTCGGCAGGTGCAGGGGCCGCGATGGGCGCGGTGACGTCAGGGCCGGGCAGGGGGGCCTGGCGGGCCGAGGCGTAGAGGGTGAACGGCGCCGGCAGGGCCCGGCGGCTCCGCTCGCACACCCGGCAGACGGTCACGTGGGCGGCGATGCCCTCGGCCACGGGGAGGGTGAAGCGGCCGTCCCAGCCCCGCAGCACCAGCGGCAGGTCGGGGCAACGGCCGTCGGCCTTGCGCACCACGAGGAACCCGGCCAGGCCGTTCTCGAGGCCGGTCATCCGCTGGCGCAGGTCGTCGCCCTCGGCCGGGGTGACCCCGAGGGCGTCGGCCAGGTCGCCTCCGTCCAGTCCGTGGCGGAGGTGGAGGTCGAGCAGGGCCCGTTCGCGCAGCGGGAGGTCGGCGACCGCCTCCCAGACCAGGCCGGCCAGGTGGACCCGCTCGGGGTCGTCCTCGGGCAGGACCGGCTCGCGGTCGAGGCCGGCGGCGGCGGCGTCGACCAGGCCCGCCTCGAACCGGGCGATGGCCAGGAGCCAGACGAGGAGGCGGTGGGGCTCCCGCAGCTGCTCCAGCCGCTCGCTGGCCTCGGCGAAGGTGGCGTTCACGGCCTCCCAGGCCGCCTTGCGGTCCCGCAGCAGGGCGAGGGCGAAGTCGTGCACCAGCGCCTCGTAGCGGGAGAAGATGGCAGTGAAGGCGGGGAGGTCGCCGGCCACCGCCTCACGCACCAGGGTGGCGTCGTCTTCCATGAAGCCTGGACGTTAGGACCCGGAGGCCCTGCGGTCCACGCCGAGGTGGCTCAGGGCCGGGTGGCGTTCTGGAGGAAGGTGCCGAGCAGGCCACCGACATCGGTCACCTCGTCGGCCGGCGGAGCCTCGACCTGGACCGGGACGCCGAAGTCGAACAGCTCGAGGGTCACCGTCGCCCTGCCGTCGGGAGCACCCGGGGAGGCGCTCGGGTCGGCGGAGACCTCCAGCCTGCGCAGCCGGCCCTTGGCATCGATCCACAGGGAGGCAGGAAGGCTTCGCTCGCCGACGCCGGCTCCCGCAGGGAGCTGAAGCGCCTGCGGCAGCTGGCCGACGATCTTGCGAGGATCGATCGTCGTGCGGTATCGGGTGGTGGGCTCACCCCTGGTGAGGTCCGGCCCCTCGTCGACGAGCTCGCCCGAGACCGCCCGCAGGTAGGCGAGGGCGTCGAGGGGGGCGCCGGTGATCTGGGCGCCGATGTCCCCGAGGGCCAGCTGGGTCAGGCGGGCCAGGTCGGTGGCGTCGATCCTGAGCCAGGGCCTGTCCGTGGACAGCGGGCTGAGCCCCTCCGGCAGGCGAACGTAGACGCCGGCCGTGGTCCGTCGGACCAGGACCGCGCCGGCCGGCGAGGTTCGTTCCCCGAGGGCGATCTCGGCGCTGGCGTCGCCGCTGCCAAAGTCTCCGACCCCGGTGGCGGTGACCGTCCGGCCCCCGTGGGCCACGGTCAGCAGGCCGCGTGCGGTGCCGGCGGCCTGGGTGGCGGCCGAAGCGGCGTTGACCGCCTTGGCCCCCGGACCGGTGGCCAGGTCGACCGTGCCGGTCTTCTGCGACGGGGACACGACGACCACGGCCACCAGGGTGGCCACCGACAGCGCGGCCACCGCCCCGGCGGCCACGAAGCGGGTCCGCAGGCGCGGCGTGCTCCGTGGGGCCACGCGAGCCAGGCCCACCGCAGCCCGGGCGGCCAGCACCTGCTGGTGCGGCAGCGCCGGGTCGGGCTGGGGGTTGGCGTGGCCCAGAGCCGCCCGCACGGCGGTGAGGTCGTCGATCGGGTCGGGAGCTGCGTTCATGGTGCGTCCTTCACGGGGTGGGGTGGGCTCGGGGTGAGGAGGGCGTCGAGGCGCCGGCGGGCCCGGTGCAGGCGCACGGCGAAGGTCGCTGGTGTGAGCCCGAGCACCGCTGCCGCCTCGGCCGGGTCGAGGCCCTCCCAGGCGACCAGCAGGAGCAGCTCCCGGTCGGCGGGGCGCAGCCGGTCGAGGGCGTCGCGGGCGGCGGCCGCCTCGGTGGTCGAGTCGGCAGGATCGGACGAGGCCGCCGCCCCGCCGGTCGGGCGGCGGGCCAGGCGCTCGACCAGGCGCAGCCGGCGACGCTCCGAGCGACGCCCGTTGGCCAGCTGCGCCGCCGCCACCCGGTACAGCCAGGGCAGGGCCCGGGCCGGGGGTTTGTCGATGGTGCGCCAGAGGACCTCGAAGGTGGCCAGGGCGGCGTCGGCGGCCTCCTCGGGAGCGGCCCGCCGGCGGCAGTAGGCGAGGACGGCCGGGTAGTGGGCGTCGAACAGGGCGGCGAAGGTCCCGTGCCGGTCGAGGGCGGGCGGTGCGGGCGTGCCCACGAACGTCGTCATCACCTCCTCTGCGTCCGGCACCGGCCCCTCCTTACCGCGTCTCTCACCGCCGCCGCCGTACCGTTCTGGGATGGTCGCTGACCCCACTACCGTCGTCCTGGTGCGCCACGGCGAGAGCCAGGTCACCGTCGACCAGGTGGTGGGCGGCCACGCCGCCTGCACCGGGCTGTCGCCCCGGGGCCGCCGGCAGGCCGAGCGGCTCCGGGACCGCCTCCTGGCGTCGAACTTGCTGGCCGGCGCCGACGCCCTCTACGCCTCGGTGCTGGCCCGGGCCGTCGAGACGGCCCAGCTGATCGCCCCCGGCGTCGGCGGCGGGCGCCTCGAGGTCACCGAGCGGTGCGCCCTCTGTGAGCTGCACGTGGGCGAGGGCGACGGGCTCCCCTGGTCCGAGTTCACCCGGGTCTACGGCCAGCCGGCATGGGAGACCGACCCCGCCGCCCCGCTCTCACCGGGCAGCGAGTCGTGGACGGGGTTCGTGGCCCGGGCCACGGCCGGCCTTCAGGCGGTGGCCGACGCCCACGTCGGGGAGCTGGTCGTGGTCGCCTGCCACGGCGGGGTCATCGAGGCGTCGTTCGCCGCCTGGGGCGGGCTGGCTGAGGGGCCGCCGTTCACCCGCCTGCGCCCCGAGAACACCGGCCTGACCATCTGGACCAAGCACGACGGCCGCTCCTGGCGCCTCGACCGCTACAACGACTCCGCCCACCTCGACGGCGTCGAACCCTGATCTGTCGTCCGGAGTCCGTTACACCTGTGAACACTACGAGGTGTAGGATGGTGGCATGGCCAGGACGAACGTGGACCTCGATGATCACCTGGTGGCCGAGGCGATGCGCCGCTACGGGCTGACCAGCAAGCGGGCCGCCGTCGACCTGGCCCTGCGCCGCCTCGTCGGGGACGCCATGACCCTCGACGAAGCGTTGGAGATGGAGGGCAGCGGCTGGGAGGCCGACCTCGAGGTGCTACGGGCGGGCGGCGCCGCCGACCTCGGGTGACCCTGGTCGACACCTCGGCCTGGGTCGAGTTCCTCAGGGCCACCGGGAGCGACGTCCACCACGAGCTGCGCCGCCTCCTCCACTCGGAGGTGACGCTCCACACCACAGATGTGATCGTCATGGAGGTGCTGGCCGGAGCCCGGGATGAGCCGCATCTCGCCAAGCTCCGTGGCCTGGTGTCGCGCACCACGTTCCTTGCCGTGGAGGGCCTCGACGATTTCGAGCGGGGCGCCGAGCTCTACCGCCGATGTCGCAGGGCGGGCGAGACCATCCGCGCCCTCAACGACTGCCTCATCGCTGCCATCGCCGTTCGCTGCGGCGTCGACGTGCTGGCCGCCGACCGCGACTTCGACGTGCTGGCCCGCCACAGCCAGCTCCACCTCCACCGACCAGCCTCAGGGTGACCGACGATCAGCAGCCCCCGCCGGCGTGGGCGATGGCTTCGGCCTGCTCGACCGGGTCGAGGGGGTGCATGGCCAGGTCGACGGCTGACCAGGTGGTCTTGCTGGCCGGGTAGCCGAGCAGGGGGACGACGACGGCGATGACGACGGCACCGACCACCAGGGTCCACGGGGGAACGGGGACCACCCCGCCGACGGCCAGCCCGTACAGGAACAGGTCGATGCACAGGAGCGACAGCACCAGGCCGAGGTTGAGGGTGTAGGCGCCCAGGAAGAAGGCCTCCTCGGGCTTGCGGTCGAACCGCAGCCCGCAGGTGGGGCAGCGCTCACGGAGGGTGAACCAGCGAACGAACAGGCCCCGGCCCCCGCACAGGGGGCACCGACCCGTCAGGCCCCGCGCGACCATGCGGGGCGGGGTGGGCGCATCGGGCGGATCGTCCAGGGACCCGGCCACCCCGCCATCGTCGCGCGCCCGTCCCCGGCGCCCACTCCTCAGTCGGTGTCGGTGGCGGCGACCACCACGATGCGGTCGCTCGTCGCCCCGATCAGCCAGATGTCCCAGGCGACGCGCTCGAACCAGGGATCCTCGGGGGCGGCCTTGATCCAGCGCGTGCGAGCGGCGGCGGCCGCGAGCTCGTCGATCGGCGCCGGCCACCTGGAGCCGACGACGCCGGAGACGGCCTGCCAGGAGCGGAGGCGGGCGAGACTGCCGCCCGGCCCCGTCGAGTAGGCGCCGATGGCGATGGCGGTGGAGAAGAGCGCCTCGAGGGCAGCGGCCGGAGCGATCCGAGAGACCGGCAGGGCTCGGGTGAGACAGGGGGCGGGACCGTACGGAAAGGTCGTGCCTGGCGAGTACCCGCGCACGTCCAGGCGCCCGTTCGAATCCGAGACCCACTCGGCGAAGGTTGCGCTGATCCGGTCACGGTCGACTGGCACGGCGGCGCCGAGCCCGTTCACGATGTCACCGAGCGGCACCCGCTCTCGGACGACGGTCCTCGGCGCGTCGATCGCCCTGGCGCCGACGGCCCCTGGGTAGCGCGTCAGCCAGCCCGAGAGGCCCGCCTCGATCGCCAACAGCTCGGGCGGGAGCCAGGCCAGCGGGTGACCGTTGTCGCGAGCCCACTGCGCGCACCACCCCGCCGAGGGCGGTACCGGCTCGCCCCGCACGACCAGCTCATGCAGCAGGAACAAGGCAAACTCGGGGTCATGTTCACGGAGGCCGTCGGGCCCCGTGAGGAGCTGCCAGATCTGGGCAGCCGGGCGGGTGGCGGCGATCTGCATCGCCCCGTGGCTGCGGTGAACCGAAGGGTCCTGGCCCTCGGGGAGCGACGTTGCGGGTCGGGCTGCGAGCCGTGCCGCCAGGTGGGTGGCGTCGTCGTGGACGAGGGCGCACACCAGGTCCAGCAGCGAGCTGCGCACTCCGTGCACAGCCGCGTCGAAGCCTCGCCGCTCCAGCTCGAGGTCGAGCACGGCGGCGAAGGCGAGGGTGTCCTGGGGCCGCTCCACGACCAGCTGGGCCACGTGCTCCTGTTCCCGACGCCAGGTGCTCCGTCCCCGCAGCCGGCGAGCGAAGGCGTCGAAGATCATGGCCGGGGATCTGGTCCCCGCCGCCGGGCCCTCAGGAGGTGTGGAGGCCGCACTCGGTCTTGCCGTTGCCGCCCCAGCGGCCGCTGCGGGCATCCTCGCCCTCGGCCACCGGCTTGGTGCAGGGCCAGCAGCCGATCGACGGGTAGCCCTTGGCCAGCAGCGGGTTGGTGGGCACGTCGTGGTCGGCGATGTAGGCCTGCACGTCGAGGTCGGTCCAGCTGGCGATCGGGTTGACCTTCACCAGGCCACGCAGGTCACGGGCCACGATCGGGGCGTTCTGCCTGGTCTCGGACTCGGAGCGGCGGAGACCGCTCATCCACGCCTGCTTGCCCTGGAGGGCCCGGTCGAGTTGGCCCACCTTCACCGCCGAGCAGCATCCCTCCGGGTCGTGCTGCCACAGAGGGGTGTCGAACGGCTTGACCGTCATCACCCTGAGGTTGAGCCCGTAGCGGCGCCGCACCACCTCGACGGTCTCCAGGGTCTCGGCGAAGTGGTAGCCGGTGTCGATGAACACCACCTCGATCGACGGTTCGACCCGGGTGGCGATGTCGATGAGGACGGCGTCGGTCATCGAGGCGCTGAGGCACAGGTAGGGGTGGAAGGTGTCGACCGCCCAGCGCACGATGGCCGAGGCGGACAGCTTCTCGAACCGCTCGTTGAGCTTGGCCAGCTCGGCGTCGGAGAGCGCCGGTGCGGTGACCTCTGTGAGGCTCATGTCGCGCACTCCGAGGCGCCGATCTCCTTCACGTAGGGGCCCTGCTCGTCGTAGTCGACGTACATGTGGGGCGCCTCCTCCGGGGTCGGGAACTGGTCGTAGCCCTTCAGGTCGGTTCCCAGGCCAGCGGCCCCGCCGGAGCGGCCGAGCCACTGCTGGAACGATTCACCCGGCTCGCGTTCCTTGGCGAAGCGGCCGACCACTTCGACGGTGGCCGCGGCGGCGGCCTTGGCTGGCAGGCGGAGGGCCTTCTCACCGAACTCGATCTGGGTCTGGCCCACGTGGCCGCCCAGCAGCATCGTGTAGCCGGGAGCCGGCCGCCCGTGGGCCCGGCGCTCAACCCCGAAGAAGCCGATGTCGCTGGCGTGGTGCTGGCCGCAGGAGTTGGTGCAGCCACTGATGTTGATTCGCACCCCGCCCACCTCGGCCAGGCCGGCGTCCTCGAGGGCGGTGCCGATGGCGTCGGCCAGGCCCCGGCTCTGGGTGACGGCGATGTTGCAGGTGTCGGCACCCGGGCAGGCCACCACGTCACGGGCCAGCTCGGCCCCCGGCTCGGCCATGTCGAGGGCGCCCAGCCGCTCGTGCACCAGGTCGAGCTGGTCCTCGCCCAGACCCCGAAGCACGAAGTTCTGGCGGTTGGTGATGCGCACGTCGGCGCCGGTCTCGCGGGTCAGGGCGGCGATGCCCCGGAACTGGGCTGAGGTGATGTCGCCCAGGCGGCACCAGGCGTAGGCCGACACGGTGCCGTTCGCCCGGCCCCGCACCACGTTGGCCTCGTCCCACCGCTCGCGCTGGCCGCCCTTGCCCAGGAAGGCCACCGGGGCGTCGAGCCGGGTGACCGGGCCGGTGCCGACCCCGGCCGGGGCGTCGCCCCGCTCGGCCACCACCGACGGTAGCCCGGGACCGGGCCAGCCGGCCGAGGCCCGCAGGAACCGGCGCTCCTTCAGGATGCGCTCGCGCAGCTGGTCGGCGCCCATGGTCTGCACCAGCCACTTCATCCGGGCCCGCAGCTTGTTGTCGCGGTTGCCGTAGTGGTCGAAGGTGCGCAGCGCCGCCTCGATGGTGGGCAGCAGCTCGTCACGTGGGGTGAAGTCCTCGAGGGCGAAGGCGGGGGAGGGGTTGGCGCCCAGCCCACCGGCCACGAAGACCCGGAACCCGGGCTCCACCGTGCCGTCGGGCAGGGGGCGGTTCACGGCAACGACGCCGACGTCATTGAACATGGCCTGGCCGCAGTCGGTGGCGCAGCCGGAGAAGTTGATCTTGAACTTGCGGGGCAGGCGCTGGCCGTAGGGGCTGCGCAGGAAGTGCTGGAAGGCGGCGTCGGCCCAGGCCGAGATGTCGAGCACCTCATGCGGGCAGGCGCCGGCCAGGTGGCAGCCGGTGACGTTGCGCACGGTGTCGCCGCACGCCTCGCGGCTGGTCATCCCGACCGCGGCCAGGTGGCGGAGGGCCTCGGGCGCCTGCTCCAGCTGCACGAAGTGGAACTGCACGTTCTGGCGGGTGGTGAGGTGGCCCCAGCCCCGACTCCAGCGGTCAGCCACATCGGCCAGGGCGTCGAGCTGCTCGGGGTCGATGGCCCCGTAGGGGGCCTTGACCCGCAGCATCTGGTTGTGCCCGCCCTGGCGCTGGCCGTAGACGCCGTTGTTCAGCCGGCAGACCCGGAAGACGTCGTCGTCGAGCTCACCCGCCAGGTTGGCAGCGATGTCCCGCTCGAGCTTGGCGATGTCCCGCTCGGCGGCCTCACGGAAGTCCTGGGTGACCGGCACGCCAGAAACGGTACCACCAATGCTGACTAACCAGATCAGGTTTTCCGAGAATCTTCCGGGGGCCGGGAACCGCGTCGGTACGCTGCGGCCATGTCCGATCCCAAGGCGGCGCCGCAGGCACGTTACGACGCCGCTCTGGCCGGCGAGCTCGAGGCCGGCTGGCAGGCCTGGTGGGAGGAGGACGGCACCTGGGAGGTGCCCAACCCCTCCGGGCCGCTCTGCGAAGGCTGGGCCGAGGTGGCCGGTCGGCCCAAGGCCTACGTGCTCGACATGTTCCCCTACCCCTCGGGCACCGGCCTGCACGTGGGCCACCCGCTGGGCTACATCGGCACCGACGTCTACGGCCGCTACCTGCGCATGACCGGGCGCAACGTCATCCACACCATCGGCTACGACGCCTTCGGCCTGCCGGCCGAGCAGTACGCCGTCGAGACCGGCCAGCACCCACGGGTCACCACCGAGGCGAACATCGCCAACATGCGCCGCCAGCTCAAGCGGCTGGGCCTGGCCCATGATCACCGGCGGGCCATCGCCACCACCGACGTCGCCTACGTGCGGTGGACCCAGTGGATCTTCCTTCAGATCTACAACAGCTGGTTCGACCCCGGCCAGCACCGGGCCCGGCCCATCGCCGAGCTCGAGGCCACGCTGGCCGCCGAGCCGGGCTGGGCCGAGCTGTCGGAGCCCGACCGGCGCCGCCGGGTCGACGAGCACCGCCTGGCCTACCGGGCCAACGCCCTGGTCAACTGGTGCCCGGGCCTGGGTACGGTGCTGGCCAACGAGGAGGTCACCGCCGAGGGTCGCAGCGACCGGGGCAACTTCCCGGTCTACCACCGGCCGCTGACCCAGTGGACCCTGCGCATCACCGCCTACGCCGACCGCCTGCTGGCCGACCTCGACGGCCTCGACTGGCCCGAGCCGGTGAAGCTGATGCAGCGCAACTGGATCGGCCGCTCCACCGGCGCCGCCGTCGCCTTCGCCTCCTCGGCCGGCCCGATCGAGGTGTTCACCACCCGACCCGACACCCTGTTCGGGGCCACCTTCATGGTGCTGGCCCCCGAGCACCCGCTGGTCGACGACCTGGTGCCCGATGCCTGGCCCCAGGGCACCCGGGCCCCCTGGACGGGCGGCCACGCCACCCCGGCCGAGGCGGTGGCCGCCTACCGGGCCGCAGCCAGCCGCACCACCGACCAGGACCGCATGTCCGACCAGCGCACCAAGACCGGGGTGTTCACCGGCGGCTGGGCCACCAACCCCACCACCGGGCGGCCGGTTCCGGTGTTCGTGGCCGACTACGTGCTGATGGGCTACGGCACCGGGGCGATCATGGCCGTGCCCGCCCAGGACGAGCGCGACTGGGCCTTCGCCAAGGCCTACGACCTCGACATCGTCCGCACCGTCCAGCCCCCCGAAGGCTGGGAGGGCGGTGCGTTCACCGGCGACGGGCCGGCGGTCAACTCCGCAAGCGACGCCCTCTCGCTCGACGGGATGGGGGTCGACGAGGCCAAGGCCACCATCACCGCCTGGCTCGAGCAGGAGGGCCACGGCCAGGGGGCCGTCACCTACCGGCTCCGCGACTGGCTGTTCTCCCGCCAGCGCTACTGGGGTGAGCCATTCCCGATCGTCTACGACGAGGAGGGGCTGCCGGTGGCCCTGCCCGCCTCCATGCTGCCGGTCGAGCTGCCCGAGCTCGACGACTTCGCCCCTCGCAGCCGCCCCGACGACGACACCTCCGAGCCCGAGCCCCCGCTCGGGCGCAGCCAGGAGTGGGTGCACGTCGACCTCGACCTCGGTGACGGGCTGAAGCCCTACCGGCGCGAGCTGAACACCATGCCCCAGTGGGCCGGCAGCTGCTGGTACTACCTGCGCTACCTCGACCCCACCAACGACGACCGCTTCGTCGACCGCGAGGTCGAGGCCTACTGGATGGGCAGCGGCGGATCGGCCGGGGGCGTCGACCTGTACGTCGGCGGCGTCGAGCACGCCGTGCTCCACCTGCTCTACAGCCGCTTCTGGCACAAGGTGCTGTTCGACCTGGGGGAGGTGTCCACCCCCGAGCCGTTCCAGCGCCTGTTCAACCAGGGGATGATCGG
>JBBSKY010000024.1:0-41175 GCA_038255915.1 Acidimicrobiales bacterium | reverse complement strand
TTGCGCTACACGTGGATGCGGCCGGTCTCGTAGGCCCACATGGCGATCTCGACGCGGTTCCGGGCTCCCAGCTTGGTCATCAGGCTGGCGAGGTGGCTCTTCACGGTGCTGAGGCTGATGAACAGCTCGTCGGCGATCTCGGCGTTGGTCCGGCCGCGAGCCACGGTGAGGAGCACCTCCTCCTCCCGGGCGGTGAGTGGTTCGATCGGTTGGCCCGGCGCTTCCTCCCGTCCGGCCGCGAACGCGCTCAGGAGCCGCACCGTCACGCTCGGGGCGATCAGCGCGTCGCCCCGAGCTGCGGCCTGCACGGCCTGTACCAGGAGCTCGGGCCCGGCGTCCTTGAGCAGGAACCCACGGGCCCCGGCCTTGAGGGCGCCGTGCACGTACTCGTCGAGGTCGAAGGTGGTGATCACCACCACGGCGAGGGGGTCGTCGACGTCGGGGCCGGCCAACTGGCGCGTAGCCTCGATGCCGTCTAGCTCGGGCATCCGGATGTCGAAGAGGCACACGTCGGGGCGCAGGCGGTGGGCTAGGGCGACGGCCTCGCGACCGTCGCCGGCCTCGCCCACCACCTCGATGTCGGCGTGGGCGTTGAGGATCATCCGCAACCCGGTGCGGATGATCTCCTGATCGTCGGCCAGGACCACACGGATCGTCATGATCCGCCCGTGGCCTTGGGGAGGACGGCCTCGACGGTCCAGCCCCGGTGCTGGTTCGGTCCCGCCTCGAGTGCGCCGCCGAGCAACTTGGCCCGCTCGGCCATGCCGATCAGCCCGAACCCGGTGGCCGACCTCGGGTCGAAGCCGACGGGGTCGCCGTCGTCGCCGACGGTGAGCCGCACACAGTCGACGTCGCCCTGCACCGAGACGCTGACGCGGGTGGCATTGCGGGCGTGGCGGACGGCGTTGGTGATCGACTCCTGGGCCAGCCGATAGACCGCGGCGTCGATCGAGGGTCGGAGACCGTTGAGGTCCCCCGACAGCTCGACCGCCACCTGGGGTCGCTCCCCGGCGCCGCTGGTGAGCCGGGCGATGTCGGCGATGCCCCGCTGGGGAGCGAGATCGGCCTTGCCCTGGCGGAGGGCCCCGACCATGGCACGCATCTCGCTGAGCGTCCGGGAGGCCTCCTCCTCGATGACGGCGAGCGCATCGAGCGCGCCGGACGGGTCCGACGCGCCCACCACGCGCCCGGCCTGGGCCCGGATGGCGATGGCCGAGACGTGGTGGGCAACGGTGTCGTGGAGCTCGCGGGCCAGCTGCTCGCGTTCAAGCAGCTTGATCTGATCCAGGTCACGCTCGTGCGCGGTGTCGCGGTAGCGGACCGATGCCCCCACCGCCGCCGAGACCAGCAGCACCAAGCCGCCTAACACCATGTCGCTGGCCGGAACCTGCTCGACCTCGGGGCGGATCTGTCGGCCGATCGGGTATAACCACAACGGGATCGACGTCACGGCCAACCCGATCACCGCCTGCCGGCCCGAGCCCCACCGGGTCAGGGCGTAGATCAGCAGAAGGACGAAGACGCCCGTTCCCAGGCCCTCCCACGCGACGCCGTCGACCAGCGAGACGACATCGACGACCGCGAACGTGCCAAAGGCGACTGCCAAAGCCGGGAGTGGGTGGGTCCGGCGCCAGAGCAGCGTGGGCGACAGGGCCACCGCCACGACCACCGACACCATCGGCCAGACCAGGTCATCGGTGAGGACGCCCTCGGCGACGGCGACCGGGACGATGACGGCGACGAGGGCCCAGTCGCGCCATGACCGCCCCGGTGGATCAGGAACTGCGGGCTCGGCCCACAACGATCGAACCGAACCTCCGAGCACCACCCCACAGTACGGACGTTGTGCGGCCGGCGGATCAGCCGAAAGGACGAAACGCGAATGGGCTGAACGGCCACGTCGCGAACGACCGGACGAGCGATGCGGCCACCGCCGGTTCGGCGGACGATGCCTCCATGAGCGCCGCCACGATCACGACCGGTCCGACCCCCACTAGCTCCCCGCCGAGGCGACGTGGTGCTCCACCCGAACGGCCGACCACCGTCATGGGCCGGGTGGCCGGATGGTGCTTCGATCACCGGGGCAGGGCCGTCGGCATCTGGCTGGCCGCCCTGGCCGCCATCTTCGTGACCGCCGGCACCGTCGGCTCCCGTTTCGACACCAGCTCCGCCGTCCCCGGTTCCGGCAGCGCCGCCGGGTTCGCCGTGCTGGCGGAGCACTTCCCCGATCTGGGTACCGGTGGACAGTCCGGCACGATCGTGTTCACCACGCCCCGGGGGGTCGACGACCCCGCGGTGCGGGCCGCGATGGAGGACCTGTTCGCGCTGGTCGACGCCGGGTTCCCTGATGCCGACGGCGTGCCGCAGCATCCCGGCGCCACGGTCGTGTCGCCGTACACCGATCAGGGCCGCGACCAGATCGCCCGCACCGGGCCGCTCGCCGGCGAGGTGGCCTACGCCCAGGTGAACCTGTCGGCCACCGTCGACGACACCGAGTCCGGGCTCCTGGGCGAGGCGATCACCAAGCACGCTCCCGAGGTGGCGGGCCTCGAGGTCCTACCCGGCGGCCAGTACCTGGCCGTGTTCGACCCACCCAAGACCGAGCTCATCGGTCTGGCGTTCGCCATGTTGGTGTTGATCGTGGCCTTCGGCTCGGTCCTGGCGATGGGCCTGCCGATCGCCGTGGCCCTCGGCGGCGTCGGCGTCGGCATCGCCTTGACCCTGGTGCTGAGCAACCTGTTCACGATCCCCGACGACACGATCCTGCTGGGGATGATGATCGGTCTCGGCGTCGGTATCGACTACGCCCTGTTCATCGTGTCCCGCTACCGCGAGGGGCTCCACGACGGTCGATCGCCGCGTGAGGCCACGGTGACCGCCATGGAGTCGGCCGGGCGGGCGGTGGTGTTCGCCGGCACCACCGTGATGATCTCGATGCTCGGGCTCCTGCTCGTGGGGATCGGGTGGATCGGCGGGATGGGCATCGGCGTGGCGGCCACCGTGCTGGCCACCATGCTCACGTCGACCACGCTCCTCCCGGCCCTGCTCGGGTTCGCCCAGGAGCGGGTGGAGCTCACCCGCTGGCGCGGCCTCGTCGCCGCCGGGTTCATCGCCGTCGCGCTCCTCGGTCTCGGGGTCGGGGTGGCGCCGCTGGCGGCCGTCGGTGCCGGGCTCGCCGTCCTCACCCTGCTCGCCAGCATCGTGGTGCGGCCCCTGCGCCGTCCGGTTCCCCGCCGGGCTGCCAAGGCCATGCGGGAGACCTACGCCCACCGGTGGAGCCGCACCATCCAGCACCACCCGGTGCGGTGGCTGCTCGGCGCAGTGATCGTCCTGCTCGTGCTGGCCGCACCGGTGACGAGCATCCGGCTCGGCTGGGCCGACGAGGGCAACTTCCCGGCCGACACCCCGACCCGGCAGGCCTACGACCTCCTGGCCGACGGGTTCGGCGACGGGTTCAACGGCCCGTTCGTAATCACCGTGGTCCCCGAGGCCGGCGCCGCACCCGGCGGGGTGGATCGGTTGCACCAGGTGCTGGAGGCGACGCCGGGCGTGGCGGCCGTCTCGCCGCCCATGGCCGACGACCCGGCCCAGCCCGGCGCCTACCTGATGCGTCTCGTCGCCACGACCGCCCCGCAGGACGAGGCGACCAGTGACCTCGTCCGCCACCTGCGCAACGACGTCATCCCCGGGGCGGTGGCCGACTCGGGCCTCGACGTGCAGGTCACCGGCGGAGCAGCGGCCAGCATCGACATCACCGACTTCCTCGCCGAACGCACGCTCGTCTTCTTCGGGGCGGTCCTGGCCCTGTCGTTCCTGCTCCTCATGACGGTGTTCCGGTCGGTGCTCGTGCCCCTCAAGGCGGTGCTCATGAACCTGCTATCGATCGGCGCGGCCTACGGCATCGTGGTCGCGGTGTTCCAGTGGGGCTGGGCCGGCGACCTGCTCGGCATCGAGGGCGGGCCGATCAACCCGTTCATCCCGATGATGCTCTTCGCCGTGGTCTTCGGCCTGTCGATGGACTACGAGGTGTTCATGCTCTCCCGCATACGCGAGGAGTACCTGCGGACCGGCGACGCCACCACATCGGTCGCCGACGGGCTGGCCTCCACCGCCAAGGTGATCACCGCAGCCGCAGCGATCATGGTGGTGGTCTTCGCCTCCTTCATGCTGGAGGACATCCGCGAGCTCAAGCTGTTCGGCCTGGGGCTCGCCCTTGCCGTGGTGCTCGACGCCACCCTGGTGCGCATGGTGGTCGTGCCGGCGACGATGGAGCTGCTCGGTGACCGCAACTGGTGGATCCCGAGGTGGCTCGACCGGCTGCTCCCCCACCTCGAGATCGAACGGTCCGAGCACCCCGCGCCAGCTGCCGCAGCCGATGCCGGCGATCTTTCGGGGCATGATCAGCGCAGAACCTGTTCGCCTCTTTCGACATCCAGTCGGCAGCCTGAAGGTGGCGCCGACTTCAGTCGGTGACCATCGATGAGGCCGTCATCGGGCGGAGGCGGCTGAGGACGTTGGAGCCGGCGAGGGTCAGGAGGGCCAGGACGGCGGGGAGCACGAGGACGAGGAGGCCGAGGGAGGCCCAGGGGATGACGAAGCGGTTGGAGCCGCTGGAGGCGTTGCGGACCACCCAGACCGGGATGAGGCCGGTGGGCACGGCCAGGGCCACGCCGGCGCCGGCCAGGAGAGCGGCCTTGGCCGCGGCGAGGCGGTGCAGGGTGGAGGGGGAGGCGCCGACGGCGGTGAGGACGTCGGCCTCCTCCCGGGTCTCGGCCGCGGCCAGGGCGAGGCCCACCACGATGACGAACCCGGTGAACACCAGGGCCAGCCCGTCGAGGATGGCGTAGACCACGAGCGGGGACACCGAGGGCGGGCGGTGGAAGTTCACGTCGAGGAAGGAACGGTCGGGTGTCCGGGCCGGCGCCGGGTCCGAGGCCAGCCTGAGGAGCGACGTCTGCCGGGCGATCTGGACGTCCTCCAGCGCTGTTCGCTGCGCCGTGGTCAGCGGCTGCGGCGACACCAGGGCCACCGCGAACCCCGTTGTGCTGAGCTGGTTCTGGGACGCCCGCTCAGTGCTCACCAGCAGGGTGTCATTGATGAATGCGTAGCGGCTGGCCGGGCTGTCCACGGCGCCACGGGCCAGGCCCTCCACCTGGGCGTCCAGCGCCCCGGATGGTGCCACTGCGCTCGGGCCCGACCACACTCCGTAGGAGGTTGACCGGCCCGGGGAGCGCCAACGGCCTCCCGGACGGACCGCGCCGTTCTCGGCCAGCAGCCTCCGGGTCTCGGCGTCGAGTGCGAAGGCATCCAGCACCTCGGGGGTGGCCACGAGGACCCCTTCGGTGTAGGGCGCCTCTACGACAGTGGCGGTCGGGAGGATGGCCGTGAACAGGGCGAGGTCGGCGGCTGTCATCGCCTCCGGGCGGTGGGTCGGACCCGGGGCGGCGTAGGCCTGGCCCGGCTCGGCGAACCGACCGGGCTCGGGCGCCGTCGGCTCGATCAGGGTGTGCTCCTGGAGGAGGACGAGGTTCGCCGGGAGGTACGTCTCGTACTCGTCGGTGACCGAGACCATCACCGCGCTGGCGGCAACGGCAAGGCCCGCCGCCGCGGCCACGGCGGCAACGACCGCCCCGGTCCGGGCCCGCTGCCGACCCAGACTGCGCAGGGCCAGGTGCGGGCTGCCCCGGAACCGCCTGGACAGCGGGTCGAAGACGCCGACGAGAGCCGGTGCGACCGCCGAGGACCCGAAGAGCAGCCCGAGGCCGCCGAGCACGGCGACCGAGGCCCACAGATTGCTGTTGTCCGGTGAGCCGGTGAGGTTGCGACCCTCGCCACCGACGGTGGCGACGGCGAGGAGGGCCGTCCCCGTCGCCATGGCGAGGATGCCGAGGAGCACGACCCGCCGGCGCACGGGTGCCAGGGGGCGGCGCCCGGCCAGGGCGGCGAGGATGCTCAACCGGCTCACCGAGCGCGCCGGCTGAGAGGAGGCGGCGAGGGCGGTGACCACGCCGAGGACGGCGATCGGGACCAGGTCGGCCGGTCGGACGGTGAACCAGCGGGGCTCGTAGGACAGGAAGCGGTCGTGGTGGGGCCACAGCGCGGCCAGGCCGAGGGCGCCGAGGGCGAGGCCGGTGATGCTGCCGAGGAGGCCGGACCAGGCTCCTTGCCACAGGACCACGGCCCGAAGGGTCGCCGGCGAGGCGCCGTTGCTGGCCAGGATCCCGAGCGTCCGCAGCTGGCGGCGGGCCCCGACGGCGAAGGCGGCGGCGATCACGATGCCGAGCACGGCGAGGGCGAGCGCGCCGACGACGGTGCTCCACCGCACCTCGGCATCCCGGTCCGAGAGCGATCGTGGCCCGTAGACCGCGGCGCCGTAGCGGGCCGGGACGCTCAGCGGACCACCCGAGCCGAGGGCGGCGAGGGTGGCCTCCACCGCCCGGTCATCACCGGGCAGGTCGATGAACAGCGACCGGCCGCCCTGTTCGGTGGCCAGGTCCGGCATTTGGCCCACGTAGAGGGTGTCGCTGCGAGCTCCGGTCAAGGGGTGGGCGATCCCGACGACCTTGGCCTGCAGCCCCAGCTGGGGAAGGTCCAGGGTGCTGCCGACACCGACACGCCACCCTCGGGCCAGCTGCGGCGAGATGGCCACCTCACCCTGGTCGCGGGGCAGCCGACCGGTGCGCACGGTCGTCCGGGGTGCCACGATCAGGTCGTCCTCCGCTCGCGTGAGCGTGACGTACCGGGCCTTGCCCGCCGGGCCCTGCACGGCTCCGCTCACCTCCTCGACCTCCGCCGTCCGGGCGCCGGGCGCGACGGCCAGGACCCGCCGCCGGACCTGCTCGATGTCTTCGAAGGGCTCGCCGGGTGGCCCGAACCGCTGGGGCAAGACGACGTCGGCCAGCCCGAAGCGCGACCGGTCCTCGAGGTCGAACGAGGGCTTGGTGGTGCGCAGCAGGCTGGCGGCCAGGACCATGGCGGCGACGGGCAGGGCCACCAGCAGCACCACCAGGGCGGTGCGCCACGGGCGCCGTCGCAGCTCGCGTCCGGCCAGCCGGGCGGCGGCCCGGTGCACGCTCAGCTGCTGGCGGGGTTTCATCGCCGCACCGCCACGGCTTCGTCGTCGGCGGCCCGATCGGTGGCCCGGGTCTGGTCGACGACCCGGCCGTCCCGGAGGAAAACGACCCGGTCGGCGAAGGAGGCGAAGCGGGGCTCGTGGGTGACGAGCACCACCGCGGTGCCGCGGCGCACGCAGAGCTCGGTGAGCAGCTCCACCACCAGCTCGGCGTTGATGGTGTCGAGGGAGCCGGTGGGCTCGTCGGCCAGGAGGAGGGACCGCTCGCCGACGGTGGCCCGGGCGATGGCGATGCGCTGCTGCTGGCCGCCGGAGAAGTCGTCGGGGAAGCGGTCCCACGGCCCCGCCAGACCGGCCCCGGCCAGCGCCGCCTCGGCTTCGGCCCGGGCCTCCTTGCGACGTACGCCGTCGAGCTCGAGCGGCAGCATCACGTTCTCCAGGGCCGTGAGGCTCGGCACCAGGTTCAGGCGCTGGAAGACGTAGCCGACGTGGTTGCGGCGCAGGCGGGCCATCTCCGCCGGCGGCAAGCCGTCGAGGTCGATCCCTTGCACCAGCACGTGCCCGGCCGACGGTGGCTCGAGGCCGCCGGCCAGATGCAGCAGCGTCGATTTGCCGCAGCCCGACGGACCCATCACGGCGACGAGCTCGCCGGGGGCCACGGTGAGGGAGACGTCGGTCAGCGCCCGCACCTCCGTCGGTCCCGAGCCGTAGCGCTTCACGACATCGACCACCTGCAGGGCGGGAGTGGTCACCGGTGTGCCTCCTGGTTCTGGACGGGGCGCGGGTTGGGTTCGGTGGTGCGGTGGAGCTGGAGCAGGCGGGCCTCGCACAGGTCGAGCCAGCGCAGGTCGCCCTCGGTCCGTACCACCGCAGCGTCGGCGGCCAGCCGGGCGACGAGGTCGGCGCCGCCACGGGCCTCGGCCCGCAGGGCCCGGCGGCGGCGCTGGAGGACCTCGGTGAGGGCCGTCCGCTGGCCGGTGACCACGGCCAGGGCGGCCTGGGGGGCGGCGGTGATGGCCAGCAGCACCTTCATCACCAGCTCGTCGCGGGGTGGGGCCTCGTCGCCGGGGAGGGCCTGCCACCACGACTCGAGCTCCTCCCGGCCGGCGGCGGTGATGGCGTAGCGCTTCTGGTCGTCGTGGACGTCGACGACGACGCAGCCGTCCCGCCCGAGCCGGTCCAGGGTGGTGTACACCTGCCCGACGTTCAGCTTCCACATCCCCCCGGTGGCGGCCTCGAAGCTGGTCTTCAGCTGGTAGCCGTGGCTGGGCCCCGAGGCGAGGAGGGCGAGCAGGCCCGAGCGGATGGTCACCGCAACCCAGTATGCATACCTGGTATAGCCTTGGCAAGGGATTCCTGGCGAGCGCCGAGCAATCAGGTGACGCAGAGGTGGCAGGCTGGCGGCATGGCCGACGAACAGGGTGCCGGGACGACGACAGGGGCCTCCTCGGACCTGGTGATCGAGGCCCTCAGCCGGGAGGACGGGAAGAACTCGACGGTCCGGGTCTACCGGGACCGGATCGAGTGGATCAAGGAGGTTTCGATCTCCTCGATGCCACGGGGCCGGAGTGACCCCCCGGTGATCCCGATGCAGTCGGTGGCCTCGGTGAAGGCCAAGAAGGACGGCCCGATGTTCGCCAAGGTCCTGCTGCGCACGGCCACCGGCCCGGTCGTGTTCCGGATGTACCAGCCCCAGGCGCTGGCCGTGCGCGACGCCATCAACGGGCTGCTCAGCGGCGCCGCTTCCGCATCGTCGGAGGGCTGATCCCGCTCCGCCTCAGCTGTCGAGCCATCTCGGGGCGTGCTCGAGGAGGTGCTCGCTGACCACCAGGGCCCGGTCGAGCACGTCACAGAGCTGCTCGTCGCCGTTGAAGATCTTGGCCAGGCTGACCGTCACCCGACCCACCACCGTGAGGCTGCGCTCGGGGGCGTCGGTGGCCGAGGGGATGGAGTCGACCGCCGAGACCTCCAGGGGTAGGCCGCTGCCGGCCAGGGCCGACATGTCGAGGGCCAGGCGGAGCAGGTCGGGCCCGTGGGGGAGGGGCGGCAGCGCCCACGTGAAGGTCAACGGGAACGTCCACGAGTCGGGCGGCTCGGCGTCGGGCTCGATGCCGGCGACGGCGTCCTCGAAGGCCAGCAGGGTGCGGGGCTCGACCTCGAGGTTGAGGTGGAGGTCGAGGGGCCCGTCGCAGGCCTCCTCGGGGTGCAGATCGACCTCCCACGCCTGGCGCAGCGAGTACGTCTCGAGGAAGTGGCGCTCGTCGTGCACGTGGAAGCCGTGGTCGACCACGTGCTCCTTGAGCTCGGCGACGTAGCCGGGCACGTCGATCACGGCCATCGCCGATGAGCGTACCGGCCAGGGTGGTCGGCCCTGCGGCCTACCGTGCTGGTCTCCATGGACCCCCTTGCGCTGGTGGAGGTCGGCTTCGAGGCGGCCGCGGCGGTGGCCGCCGCCCTGAGCGGCCTCGACGACCGGGGCCTCAGTCACCGCCGCCCGGGCCAGTACAAGCTCGACCTGGCCGCCGACGAGGCCGCCCTGGCCGTCCTGCACGGCGCCGGCCTCGGCTCGCTGAGCGAGGAATCCGGGCGCCACCACCCCGACCGGTCGCTGGTGGCCGTGGTCGACCCGGTGGACGGCTCGACCAACGCCGATCGGGGGCTGCCCTGGTACGCCACGTCGGTGTGCGTCCTCGACGAAGGCGGTCCGCTGGCCGCGGCCGTGGTGAACCTCGCCACCGGGGCCCGCTTCTGGGCGACCCGTGGCGGCGGGGCCTTCGGCGACGAGGGGCCCCTCACCCCGAGCGGCTGCACCACGCTCGGGGACTCGATCATCGGCCTCAGCGGCCTTCCCCCCGTAGCCCTCGGCTGGGCCCAGACCCGGGCGTTCGGGGCCTGCGCCCTCGACCTGTGCGCGGTGGCCGCGGGCCGCCTCGACGGCTACTACGACACCACCCGCCCCGCCGCCCACGGGCCCTGGGACTACCTCGGCGGCCTGCTGGTGTGCCGGGAGGCCGGTGCGCAGGTCGTCGATCCGACGGGCGCCGAGCTGGTCGTGGTCGACCACGACGCCCGCCGGAGCCCCCTGGCCGCCGCCACCCCGCAGCTGCTCGGGCAGCTGGTCGGGTTAATCGGTTGACGGGCGTGGCCGCTTCGTGGTCCCATGAGCGGGCGGCGGGGAGGTCCCACGCGCCGCCCGACCACGAGGAACCCGCCATGAAGCGCATGACCTGGCTGACCGAGGAGCGCATCGTCGCCCCGGCCGCCGGCGCGCTCGCCAAGCGGGACGTCAGCTGGCCGGCGGGCCTGGGCTCCATGCAGGTCGACGGCAAGGCCGGCTTCGTACCGGCCGCCTTTGGACCTGGCCAGGTCTGCGGGAACGCCGCCTTCACCATTCGCACCGCACGGCACGGCATGCCTCTGCGCTCTCCAGGAGCCGGGTTCGGGTAACCACCCCCACCCATCTCCTCTTCGAGAGGGCCAGAGGCCGCCGGGACATCCCGGCGGCCTCTTTGTTTTTCCCGCTCCTTCCACTCCATCCGCAAGCACGACCCGTCAAAGGGGACGGCGATGTTCGCCCTGCAAGCCCGCACCATCACCACCAGCATCGACTGGGCCCAGGCCAGCTGCGCCCCGGCCGGCTCGACGCCGCCGACCGAGCTCTTCTTCTCCGACGAGCTGCCGGCCATCCGGGCCGCCAAGGCGATCTGCGCCACCTGCCCGCTCGTCGACCCCTGCCTGGCCGGCGCCATCGAGCGCCGGGAGCCCTGGGGCGTGTGGGGGGGCGAGCTGTTCAAGGACGGCAAAATGCTGGCGGTCAAGCGACCACGAGGCCGCCCGCCCAAGGACCCGGCCCGCCGGATGACGGCATAGCCACCAGGCCCTGGCCCGGGTGCCGAGCGACGCTCCGCCCGGGCCGGATGCCACCCGTGCCCCGACCACCCGCTCGCTAGCCTTCCCGCCCACGGGCGCTTGGCGCAGCTGGTAGCGCACCTCCCTTACAAGGAGGCGGTCGTGGGTTCGAGCCCCACAGCGCCCACAGATGGTCCCTGCTCGGCCGTAGGCCTCGGTTCAGCGACGGGTGCCGCGCTGTACCAGCTTGAGGAGATGGCGAGCAACCGGGTCACGCTCGTCATAGAGGTTGACGAAGATGTCGTCGCGACCCGATTCCTTCCCATCGTGGCAATCGGCGGTGCCGCGCCCGGTGTTCACGTAGCACCTTTTATACCCGAAGATGTTGTCGCACTGCCAGAGACCGCTGCCTGGCAACAATTCCGTGCACTTCTTCGAAATGTCGTCGCCCGGAGCCGCCTGAGCGGACTGGGCGGGGATCGCGACGATGCCGACAATCGCGATTGCGATGGCGAAGGTCTTGGCCAGCGACTTCTTCAGGCTCTTGGCCTCGCTGTGCTGGAAGACGCGGCCCGGCTTGCCGGCGTCGATCTCGGTGACCGTGGGCGACGTCGCTCCGCCCTCGTTGGTGACGGTGCCGCCGGGCAGCTGGTCGGTCGTCTTGGTTTCGGTGGTGTTGGTCATGGGCCCACTGTGCGCCCCGGCGGGTTTGCGCACGAGAGTGGTCACCACTCCACTTGGCGCCACTACCCCCACCAACCCACCCATGGGCGCCGATGCTCCCTTAGGCGACCCATCACCTGCCGGCTGGAGCATCGTGGCGGTCGGCGAGCAGCTGCCGCAGGTCGGCTCGGACGAGGAGCTGCTCGGTCAGGATGTCGGCCGCCAGCGACCGAGCGCGGGCAAGGTCACCCTCCTTGGCGAGTCGCTCGACGTGGCCGCAGAGCCGGCTGAGCTCGGGAGCGCCGAAGACCAGGGAGGTTGATCGCAGGCTGTGAGCGGCGCGCCGCACGTCGTCGGTGGTGCTGTCGTCGGATCCTCGGCGGAGCGCACCGAGGAGGTTGGTCACATCGAGGAGGAACTCATCGACGAGTCCTTCAAGGAGTTCGTCGTCGCCGTCCAGGGTCTCGCTGAGACGGTCGATGGCGGCGGGGTCGAAGCTGGCGCCCGACCCGGCTGGCGCATCCGACCCCGCGGGCGAACCGTCGGCGGCTGCGACGTCGAGCTTGGAGTGCGCGAGTCGCAGTGCCTTCGCGAGGCTCTCGGGGCTGACCGGCTTGCTCAGGTAGTCGTCCATCCCCGCCGTCAGGCAGACGTCGCGGTCGCCTTCCAGGGCATTGGCCGTCATGGCGATGATCCAGGGTGATGGCGCAGGGCGGGTGCGGATCTGGAGGGTGGCTTCGCAGCCGTCGAGCACCGGCATCTGGACGTCCATGAGGATGGCGTCGTAGTGCTGGCGGGCGGAGGCCTCGACGGCCTCCCGCCCGTTGGCGACCACGTCGGCCTCGTACCCGAACCGGGCCAGCATGTGAAGGGTGAGCTTCTGGTTGACGACGTTGTCCTCGGCCACCAGGAGGCGGAGGGGGTGCCGCTGGGCGAGGTCGGGGTCGAAGACGCCGACCGGCCTGCGACGGGTGGGTGCCGGCTGATCGGCCATCACCCCGACCAGGGTCTCGTAGAGGTGTGAGTGCTTGAGCGGCTTGGTAAGCGCGGCGGCGAAGTCGCTGCCCCGGTGCCGGATCTCCTCGTGGCCCGAGCCGACGGAGGTGAGCAGGACCAGGCGCAGGTCGGTGGGACCCCGCAGTCGCCGTAGCTGCTCGCCGAGGGCGATGCCGTCCATCTCCGGCATCTGGAAGTCCAGGAGGGCGAGGTCGAACGCCTCACCGGCCTCGAGCCATCGCAGCGCCTCGGCGGGAGAGGGTGTGTCGCGGGGCTCCATGCCCCACTTGCAGGCCAGGAGGGTGAGGATCCGCCGGTTGGTGGCGTTATCGTCGACGACCAGCACCCGGATCCCTCCGAGGGTGGCAGCCGTCTCAGGCACGGGCGCGGGCAGGCTGGCCTGACCGGCGCTGATGGTGAAGGTGAAGGTGGAGCCCCGCCCCGGCTCGGAGTCCACCCAGATGCGGCCACCCATGAGCTCGCACAGTCGCCGGGAGATCGCCAGCCCGAGCCCGGTCCCGCCGTAGAGGCGGGTGGTGGATGCGTCCATCTGGGTAAAGGGGGCGAACAGCCGCTCGGCGGCCTCGGCAGGTATGCCGATCCCCGCCCGTCGGCCACATCCCGGCCGGTCACGGTCAGGACGATCTCTCCGCGCTCGGTGAACTTCACGGCGGCAGGTTGGCCAGCACCTGGCGGAGCCGGCCGGCGTCGGCCCGGACCGCCTCGGGGGCGGCGTCGTCGATCTCATACGCCAGCTCGAGGCCGCGCTCGGCCGTCTTGACCGCGAGCACATCGAGGACCTCCTCGACGCAGGACCGGAGATGGAAGGCCTGCGGCTCGAGGTCGATGCGGCCGGCCTCGATCTTGGAGAAGTCGAGGATGTTGTTGATGACACTGAGCAGGTGCTCGCCGCTGATGCGGATCGTGTCGACGAAGTCCCGCTGCTCGGCATCGAGGTCGGTGTCGGCGAGGAGGCTCGTCATCCCGATGACGGCGTTCATGGGCGTGCGGATCTCGTGGCTCATGTTGGCCAGGAAGGCGGCCTTGGCCCGTGCGGCGTTCTCGGCGGCCTCCTTGGCGGCGCGCAGCTCCTCCTCGTCGCGCTTGCGGGTGAAGAAGCCGGGGATCTCGTAGGTGGTCACGCGGCGGGCGACGTCGGGCTCCTGTTGCAGATAGGCCCGGATCCGCTCCTCGATGTGCGCCGGGTGGGCCATCACGAAGCGGCAGCAGTCGTCGCCCTTGGCCTTGCACAGGATCTCGCTGGCGACGAGGGTGACCCCGAAGGATTCCTCGCACCAGCCCGAGGAGTAACCGGCGTTCATCACACAGACCGGGAACGAGACGCGCTTGCCCGCCGTCATCCACGAATCGGACTCGAACGAGTAGGGATGGTCGTAGAGCAGGTAGAAGCTCTCGTCGGGCGCAGGTTGGCTCTGGGCGTCGATGTCGACGAACGCCCAGCCGGTGTAGGCGAAGTGGACCGGTCCGGCGGAGAGCTTCTCGATCGGGTCGCTCAGCGATATGCGGGCGTGGAAGTTGCGGGCGTCCGCGGCGCCGATGGAGTGGGCGATGTCGACCAGCAGGCTGCGGGCCACCGCCACGGCCTCCTCCTCGCCCTTGTCCTCGTAGAGCCGCAGGATCTGGTCGAAGAACTCGACCGACATCGACGCGGCGCGCACGAGCAGATAGCGCTGGCCGAAGATCTCGATGGTGCCCTCGGTCGGATCGAACCGCCGGTGCTCGAAATATCGGGCGACGTAGTCCTGGGCCTGCTGGAAGACGGGCACCAACGGCTCGGGCACACGACCGTGTTCAGCCCTGGGTTCGCCGGCGCGCCTGGTTCGGTCGGGTTTGCCATGGCCAAAGTAGAGCGCACGCCGCCTCGGCTGCGTCAGGTCTCGAGCACGGCGGCCAGCCCCGCCCGGCCGGAGACCCCCAGCTTCTCGTAGATGCGGTGGAGCCGGTTCTCCACGGTGCGGGGCGACAGGTAGAGGGAGTCGGCGATCTCCCGGTTCGAGCGGCCGGCGGCAGCGAGGAGGGCAACCTGGCGCTCGGCGGGCGTGAGGAGGGCGCGCGTCTCCGCCTCCTGCAGCGCGGGGGTGGCCGCCCCCTCACAGCAGTCGGCCAGTGCGCCCGCCCGCCGCCCCGACGCCGCCGCCCGTCGCGGGTCGCCCCGCTTCCGCCACTCCACGGCGGCGTCGACGGCGGCTTCGGCCCCGAGCAGTAGCGCACCGAGGCTCTCGAAGGCCGCAGCGGCGGTCTCGAGGCCCACGGCGTCCTTGGCCACCAGGGCGGCGGCGTGAGCGGCCCGAGCTTCCACGAGGTCACCCTCGACCTCGGCGGCCACCGCGGCGAGCGCCGCCGAGACCTCCCGGGCGTAGCCGAGGCGGGCCAGGTCATGCATCGCCGCCGCCTCGCCCACCCGGTCGCCGCCGGCCCGGCCCAGCGAGGCGGCCTGGTGGAGGAGGTCGTGGGCGGTGCTCAGATCGCCGCCTGCCACTGCGGTCCAGGCCCGCGCCGACAGCAGGTCAACACCAGTCCAGTGGCTGGCCGGCAGCTGGAGGGCGGCGAGCTCCCCGAGGATCTCGTTGGCCGCGCCAGGGTCACCCCGCAGCGCCTCGGCTGCGGCCAGCGGGACCAGGCAGTGGCCGAGGAGGAGGCGGCGGCCCAGCCGGCGGAGCAGAGCGGCAGCCTCCCGCCCGCGGCCCGCCGCCGACGCCGCCCGACCCTGTGCCAGGTGGATCCGGGCCAGCTGCCAGGCGGCGTAGGCCTGGGCGTCGACCGAGCCGTCGGCCACCGCCTTGGCGTGCTCAGCCGTGGCCAGGGCCTGGGCCTCATCCAACCGTCCGCCGTAGGCCATGGCCTCGGCGGCTGCCAGGTTCAGGACCCCAGGCGGCCAGTGGAGATCGGCGCCGGCCAAGGCCCGCACGACCTGGAGTCCCTGCGCCGCCGCCTGCCCAGCCGACACGAGGCGGCCGGCGCGGGCGTGCGCAAGCGCCAACACGAGGCACGCCCAAAGCAGGGACGGCCCGCCCGAGCGGGCCCGCAGGGCGTCCGCAGCCGTCGCGGCCGCAGATGGGCCAGTGGTCTCGAGGAGCAGCATGGCGTGCCGGCCGACGATGTCATCGGCCCACGGTGAACCGTTGAGGGCCCGCTCGGCCTCGCCGGCCACGGTCAGGGCGTCATCGACTCGGCCGATGAGGCGGAGCACGTCCATCCGCGTCCCGGCGACCAGTGCCAGCTCGGCGTCGCCGACGGCGCGACCGGCGAGCGCCTCCAGCTCCTGCTCGGCCTGCGGCGTCCGCCCCGAGAAGCCGGCGAGCTGGGCGGCCTCGACGGCGGCGGGGAACCCGGCGCCGGCCTGGACGGCCGCTCGCACCAGTCGCTCCGCGAAGGGGAAGTCATAGCGGCGCCGGGCGACGGCGGCGGCGGCCAGCAGCCCGTCGGGATCCGCCCCGCCAGCGTCGAGGCGCCAGGCGGCCAGGCGGCCAGGCGCAACAGGTCCTCCGCCCGTCGGGCGCCGGTGGCCTCGATCACCTCGGCGAGCGTGCGGCTCAGGATGCGGCGGCGCAAGGCGGACATCTGCTGGCGCAGCACCTCGCCATGCAACGGGTGGGCCAGGTGCAGCACCAGCCGACGCCCGTCCATCCGGCTCGCCAGCAGCCCGGCCCGCTCGAGCGACTCCGCGACATCCAGGTCGGCCAGGGCGACGAGCTCGGCCGTGCCCAGCGGCTCGCTACCGCGACCGCCTCCAGCAGCGCACGCTCCGGCGCGGTCAGGCCGACCAGACGCGACTCGACCAGCTCCACCAGCCGGCCCGACGCGGCCAGCGGCCCGGTCAGCCGCCAGAGGCCCCGGTCGTCGACAAACGTTCCTGCCCGCAGGGCGCCCAGCACCAGCTCGCGGAAGAACAGGACGTTCCCCTGGCAGCGCGAAGCCAGGCGCACCACCGCCGCCGGATCGACCGGACCGCCCAGAACGGCCGTCAGCAGCCCGTCAAGGCTCTCGCCGTCGAGGCCTTCCACCTCCACCCGCTCGAGCAGGCCGTCCTTCCACAGGGCGGTGATGGGGTCGGGCGCCGGCTCACCGGTGCGGACCGTGGCCAGCAGCAGCGTCGTCCCTCCCTGCGCCAGCTGGTAGACCAGGGTGGCCGACGCCTCGTCGAGGAGGTGGGCGTCGTCCACCAGCAAGACCAGGCGCTGCTCCCCGGCCCGGTCGGCCAAGACGGCGGCGAAGCGTCGCAGCAGATCGGCCCGCTCCATGCCCGCGACGCTCTCCGACGTGCCGGCCGAGGGCAGCAGGGGGGCCACCGCCCCGAAGGGGAGGTCGGCCGTGGCTCGGGTGGCCGTCGCCCGCGCCGTCGGCAAACCGGCTCGCTCCGCCCGCTGCATGCACTCAACGGCGAGTCTGGTCTTGCCCACGCCCGGCGCGCCGGCGAGCACGGCGCCGGCCGTACCGGCCGCCGCGAGCACCCGGTCCAGCACGCGCAGCTCTCCCGAACGCCCCACCAGCGGCCAGAGGTCGGTACCTACCGCCGGGCCCCTCATGCCGCGCCCCACCCCGGCCGGATCACGGTGCCGACGGCCCGTTGCGGTCCCGCCCCTCCTCGCGGGTCACGAGCCGGTAGGCAGGCGAGGCGGCCAGGTCGGGGACATCCATCGGCTCGGTGACGAGCGCGATCTTCACCTCTGCGTGGGACGGCTCGTCGAGGAGGATGCCACCCCCTGCGGCGAGGCGATCGCGCAGCTCACAAGCCCGGTCCACCACCGGCCCGGTCACGACGTAGCTGTCAACGTCGCCCCGCAGGCGGCCGCACGTCGCCTCCCCGGCGGCCACCGCGGCACAGACCTGCAGCGCGACGCCGTGCACCTCCCCCAGCGAGGTCAGCTGCGGAACCAGCTCCCGCTCCAGGCACACCGCCATCTCCACCGCAGCCACGACGGGATCGGCCACCGGTAGCGGATCGTTGAACACGGCGGTGACGGCCGGACCGCTGGCGGCGATGATCGTGGCCCCGAAGCGGGAGGCAAGCCCGGTCACCACCCCGGCGAAGCGATCGAGCATGCCGAGCACATCGTCCGGTGGGGCCGCCACGCAGAACCCGCTGAACCCACCGACGGCGGCGGCCAGCACAGCCACCGGCCGGCGGTGGGGGGCGAGGGCGCCCGAGGTGCCCAGCCGCGCCCCGAGCACCTGACCGAGCTGTGCCTGTCCTTCCTGCTCGGTAGGTCCACCCGTCCGCTGGATGACCTCCCGGTGGAGCTCCTCCAGCTCAGCCGCCTGCTGGTTGACCACCTTCTGGTACTCGGCCTCGAGGCTGGAGAAGCGCTTGCGAGCGAGGCAGCCGTTGAGCCGGGCCCGCAGCAGCACCGGGTCGAACGGCTTCAGCAGGTAGTCCTCGGCGCCCAGCTCGAGGCAGGCGACGATGCTCTCGGTCTCGTCCACCGCCGACACGATGATCACCGGGATGTGCCACAGGGCGCTGTCACCCTTCACCCGGCGCAGCACCTCCAGGCCGTCCAGCCCCGGCATCACGATGTCGAGAAGCACGGCGTCGAAGCGTTCCTCGGCCAGGACCCGCAAGGCCTCACGCCCATCCACGGCGCTTCGGGACCGGTACCCCTCACGCTCCAGCAGCTTCGACAGATCGAGCGGGATCTCTGAGGGCTCTGGCAGAGCCACTTCGAGCCCATCCTGGCCGGCTGGGCCCGCGAGCTCGAGGTCCCGGTCCGTCGTGGCTGCGAGGTGGTGGGCTTCACTCAGGACGACACCGGTGTCGACATCGAAGTCTCCGGCGGCAGATCGCTGCGAGCGGGGTACCTCGTCGGCTGCGACGGAGGGCGCAACCTGGTCCGCAAGGCAGCCGGCATCGACTTCGTCGGGTTGGATCCCTCGACCAGCTGGATGATCGCCGAGGTCGCCTGGGCGGGAGACCTCACGGACCTCGAGCTGCCGCAAGCACTTTCGACCTGGTTTGGCGCCGCCGCTCCGGCGTGAGGTCCTGACT
The DNA here is from genome assembly GCA_038255915.1 of Acidimicrobiales bacterium. Classification (GTDB taxonomy): domain Bacteria; phylum Actinomycetota; class Acidimicrobiia; order Acidimicrobiales; family JAUJNH01; genus JAUJNH01. The sequence continues at coordinate 22,588 of JBBSKY010000024.1, read as the reverse complement.
GTTCCTCCCGGGGTCTGGCTGGGCCCGCCCAGGCCTACCGGCAGCCGGGCACGACCTGGGCGATGCTCCGCTGGATCTCGAGCTGGGCCGCCTTGTTGCCCGGGTCCTTGGTCAGGGTGCCATCGAGCACCGCGAAGCGGTCGGCGGTCAGCTTGGTGAGCAGGGCATCGGTGGTGCAGACCGCTCCCTGGGGGAAAATGCGCGACTCCTGCAGGGTCGCGATCAGGGCCTTGCGCAGGGCCAGCCCCTGGATGCCGGAGACGTGGCCTGCGGCCCGGCCGGCGGCGGCGGTGCCCGGGTCGCAGGACTCGAAGGTCACCGACCGGTCGTTGCGGGTCTGAGTCGCCGGTCGGCCCGAGGACCAGGTGGCGAACGCGCTGGCGAACCTCTCGGCCTGGGCCCCGCTGTCGAAGGCCACGTCGGCGCGCACGCAGGTGGTGCCCGACCGTTCGAAGGCCACCACCGCGTCGCCCGCCCAGCCGTTCACCGCCGGCCAGGCCACGCCGAAGTCGATGCGCTCGCCCAGCATCACGAGCAGGGAGAGCATCCCGAAGTCGTCCTCGGAATCCTGGATGGCCTTCTCTCCGGCCTTGAGCTCCGGGGTCTTCACCTCCTGGGCGCCCTGGCGGCTGAGGTAGGCGTCCGGCAGGAGGATCTGCTCCTCGGTGGTGGGCGGTTCGGTGAAGAGCCGGTTCCGGCCGGCGCCGCCGTCCTTGTCGACCACCGCCTGGAGGAAGTCGGGGCCAAAGGCATAGGGGAAGCCGAGGAGCTCGATGAACACCGGGGGGACCCCCTTGAAGTCGGGGGCCACCGAGCCCTTGCCCTCCGCCTCGGCCAGGGCCTCTTGGGCGGCGGCCGGCAGCGCCTCCCTCCAGGCGTCTTCGACGTCGGACGCATCGGCTTCCACAACAGCGGTGTAGGCGGCGAGCTCGCCGGAGGTCCGGTCCTCGTCCTTGTAGTCACCGAGGTCGAAGCTCTGATCCTGCAGGACATGGGTGAGCTCGTGGACCAGGGTGGAGCGGCGCTCGTCGTCGAGGACGGTGCCCCGGATCAGCACGCGCTCGTCCTCGTCGTCGTACAGGCCCACGATGCCGTCGCCGGCCAGCTCGTTCCCGGCGGCCGCGATGTCGACCTGTCCGCTGAGGAGCCCGACGGCCCGCAGCATCGCCTCGGCGCTCTTGATCTCGGCCTGCCCCTGCGCGTCGGGAGCCTCGGTGTCGGTTACCTCGGCTCGGAAGGCGGCGTCGTCGAGGAACCTGATCGGGACGGGGTGCTTGAAGGTGAGGCCCCGCTCCTTTTCGACGAAGGCCACGAGGTCGAGCACCCGAGGATCCCACCGGTCGGGATGGTCATCGCGCCCGTTCACGACCACGGCGGCGGCGACGCCGGAGGCGGCCAACGTGAGGATGGCGACACCGAGCAGGATGGTCGCTCCCCGGAAGAGGCCCTCCTCGGTGCGGACGGGCCGTCGCCGCGTGCTTCGCTCACCCTCGGTCATCGCCAGTCCCGCCTCGGCTCGAGGGGCGGCAGGGGCCGCCCGTGCCGGCAGTGTGACCGACTGGGAGATGTCGTGGAGCGCGTTCGGGGCAGATGCGGCGTTGAGGTCGGAATGACAGGGGTCGCCCACCCGGCGAAAGGGATGCCGGGCGCGAGGCAGCTACGGGGCCAGATGGGCCGCCCGCCCCGGGTGGGGCGGGGTGCGGGACTCGGCCAGGGCGGCGATGTTGGCCAGGACCTGCTCGGCCTCGGTGGCGGCCAGGCGCTCGACGCCGAGGCGGGAGGCCACCCGGCCCAACGGGCCGAAGGGCAGCTTGTAGGTGATGCGCACCGCCAGGGTGCTGCGGCCCGGGCCGGCGGGCTCGACCGTCTGGGTCAGGCAGAAGCGCACCCCGAACCCGACGCTGCCCTCGATGGCCAGGGACCGGCCCGGATCGAAGGTGTTGACCTCCCACTCCGACTCGAACCGCTTGCCCCCAGCGACCACGACCTGGGTGAACCGCTCGCCCTGGTGGGTCAGCTGCTCGGGCGTGTGCTTCACCTCGACGGTGTGGGGTGAGACCTTGGGCAGGCTGCGCACGTCGACCAGCACGGCCCACACCTGGCTCGCTTCGACCTGCACCTCGAGGCTGCGCTCGATCATGCCCATGGGCACAGACTGCCCGAGCCAACCTGGGGCTACTCCTTGGTGGCCACCTGGTTCGGCACCACGTGCAGGGACGGCTCGAACCGCCCGACCTCGACGGTGCGGGCCCGACCGCCCTGGGCGGACACCAGCTGGGTGCGGCAGCCCGGGCAGGGCCCGTAGAAGCGGGCCTGCACGGGGGCGCCGCACCGGGGGCAGGTGAAGTCGAGCATGGGCTCCTCCATGGGCCAGGACTTTAAACCCTCAGGCGAACTCCCAGACGAGGACCTCGGCGCCCTCGTCGGAGGCGGCCAGCTGCGGTGAGCCGGCGTCGGTGAGCCGGGCCGCGTCGCCCGTGGTCAGGGCGGTGTCGTCCAGCTGGGCGGCGCCGCAGGCGACGTAGAGGTGGACCTGACGGGCGTCCGGCACGTTCACCTGCTCTCCCGGCTGGAGCCGGCCGCCCCACAGCACGGCGCCCCGCTGGCGGATCCGGATGGCGGCGTCGTGGTCCCGGCCACTGGCGATCGGCACCAGCCCGCCCCGGGCCAGCTCGGCGTTGATGTCGAGCTGCTCGTAGGAGGGGTCGACCGACTCGGTGTCGGGCACCACCCACATCTGGACGAGGCGGACGTCATCGCCCCGGGAGGCGTTCATCTCCGAGTGCCAGATGCCGCGACCGGCGCTCATGCGCTGGGCCAGGCCCGGGTAGAGCTCGCCCCGGTTGCCCACCGAGTCCTTGTGCTCGAGGCGGCCCTCCAGCACCCAGGTGACGATCTCCATGTCGCGGTGCGGGTGGGTGTCGAAGCCGGTGCCGGCCCGGATGACGTCGTCGTTCGACACCAGAAGCAGGCCGTGGTGGGTGTTCTGCGGGTCGTGGTGGCGCCCGAAGCTGAAGCTGTGGTGGCTGTCGAGCCACGGCAGGCGGGTGGCGGGGCGTTCGGGGCCGGTGCGGATGTCGATCATCGGGATCCTCCTTGAGGTGGTTGCCTCAACAACCATCGAAGGTAACGCCGTTGCCCGGCCCTGTCTTCCCCAGGGGCCTGGGGGTGCAGCCGAGAGCGGCGAACCCGGTGCCGATCCGCTCGGCCAGCTCGGCAGGATCGAGGACGGCGCCCCGGTCGCAGCACAGGCCGAGGTCGAGGGTGCCGGCCGAGGAGAGCACGGTGGCGAGGAAGGCCGTGCCGCCGGTCGGGCCCATCGGGTGGCTGTGCAGCACCCGGGCCCCGGCCAGCCACCGGGTGGAGGCAAGGCCCGGCAGGGTTGAGGCGGCGAAGTCGACGCTGCTGGTCTGCTGGCGGGCCACCCGGGCCACCAGCGCCGGGGGGAGGCTGGCGAGCACGCTGGCGGTGGCGTCGACCAGGCCGGGGGCGGTGGCGTCGTGGGCCTCCCGGAGCCGATGGCGGACCAGGGCGAACCGGTCCTGCGGCGCCAGGTCGCCGCAGGGCACGAGGAGGCGGGCCGGCAGCGACGTGCTGGCCCGAGCCGTGCGGTCGGGGCGGGTGCTGCCCGGCACGGCGATGCGCAGGTCGCCCACGTCGACGCACCGGGCCCGGTGGTAGGCGCCGGCGGCGTCGCACAGGGCGGTGACCAGCAGCCCGTCGAGGGTGCCCCCCAGGGCGGCCGCCGCTGCCTCCACCTCGTCGCGGTCGAACGACAGCACCTCGAGCTGGCGGCGCACCCCCCGCCGCCGCCACAGCGGGGACCGGCACCGGTCGAGCTCGACCAGGGCCGCCACCGCACGGGCGGCGGTGAGGGGGTTCTGGAGGGCGTGGCGCACCACCTCGGCCGTGGCGCCCGCCGCTTCGACCTGGCGACCCCACAGCTCGGCCACCGCGGCCAGCCGGCTCGTCGGCCCGGTCTCGTCGGTGCCGGGAGGCGGCAGGCTGGGATGGTCGTGGTCGGGGGCGACGTCGGTGTACATGGCCGACATGCGCACGCTGCAGGCCCCGTCGGTGACGGCATGGTGGAGCTTGGTGATCAGGGCGCCCCGGCCACCGGCCAGGCCCTCGACCACCAGGAACGTCCACAGGGGGCGGGTGGGGTCGGAGGCGTCTTCGAGCAGGTCGGCGGCGAGGTCGAGGAGCTGGCGGTCCGAGCCGGGGGCGGCCAGGGCCACGTGACGCACATGGTGCTCGAGGTCGAAGTCGTGGTCGTCCTCCCACCATGGCGGGCCGACCGGGCTGGCCGTCACCCGCTGGCGCAGCCGGGGGAAGGCCTCGACCACCAGGGCCAGGCGGCGACGGAAAGACACGATGTCGAGCGGACGGTCGCACACGGTGAGGTTGAGGGTGGCGGCCCGCAGCACCGGGTCCCGCTCGCCGGCCCACAGCAGCGCCTCGGCGTCGCTCATCCGCCGCCCCACCCGCAGGACCGGCCCGGCCCAGCGTGGCGCCGGCGCCCGGCTCCCGGTGGCCAGCTGGGTCAACGCGAGATCCGGGTGTGCTTCAGCTCGTTGAGGCTGCGCCACCCGGTGATCATGTCGATGGTGGCGGCGGCGATGGTGCTGTCGCCCCCGGCCCGCTCGGTGAGGCGGATGAAGACGGCATCGTCACCGACGGCGAAGGGCGGGAGGGACACCGATCCGACCGTAGCGGGGGCTCTACGGGTGCGTCGGCGGCGGCGGGAGGGGGACGAGGCGGGCCACCAGGTGGCCGAAGGCCCATCCCATGGCCGCCCCGACGACCACGTCGGTGGAGTGGTGGATGCGCACGTGGACCCGGGAGCCGGCCACCACGGCGGCGGTGGCGTACCAGACAGGGCGGAGGCGGGGATCAGCCTTGGAGAGCAGCACCGCAGCGCAGAAGGCCGAGGTGGCGTGGCCGCTCGGGAAGCTCGACGTCAGCGGCCGGCGCAGGGCGAACGGGCGGCCCGTGGTGTGGACCGGACGGGTGCGCCGGAACATGGACTTGATGGCCACGTTGACCAACACCGACTCGACGCCGAGGGCCGCCGACAGCCGCAGCGCCTCGGCCACCTGGCGGTCGCCGCCCAGGGCCCGGACCGCCCCGATGGTGTGCCACACCAGCCCGTGGTCGCCCAGCGCCGAGGCGGCGTAGAAGACCCGGTTGGCCACCAGGCTCCTGCGCAGGTGCTCGACGGTGCCGTCGGCCCAGGCGTCAAAGGCGAGCGCCCGCTCCTCGAAGGCGAGCGGGAGGCGGATCGGTCGAGGCACGAGCGCAGGACGCTACAGGGCGGCCACGCCAACGGGGGGCGGCCACAGGGCGTCGCCGAGGCCCGAAGCCCGGGCGATGGGCCGGCCGACCGCGGCCCGCACCGAGGCCTCGGGGCCTACCAGCGTCAGCGACTCCTGCGCCCTGGTGACCGCGGTGTACAGCAGCTCTCTCGTGAGCGCCCGGGAGGTGGGGTTCGGGAGCACCACGACGACCGCCCCGAACTGCGACCCCTGGGCCTTGTGGATGGTCATGGCCGACAGGGACTCGACCGAGCCGAGGCGGGTGAGCGGCAGGCTGAGCAGCGCCCCCCGGCGGTCGAACACCGCCCGGAGGCGGCCGCCGCCGACGTCGACCACCACGCCCGTGTCCCCGTTGAACACCCCGAGGGCGTGGTCGTTCTCGGTGACCAGCAGCGGGCGGCCGGCGTACCAGCGGGAGCCGCCAGCGCCGTGACCGGAAAGGGCCGACCGCAGCCACCGCTCGATCTCGCTGCGCCACGACGCCGCCCCGCCCGGGCCCCTGCGGTGGGCGCACAGCACCTGCACCGAGCCGAGGGCGTCGAGGGCGGCCCGCCCGTCGCCGGTGCGGGCCGCTTCGACCACGGCCGAGGCGGCGGCGACGACGGCCCGCCGCACCCCGGCCAGCTCAGGCGCCCGGCTCACGTCGACCTCCGGGGCCACCTCGATCCAGCCCACGCCGCCCGCCCCGGCCCGCAGGGCGGCCACGGCCCGGTCGGGATCGCCGCCGTCGATCGCCTCGGCCACCGCGGCCACGCCGGCCCCGAAGCGGTGGACCCGGCGCAGGACGACGATCCCATCGGCCACCACCGCCTCCGGACCCGGGTCCCCGGCCACCACCGGGCGCCCCGTCATCCCCTCGAGGGCCGAGCGGGCGGCGGCGCTGAGGCGCAGGCCAGCCCCGCCACCCGGGCCGCCCACGATGTCGCCGAGGACGGCGCCGGCTTCGACCGATGCCAGCTGGCGGGGGTCGCCGACCAGGATCAGGCGGGCCGAGGGGCGCACGGCGGTGAGGAGACTGGCCATCAGCGACAGCGACACCATCGAGCTCTCGTCGACGATCACCGTGGTGTGGCCCAGCGGGTTGGTGGCGTCGTGGCGGAACCGGCTGCGACTGCCGGGCTGCCAGCCGAGCAGGCGGTGCAGGGTCGACGCCGGTGTGGCCAGCAGGGCCCTCCGGACGGCCGGGTCGACGTCGAGCGAGGCCGCCTCGTGGTGGACGGCCTCGGCCAGCCGGGCCGCGGCCTTGCCGGTGGGGGCGGCCAGCGCCACCCGGGGGGGCGGCAGGCCGAGGGCGGCGGCCTGCTCGTGGAGCAGGGCCAGGATGCGGGCGACGGTGGTGGTCTTGCCGGTGCCCGGCCCACCGGCCACGACGGCGAACCGGCGCAGCAGGACCGTGGCCGCCGCCAGGCGCTGGAGGTCGTCGTCGGCGCCAGACGGCCCGGCGCCGAAGAGGCGAGCGAGGCCGGAGGAGGCAACGGCGGTGTCGACGGTGGGCTGCTCGGCGGTGCTGCGGTGGCGGAGGTCTGCCGCCACCTGCGCCTCGTGGCGCCAGTAGCGGTCGAGGTAGAGGCGGCTGCCGAGGAGGCGCAGCGGCCGGTTCTCGGGCCGGTCGTCGGCCGGGGTGCCGACCGCGGTGAGCGGGCTGGCGGCGACGACCGACGGCCACGTCGCGGGGTCGGGCCAGGGCAGTGAGGCGAGGTCGAGCTCGACGTCTTCCTCGTCGGGGACGGCGGTGGCGGCCACGGTGGCCAGGTCGACGTAGACGTGGCCCAGGCGCACGGCCCGTACGGCCAGCGCCGCCGCCAGCACCACCTCGTCGTCGGCCCCGCCGACGAGCCGGGCCAAGGTGGTGGCGGTGTGGACGTCAGCCGCCTCAAGCACGGTGGCCTCGGAAAAGGCGCGCAGCGGCCCGGTCACCGTCGCTGCCCGGCGGCCGTCGAAGCGGTCTGTGGCCAGGGCCGGCGTCGTCACCGGGCCCCCCGGTCGAGGAGGTCGGACAGCCCGGTCACGAAGGTGACCGGCGGACGCCAGGCGAACACCCCGCAGGGGGCATCGTCGACCACGGGCGTGTCGGGGCCGGCCATGCCCCGCAGGAACAGGTAGCCGGTGCCGCCGAGGTGGACGGCGGGGTCGTAGGTGGGCAGGCGCCAGCGGAGGTAGCGGTGCAGGGCCACGGAGTAGAGGGCCGCCTGCAGCGGATAGTGGGCCTCGACCATGGCCAGCGCCAGGGCCTCGGGGCGGTAGTGCCAGGCCGTGAGGTGTTCGGTGGGCGCAGCCAGGCGGTTGGTCTTGTAGTCCACGACCACGTAGCGGTCGGCCACCCGGGCCACCAGGTCGATGCTGCCGGTCAGGAAGCCGCGGACCTCGGCCGCGAGCAGAGGGTCGCGCAGCCGCTCGGCGTAGCCGCCGAGCACGGGATCGTCGGCCAGGGTGGCGGCAAACAGCCCGGCGACGGCCTCCATGGTGACCAGGCCGGTCGGCACGTCGCCCCCGGCCAGGGGCAGGTCGAAGGCCAGCTCGTCGAGGCGGTCGGCGGGCCGGAGGTCGCACAGGCGCAGCCCGTCGAACAGCGCCCCGAGGGGGGTCTCGAGCGAGGAGGTGAGGCCGGCCACCAGGGCGTCGGTGTGGCCGTCGAGCAGGCGCCGGGCCCCGCTCTCGGCGGCGGCCGCAGCCAGGGCACCGGGCAGGTCGGGGGCGGCGAAGTCGGTGTTCTCCAGGATCTCGTGCACGAGCGTGCCGAACCGGGCCCCACCGGGCAGATCACCGAGGGGGACGGGGACGGCCAGGCGGTCGAGCCCCCCGGCGGCGGCGGTCGCCGGCTCGTCGACCGTGCCCGGCTCCTCGACCTCTCCCTCCTGGGAGGGTTCCGGCCCGGGCCCGGGGGCCAGCTCGTGGGCGGCGGCGGTGAGGCCGCTGTAGGAGGTGCGCACCCAGCGGCGGTCGAGGGCCCGGCCGAAGGTGCTGACACCCAGGGCGTCGTCCTGGACCGGTGGTGGGGTGGGGGTCGCCACGCCCGGACCGGTGGCGGCTTCGACGGCGATTGAACCCGGGGTGGCCTGGGCCAGCGCCTCGACCGCCCGGCGCACGGTGGCCTCGTCGGGGGCTCGACGCAGCTTGTCGGGGAGGGCCCCTGCCCCCGGCTCGCGCCCGAGGAGCACCCGGGCGAAGGGCGAGGTGGCGGCGTCGCCGGCGGTGATCCACCAGACGACGACGCGGTGGCGGGCCCGGGTCATGGCCACGTAGAGCAGGCGCAGCTCCTCCTCGGCCTGCTCGTGGCGGGACGCAGCCACCTGGGCCTCGTGCACCGGCCCCGTGCTGCCCACGCCGATGCAGCGCCGGCCCTGGTCGTCGTGGAAGATCGGCGGCTCGTCGTGAGGTGTCCACGGCCCCTCCCACAGGGAGGGGAGGAGGACGACGCCGAACTCCAGGCCCTTGGCCCCGTGGATGGTGTGGACGGCCACGGCGTCGGCGTCGGACTCGAGCCTCCGGCGGGCGGCGGAGGGATCGGCTCCCGAGGCCCGCTGCTCGGCGAGCCAGCCGGCCAGGGCGGCGGCCGAGGTGGGTGTCGACGCCGGCCGGGCCTGCAGCAGCTCGCCGACATGGCGGAGGTCGCTGAGGGTGCGCTCACCGTCGACCAGACCCAGCAGGCGAGCCGTGAGGGTCTCGGTGGCCTCGATCTGCTGCAGCAGGGCGGCGACGCCGCGGGCCCGGAGAGTGACGGCCCAGTCGTGGAGGCGGCCGGCTACCGACTCGAAGGCCTCGTCGGAGGCGGTGGCGAGGTCGGTGGCGCTCCACCCGATGAACGGGCCCCAGGCCACGGCCCGCACCCGGGCGGTGGACGACGGCTGCTCGAGGGCCCGCAGGAGGACCAGCCACGCCGACGCAGCGTCGGTGGCCAGCACGCCGGCGCCCCCGTGGACCACGGCGGGCACGCCGAGAAGGTGGAGGGCGTCTCGTACCGACTCGCCATCTCGGTGGCGGCGGACCAGGACGGCGAGGTCGCCGGCGGCGAGTGGGCGCTCGGGCCCGACGGGGGTGCCGGTGGCGTCGCGCTCGATCAGGGTGGTGCCGCTGGTCAGCAGGCGGGCGGCCTCGCCGGCCACATCGGTGGCGACAAAGGCGCGGGCCGAATCCTTCCGGGCGAAGCCCGAGGGGGTGCGGGCCACCTGCCCCTGGTCACGATCGACGATGCGCACGGTGAGAGGTGCGCCGGCCCCCGGGCCGAGCAGGCGGCGGGCCTCGGCCCCGGGTCGGGCCCGCAGGCGGTGGTGGGCGATGTCGGGGCCGCCCAGCCACGCCCCGGCGAAGAAGGCGTCGAGGCCGTCAAGCAGGGGCTGGTCGGCCCGCCAGCTCTCGTACAGGCCGAGGCGGGCGGCGCCGCGAGTGGCGTCGAGGTAGGCGTGCACGTCGCCGCCCCGGAAGGCGTAGATGGCCTGCTTGGGGTCGCCCACCAGCACCAGGCGCGACGGGGGAGACCCGAAGGCGGCCTCCAGGATCCGCCACTGCACGGTGTCGGTGTCCTGGAACTCGTCGACCACCGCGACCCGGAACCGGCGGCGCAGCCGCTCGGCGACGATCGCCCCCCGGACGGGGTCGTCCAGGCTGACGGAGAGGCGGGAGAGCAGGTCGTCGTAGGTCACCAGCCGACCCCGTCGCTTCTGGTCGACGAGGCGCTGGCGCACGGTGCCGGCGAAGCGCTGGCGCATCTTGGCCTCCTCCGAGTCGGGGTCGACCGGCGCGATCAGCGCGTCGGGGTTGGCCACCACCGCGGCGGCGATGCGGGCGGCGACAGCGCGGGAGAACAGCACCTGGCCGCTGGCCGCGAAGCGGCGCACGAACAGGTCGTCGACGGCGTCGTCGACAAGACCACCCACGTCCTCGACCACCTCGAGCGCCCGCTCGGCATCGCCGACCACGCCCAGGCTGGCCAGCACCTGCTGGCAGAAGCCGTGGGTGGTGGCGATGGTGGCACCGTCGAACTCGGCCAGGGCCCGGGCCAGCCGGCCTCGACGCTCGGCGACCTCGGGCGCCGGCGCGGCGCGCAGGTGGGACAGGAGCGGGTCGGTGGTCGCGGGCGTGGCCGGGTCGAGGGCGGCCACGGCGGCGGCCAGGCGCAGCCACACCCGGTCCCGCAGCGTGCCCGTGGCCTTGCGGGTGAAGGTGACCACCAGCAGCTCGTCGAGGGCCCGTCCGGCGGCCACCTCGCGCACCACCAACGAGGCCACGGTGTGGGTCTTGCCGGTGCCGGCGCTGGCCTCGAGGACGGTGACCCCCTCATCGAGGGACTGGGTGGGGTCGAAGGCCGAGGCCGGGCCGAACGGCGTCGTGGTGGTCACCGGGCCCGCCCAGCGTCGAGGATGGGGTCCCAGAGGCGGCGGGCCAGCAGGGCGAACCTGCTGGGCTCGGAGCTCCACCCGGGCCCGGCCTCGTCGGCCCGCGGCGCCTCGGCCGCCACCTCGTCGAGGCTGCGCACGCCACCGAGCACCAGGAGGTGGGCCGGGTCCCGGTCCTCCTTGGGCCAGTCGTACTCGGAGGTCCAGCACCGGGCCGCCTCGCTCAGCGGGTCCTCGGCGCCGTCCCGCCGGGCGCTGGCGTAGCGGTGGGACGTCTCGGGGTAGAGGGGGAGCGGCTCGCAACGTCCCCGATCGAACAGGTCGACGACCACCTCGAGCAGTTCGCCGGCCCGCTGGCTGCGGCCCTCGGGGGTGCCGGCCAGCGGGCGCAGGACGAAGATGGCGGCCCCGTCCTTGTGGCGGCCGACGGTGGTGGACGACAGGGCCGGCTCGGGGCTGGCGGCGGTGGCGGCCAGGAAGCGGACCCAGGCGGCCAGCCGGTGCTTGGCGGCCAGGCGGGAGAAGCCGGTGGTCCGCACGACGCCGCCCACCAGGTCGGGCACGGTGCCCACTAGGCGCCGGCCGTCGACCAACGGGACATCGACCTCGACCGAGGTGGCGGGCCCGGAGGCGGCGGCGAGGGCGGCGGCGGCGATGGCCTCGGCCCGGGTCCGGGCCACCTCCAGGGCGGAGCGGCCGAGGGCGCCTGGCGGCAGCAGGCCTCGGGCCTCCTCGGCCGCACACACTGCGTCGGGGTCGCCGCCGGCCAGCAGGGCCCGCACCAGCCGGTCGCCGACGCCCCAGGCGGCCAGCCCGTCGAGCTCGATGGCGAGGGCGTCGACGGGCTGGTCGTCCTCGGACCACAGGCCCAGGCCGAGGCGCTGGCGGAGGAAGGCCGACACGGGGTGCTGCACGAAGCGCACGAGGTCGTCGAGGGCGACCACGTCGTCGACCACGGGCGGAAGGGCGGCGGCGAGGAACGGGCCGGGCGGGCGCCTGGGCCCGGCGGCGGCGCGGGCGCCGGCGAGGAGCCCAGGCTCGAAGCCCCACGGGCCGGCGGCTCCCAGCCGGCCGGGCTCGAAGCAGCGGCGGTCGGCCGGCAGGAGCGGGTGGTGGTGGACGACCCGCTCGCGGGCCGGGGACCCGTCGTCGGTGCGCACGGTGGCGTCGACGGCGTCGAGCAGCTCGCTGACGGGCACGGCCGGGGGCAGGCGCTCGTTGGTGCGCTCGTCCCGGCCGGCGTAGGTGACGACCAGCGCATCGCCGGCGGCCAGGACCGCGTCGAGCAGGAGCTGGCGGTCCTCGGACCGGCGGTCGTGGTCGCCGACGTGGCGGGCCCGGACCAGCAGGTCGTCGCCGTCCGGCGAGGAGCCTCGGGGGAAGGCGCCGTCGTCCAGACCGATCAGGCAGACCACCCGGTGGGGCACCGAGCGCATCGGCACCAGGGTGCACAGGGTGAGGTCGCCGGTGCGGAAGGCGGCCCGACTGGGCTGGCCCTTGAGCCGGTCGGCCAGAAGGTCCCGCACCTCGGCCAACCGCAGCCCCGGGCCCTCGGTCGGTGCCGCCGCCTCGGCCTGGACGTCCTCCAGGAGCCGGTCGAGCTGGGTGCGCTGCCAGGCGTCGGCCGGGCGGGTGGCGAGCAGCAGGTCGGCCGTCCGGTCGAGGGCGGCCATCCAGTCGTTGACGGTGCGGGTGCCGCTCAGCTCGTGCACCACCACCCCGAGGCGGCTGACCAGCTCGGCGAAGCGGCCGGCCAGGGCGATGTCGCCGGCGTCGACATCGTCGAGCGGCAGCGCACCCCCGACCAGGCGGTGCCCGTCCTCGGACATGGTGACGCCGAGCAGCAGGCGGAGCAGGCCGGCCTGCCAGGTGCCGGTGGTCAGCTCGGCCAGGTCGTAGCGGGCCCGGCTGGACGCGTCGAGGCCCCAGCGGGTGCCGGTGGCCCGCACCCAGCCGGCAACCCGGGCCAGGTCTTCGTCGTCGAGGTGGAATCGCTCCCGCACCGGCGGCAGGGCGGCCAGGGCCAGCACCTGGGAGGCGGTGAGGCGGCCCTCGACCAGGGCCAGGATCTCGGCCATGGCCCCGAGCATGGGGTTGGTCTGGCGGAGCGAGCGGTCGGCCAGCCGGTAGGGGAGCGCCGGCGGGCCGGAGGGGGGGGAGGCGTCGCCGCCCGGCGCCGGCTCGGCCCCGCCCCGGCCAAAGGCGGCGTGGAGCAGGGGGGCCATCTCGTCGATGTCCGGGCACAGGACCACGACGTCGCGTGGCTCGAGGGTGGGGTCGGCGGCGAGGAGGTGGGTGATGGAGTCGCGCACCACCTCGGCCTGGCGAGCCCGGCCGTGGCAGGCGTGGACCTGGAGCGACCGGTCGGCCCCGAGGACGGGCCGGTCGCCGGGACTCGGCAGCTGATCGGCCCGGATGCCCGCCTGGAGGCGCTGGAGGAGGCTCGGTGTTCCCTCGGCCGGCGGGAGCGGGTGGTGGTGGTCCTCGAGCGCCGCCGCCGCCAGCGGGGCGCCCAGAACCAGCTGGATCTCCCGGCTGTCCCGCCCCCACGCCGCCAGCAGCGGGTGGCGGATGGCGGCGGCGGCCACCTCGGGATCAGCGGTGGCCGCGGCGGCCAGGCGGTCCCACGCCACCGACGAGGGGTGGAGGGTGAGCAGGTGCACGTGGCGGTGGACGGCCAGCGCGGCCAGGACGTCGAGGTAGCTGGCCGGGAGCCGGGTGAACCCGAACAGCGACAGCCGATCAGGCAGATCGACCAGGCCGGGCCGCTCGACCAGGGCGGCGCAGCCCTCCACCAGGCGCTCGGCCGGGCTGGGGGTGCCCACCGCATCCCGCAGGCGGCGCCACAGCTGGGCCTGCCAGGCCACGTCGGCGGGCAGGGGCTGCCTGCTGCCGTCCTCGTCGCCCCCAGCGGCCCAGGCCAGCACCATGGCCGGCCGGTGGACGGCGTAGCGGTCATAGAGGTCGGCGACGTGGCGCACGACCGCGAACCGGCGGTCGCGGTCGGGCGACCCGGCGTCGGCGCCGCCGAGGTGGGCGGCCAGCACGGCCAGCCACGGCTCGTCGAGGCCGGCGTCGACCACCGCGAGCAGCGGCCAGGCCAGCCGCTCGGGGCGCCAGGGGTCGGTGGTGCGCTCGACGCCGGTGGCCAGGGCCAGGGCGTCGCCGACCAGGCGGCCCGGGAAGGGGAACCGGAGGTTGGCGCACACCCCGTCGGCCCGCCCGGGCGAGGCGCCGAGGCGGGCGGCCAGGTGGTGAGCCAGCCACCGCTCGACGCCCCGGGAGTGCACGGCCACCACCTCGGGGGCGAAGGGGTCGGCCGGCGGGTCGCGCAGGATCTCGGCCAGTGCCGAGGCCAGCACATCGGCCCGCTCGGCCCGGTGCACGACGAACGTCATCCCGCTCCCTCCACCGCGGCGACGGTAGGCCAGCCCCGTGACACCGCTGCGGCGGCGCCGGCTAGGGAAACGACGCTGCGACGGCGAGCGCCACCTCGTCGGGGTCCTCGAGGGGCCCGAGGTGGCCGAGCGCGGCGTGCTCGTCGACCCGGCTCCGCGGTACGCGGGCGGCCAGCGCCGCAGCGGCCCCGATGCCGAAGTCGCTGGCTCCACCGCCGCAGGCGAAGGTGGTGGGGCAGGCCACCCGGTCGAGGTCGTCCCACACCCCAGAGTCGGGCGCCATCGTGTAGGTGGCCGCCTCGGCGGCGGGATCGCAGCGAAGGCGCACCGTGCCATCGGCCTGGTCGGCAAAGCCGTCCTCGACGTAGTGGGCCAGGACGTCGGCTCGCAGGGAGGAGAGCGGCGGCTTGGCCGCATAGTGGGCGAGCGTCGCCGCCCGCGACGGGAACACCGCCCGGCGCCGCAGGGCGGCGGCGGACGGGTCGTGCCCAAGGTCGGCGAAGCGGGCCCAGAACCCGGGCGGGGCCGCCACCGGCTCGTAGGCGAATATCCCGGCGAACGAGCCCGGTCGGCGCTGCTCGGCGAGCAGCAGCACCGAGCCCCCGCACGAGTGGCCGAAGGCGGCCGCTCCCTCGAGGTGCAGGGCGTCGACGACGGCGAGGGCGTCGGTGGCGAAGTACTCCCAGGCCATGGCGGGGACGCGGCCGTCCTCGTCCGCATCGAGCGGTGGCGTGCCGCTGCGCCCGTGGCCTCGGGAGTCGAAGCCGACCACCCGGAAGCGGTCGGCCACCCCAGCGGCCATGGCCCGGTAGCAGAGGGCGTGGAAGCCCGTGGCATGAGCCACCAGGAGCGCGGGTCGGGGGGGCCGCCCGGGCCGGGTCAGCTCCCAGGTGGCGATGGGGACGCCGCCCGACCCCTCGACGTAGCGGGGCTCCACGGCCGGGGACGCTACCGGGAGCCGTCCACCTAGCCTCCACCCGCGTGGAGTCCGGTGACGACGCCGACCTGGCCTCCCTGCTGGCCGCCAACCAGGCCTTCTACACCGCGTTCGAGACGAGCGACCTCGACGCCATGAGCGCCCTGTGGGAGCGGTCGGCCCGGGCCACCTGCACCCACCCGGGCTGGGCCACCCTCCGGGGCTGGCCCCACGTGCAGGCGTCGTTCTTCGCTCTGTTCGGGGGCGAGTCATCGCTGCAGTTCGTGCTGACCGAGGCCCATGCCCACATCCACGGCGGCGCCGGCTGGGTCACCGTCGACGAGGACCTCCTCGGCGATCAGCACGGCGCCACCGTCGCCGCCCTCAACCTGTTCGCCCGCGACCACCGGGGCCGCTGGCGGATGGTGGCCCACCACGGGTCTCCCGTGAACGGACCGCCGCCCCGCATCGTTAGAAGACAGCTGTGAGCGCAGCGAACGAGCCGGCGAGGAGCGAGCGGAGAGCGAGAGACGATGCACCGGCGGGAGGCACTGTGAGCGAAGCGTGGGTCGAGGTCGAGGACCCTGAGGTGGCGCAGGACGATGTCCCGGTCAGCCAGGACGTCAGCACCAGGCGGCTCCTCGGCCTGCAGCTGCTGGTCTTCGTCCTCGCCTCGCTGGTGGGCCTCGCCCTGTCCATCTGGGACCTGACCGGTGGTCCCGACCTGGTGCTGCTGACGGGCGCCAAGCTGGCCAGCGCCGCGGTGGCCCTCACGATCGTCGACCGGCTCGGCTGGCACCGGCGGGTGGGCTTCAGTCCGCCTCGTCGCTGGCGACGGTTGTGGTTGGCCTGGCTGCCGGCGATCTATGTGGTGATCTCGCTGGCCGCCGGCACCGGCGGCCGGGGCGTGTGGTCGGCGCTCGGCATTGCCGGCCTCTGCCTAGCCATCGGCCTGGAGGAGGAGCTGTGGGCCCGGGGCCTGATCCTGGAGTCGCTGCGGTGGCGGGGCACCACCGTGGCCGTCGTCGCGTCCTCGGTGTGGTTCGGGCTGCTCCACTCGCTGAACCTGCTGAGCGGCCAGCCGGCCACGGCCACGCTGGCCCAGGTGGGGTTCGCCACCGCCTTCGGCCTGGCCGTCGCCGGCGTGCGGGTGCGCACCGGCACGCTGTGGCTGCCGATCGCCCTGCACGCCCTCTACGACCTGGGCGTGCTCCTACGGGCCGAAGAGGTCGCGGGCCTCACCTGGCGCCAAGTGGTGGCCTTCCTGATCGTGGTCGCTCTGCCCCTCGCTCTGTTCGGTCTGTTCCTGGCCCGCCCGTCGAAGGTGCCCGGCCCCGACGGGCGCATGCGGCGCCGGCGGGTGCCGGCCGAGCAGTGGGCCTGGCCCGAGGGCCGGGCGCCCGGACCGGTCGAGGCGGCCAACGTCCTCGGCCGCTGGCCGGCACCGCCGCCTCACCTCCTGGAGCAGTGGACCCGCCGCTGAGGGGAGGCCGGTGGGCCCGGCCGAGGAGCTTCAGAACAGCTCGCCCTGGACCGGCTGGGGGTCGACCAGGGCCCGCAGGCCGAGGGCGCTGGCGACGGCGTCGTCGGCGTGGTTGTTGGCGAACAGGCAGTGCACCTCGCGGCACCCTTCGGCCAGGCGCTCCAGGTTGGGGAGCCAGCCCGCCAGCTCGTCGCCGCTGTAGCGCCACGGCCACGGCCAGCGGCCCGGTCGGCGCCCCACGAAGCGGACGACGGCCACATCGGCGGTGGCGGCCACCAGCGGCTCGGCGCCGCCGGGCCGGCGGGCCAGGTCGAGGCAGGTGAGGGCCAGGTCGAGGTCCTCCAGCTGGGCGAGGGTGTCCTCGGCCTGCTCGCCCTCGTGCCAGCGGTGGTTGGGCAGCTCGACGGCCACGGCCCAGCCGTCGAGGGCGCCCCGGGCCTCGGTGAGCAGGGTGGTGGCTGTGCGCCCGGGCCGCAGCCAGTGGGGGCAGCGCAGGGTGACGCAGCCCAGCCGGCCGGCCTGGGCCAGCGGCTCGAGGGCGTGGCGGAACCGGGCCCAGCACTCGTGCACGGCGTCGACCGACAGGTGGTCGCGGTAGAGGCGGTGGCGCTCCCGGGCCTCGGGCTGCACCTCCTCGACCAGGTCGGGCCACAGCGAGGAGGGGAGGGTGGAGGCCCCGGTGAACAGCGACCAGGCCTGCACGTCGAAGCGGAACGAGGGCGGCGTGCGGCTCACCCACTGGTGGGCCTGGTCGGGCGTGGGGGGAAACCAGCGGGTGGTGCCGATCTCGGCCAGGGGTAGGCGGGCGGCGTAGTAGGCCAGCCGGTCGGCGGCCCGCATGGTGGCCCTCGGGTAGAAGGCGCCGTCGCGGATCAGGCTGCGGTCGGCCCACGAGCACGCCCCGGCCAGGATCCGCCCGAGGGGCGCGGCGCCGCTCGGCGCGGCGCCCGGGGTCAACGGAAGCGACCGGTGGTGGCCAGGAAGCGCAGCGCCGAACGGGCCGCGTTGGCCCCGCAGGCGCCGTGCACGCCACCGCCGGGGTGGGTGGCGTCGGACCCGAGGAACAGCCCGGCCACCGGGGTGCGCCCCGGGCTCAGCTGGGGGATGGGCCGGAAGATCAGCATCTGGTGCAGGGCGATGGTGCCGCCTCCGATCATGCCTCCGACCAGGTTGGCGTCGGCCCCCTCGAGCTCCGGCGGCCCCATGATGTGGCGGCCCCGGATGAGGTCGCGGAACCCCGGGGCCAGCCGCTCGACCTGCAGCTCCATCCGGTCGGCGAAGCGGCTAGCGTCGACCGGCATGCCGGCGGGGGTGTGGGCGTAGGCCCAGCACACCTCCTTGCCCGCCGGCATGCGGCCGGGGTCGACCGGCGAGTACTGGCCGAACAACATGAAGGGCAGCTCGGGGACCCGCTTCTGGGCCAGGGCGTGGGCGGCGTCGGCGATCACCTCGATGGAGTCGCCGATGTGGACGGTGCCGGCCCGCCTGGCGTCGGCGCACAGCCAGGGGACGGGCTCGTCGAGCGTCCAGTCCACCTTCACCGTGCCCGGGCTGCGGCTGTAGCGGGCCACCCGGCGCCTGGTCTTCTCCGACAGGTGCTCGGCGCCGATCAGCCGCTCGTACAGCTGCTCGGCCCCGGTGTCGGCCACCACCACCCGCGCCGCCATCTCCTCGCCGTCGGCCAGCCGCACCCCCCGCGCCCGGCCACCGCTTTGGAGCACCGACGCGACCGGCGCCGAGCACCGGACCGAGCCGCCCACCGACCGGAGCCGGGCCACGAGGGCGTCGGTCAGCGCTCCGGCGCCGCCCACCGGGCTGGGCCACCCGTGGTCCTGGCCGACCAAGAGGAGGAGCAGGCCGGGGAAGCCCGACAGCGTCTGGTCGGGGGCCAGGTCGGTGTGGGCCGTGCAGCCCACGAGCAGACGGGCCGAGGCCTGGCCGTCGAACAGCTCCTGGCCCATGGTGCGGGCCGGCAGCAGCAGGAACCGGGCCATCTCGAGCAGCTCGACGTTGGCCCGGGCGGCCAGGCGGAGCGGCCCCTTCACCGGCGGCCAGGGGCCGAGGAACGACTCGATGATGGGCGGGCCGTAGCAGCCCCACCACCGCATCAGCTTCTGCCACCGTTCGCCGTCGCCGGGCGACCACCGCTCGAGCAGGGTCGCCGTCTCGTCGGTGGTGGCGGCCAGGGCGGGGCAGGTGCCGTCGGAGGAGGGGTGGGCCAGCGCCAGCGGGGCCCGGGCCCAGGCCAGGCCGTGGCGCTCCAGCTGGAGGGAGAGCAGCGACGGGCTGACGGTGGCCAGCACGTGGAAGGCGCTGAAGCGGTCGTGGAGGTAGCCGGTCTCCACCAGCTCGGCGCTGCGGGCGGCGCCGCCGGCGTCGGGCTGAGCCTCGAGCACCACCACCTCGAGGCCCCGGTCAGCCAGCAGGTTGGCGGCCACCAGGCCGTTCGGCCCGGAGCCAACGACCACGGCATCAGGCATGGCGTCGGATGCTAGGAGCGTGCTGAAGGAGAGCGAGGCATTTGCCGTCGCGCCGGCCGCCCCAGCCAGACTCGGGGATGTGGACGAGCGCACCGGTCATGACCCCCGGTCCTGGGGTATCGACCCCGGCTATGAGGACGTGCACGGCGGCTGGCACGCCGCCCCCGCCGCCACGGTCCGCACCGTGCTCGAGGCCATGGGCGCCGAGCCGGTCGACGCCGCCGAGGGCTCGGTGCGGGCTGGCCGCCCCGCTCCGGCGGTGGGCACCGACGTGTGGGTCGTCCGCTCAGGGGCGGCGGTCGACGCCGGCGGGCCGTACACCCTGCGGTGCGAGGACGGCACCGAGCACCGGGGCGACGGGCCACTCCCGCCGGAGGTGCAGCTCGGCTACCACACCGTCGAGCTGGACCGGTCCGCCCGGACGATCCAGCTGATCGTCAGCCCGGGCCGCTGCCACCCCGCCCCGGAGGGGTCGTGGGGCTGGGCCGTGCAGCTCTACGCCCTGGCCTCGTCCGGCAGCTGGGGGATGGGTGACTTCGACGACCTGGCCCGCCTGGCCCGTTGGTCGGCAGGTCTCGGGGCCGAGGTGGCGGTGGTCAACCCCCTCCACGCCCCGCTCCCGGTGGGGTCCCAGCAGGCCTCGCCCTACTACCCGGCCAGCCGGGTCTTCCGCAGCCCCCTCTACCTGCGGCCCGAGCAGGTCGACGGCGCCGCCGGCCTGGAGGGGCTCGACGACGCCGTGCGGGCCGGCCGGGCCCTCACCGCCGGGGCCCTGGTCGATCGCGACGCCGTGTGGCAGGCCAAGCAGCCGGTGCTCGAACGGGCCTTCGCCCGGTGGGCTGCCGGCGACCAAGGAGGCCTCGACGACCACCGCCGCGAGGCGGGCTCGAGCCTCGACCGCTGGGCCGCCTTCTGCGCCCTCTGCGAGGTGGCCGGCTCCGACTGGCGGTCGTGGCCGGCGAGCTTCGCCATCCCCGAGGCGGCCGTGGCCGCGGTGGCCGCCGACCGCCACCTCACCGAGCGGGCCACCTTCCACGCCTGGCTGCAGTGGCAGGTGGACCTGCAGCTGGCGGAGGCTGGTCGCCAGGGCGTGGGCCTGGTCCAGGACCTGGCCATCGGCTGCGACCCGTCCGGCGCCGATGCCTGGCTGTGGCAGGACTGCTTCGCCGAGGGCCTGCGGGTCGGGGCCCCGCCCGACCTGTTCGCCACCGACGGTCAGGACTGGGGGCTGCCGCCCTTTGACCCGTGGCGACTGCGGGCCCGCGCCTTTGCGCCCTTCATCGACATCGTGCGGGCCGGCCTCCGCCACGCCGGCGGACTCCGGGTGGATCACGTGATGGGCCTGTTCCGCCTCTTCTGGATCCCGGTCGGCTCCCGGGCCGCCGACGGCTGCTACGTCCGCTACCCGCACGAGGAGCTCCTCGACGTCCTGGCCCTCGAATCGACCCGGGCCCAGGCGTTCTGCGTCGGCGAGGACCTCGGCACCGTCGAGCCGTCGGTGCGCAAGGAGCTGGCCGAGCGGCGGGTGCTGTCCACCCGCCTGGTCTGGTTCGAGGAGGAGCCGCCGGGCCCGTCCTGGCCCGCCGGGTCGATGGGGGCCGTCTCCACCCACGACCTGCCGACGGTGGCGGGGGCGTGGACCGGCGCCGACGTCGCCGACCAGCGGGCCGCCGGCATGGACGTGGCCGCCGGCCCCGTCGAGGAGCTGGCCGCCAAGCTGGCCCGCTGGACCGGCCTCGACCGCGACGCCCCCGTCGAGGAGGCGGTGCGCTCAGCCCACGAGCTGCTGGCCCACGCCCCTTCGGTGGTGGTCACCGCCTCGCTCGACGACGCGCTCGGCGTCGACCGCAGGCCCAACCTCCCCGGCACCATGGACGATCAGCGGCCCAACTGGTGCCTGCGCCTGCCCAAGCGCCTCGAGGAGATCGAGGTCGACCCGATGGTGGCCGTGGTTGCCGTCCTCCTCGCCGCCCGCACCACCCCAGGAGGGGGTTGACCGTGGACCTCCCCGTCCTGCCCCCGGTGGCGCCGATGCTGTGCAAGCCGGCCGCCGCCCTCCCGCCCGAGGGCGGGGTGCTGTACGAGCCCAAGTGGGACGGCTTCCGCTGCATCGCCTTCCGCGACGGCGACGAGGTGGTGCTGGGCAGCCGCAACGAGAAGCCGCTCACCCGCTACTTCCCCGACGTCGTCGACGCCCTGCGCACCCACCTACCCGAGCGGTGCGTGGTCGACGGCGAGATCGTGGTGGTGGGCGAGGGCGGCCTCGAATTCGACGCCCTCCAGATGCGCATCCACCCGGCCGAGTCACGGGTACGGATGCTGGCCGACACCATGCCCGCCTCCTTCGTGGCCTTCGACCTGCTGGCCCTGGGCGATCACGACCTGCGGGGCCGGCCCTTCGCCGAGCGCCGGGCCCTGCTCGAGGCGGCACTGTCGGACGTGGCGCCCCCCGTGCACCTCACCCCGGCCACCACCTCGCGGTCGGTCGCCGAGGACTGGTTCTCCCGCTTCGAGGGCGCCGGCCTCGACGGCGTGGTGGCCAAGGGAACGGGCCTCACCTACCAGCCCGACAAGCGGGTGATGGTGAAGGTGAAGCACGCCCGCACCGCCGACTGCGTGGTGGCCGGATTCCGCTGGCACAAGAGCGGGCCGGTGGTCGGCTCGCTGCTCCTCGGCCTGTGGCGGGGCGATGACCTGCAGCACATCGGGGTCATCGGCGCCTTCCCCATGGCCACCCGCCAGGCGCTGGTCGAGGAGCTGGCCCCCTGGCGCACCGGCGTCGAGGAGCACCCGTGGAAGGCGTGGGCCTCGGTGGTCGAGGAGGCTCGGGCCGAGGGCAGGCGCCTCCCCGGCCACCAGAGCCGCTGGAACGCCAAGAAGGACCACTCCTTCGAGTTGCTGGCCCCCGAGCGAGTGGTGGAGATCCGCTACGACCAGCTTCAGGGCGACCGCCTCCGCCACGCCGGCCAGTTCAACCGCTGGCGCCCCGACCGCGACCCCCGCTCGTGCACCTACGACCAGCTCGAGACCATCGTCCCCGAGGAGCTGAAGCAGGTCTTCGCCGCCGGCCGCTGACCTATGAGCCCAGCGGCGGAACCGGAGGTAGGCCTCGAGAAGGTCTCGATCGTGGCAGGCTACGTTTCATGGTACTCGTGCGGCCGAGCTCTAGGCTGACGTTGTCTAGCTTCGACCAGGCACTCTCGTCGGTTGGCGTTGGCTGTGACTTGGCCAAGCTGACCTTCGTTGATGTCTTCGGTTTGGTCGGATGCGCCGTTTCGCTGTGCCAGAACGTCTCGAGCGAGCAGGAGCTTCTGTTCGTGCGTCCGACGCGGTCCCCTGTGGCAGAATACCTTTCCTACATGGGGTTCCCAGAGGTTTTGGATAAGCTCGGGCTTCAGAGTAACCTTCCGTCGAGTCCATCTGCGCATTTTCCCGATGTTGTGCTGCCTGTTGGATCCCTTCAAACGATGTCTCTCATCGATAAGGGCCTGAAAGGTAACTACTTGGTCGGTCATTCGCTTATGCGTCGCCCGATCGTGGAGATTGTGTAGTTCCAATCGCCATGCCACTCGTGACGGACGAGGTTGATATCGGCGAGCTGGGCGTCGGTGACCTTGACGCCAGTCGGGTAGCTGCGGCTGTCGTGCTGGGCCATGACCCGCA
>JBBSKY010000023.1:0-41451 GCA_038255915.1 Acidimicrobiales bacterium | reverse complement strand
ACACCGCGATCGGGCTGGGCGAGCTGGTGCGGTCCGTCCGCACCGCGGATGTGGTGGCTGCTGTGGTCGACGCCCTCCCGGTGTGAGCGGTCCGGGGGCGGGGTCACCGCGAGGCGCAAACCCTGCGACGAGTCTCGTTAGGCCGCCGGCTTCTCCGGGTAGACGCGCCGTGCCAGGTGCACCGGTGGCGCCCCAATGGGCTGCCCGGCACCGCCAAGGACCAGGCCAAGCAGGCCAAGACGAGACCAAGGCGACGGCCCGGTCGGCCAAGGCCAAGCTGCACCCACGAAGGCCTAGGCCCCGAATCCGGCGGTCCCGTCAAGGGGCCGCCGGAAGCGGTGGGACGGGCCCCAGATTTGGGGGATGGTTGCGCTGTCGCGATACAGTCGTAGCGTTCATACACCACCCGGAACGGGGTGCCGAGCGCCCGTTGCGGGCGCCGTCCCGCGTCCGGGAACATCACCTCTGGGGGAACATAGATGCGTCGCAAGGCCCTTCTGTTAGCTGTGCTCGTGAGCCTGGTGGCCGCCGCCTGCAGCGCGTCGGAGACCACGGACACCGCCACGGGCGGAACACCCGACCTGAACGCCGAGGTCCGGGTCGCCGCCAACGAGGACACCTGGCCCGGCGGGGGCACGGGCGCCAAGGCGTACCACTACATGTACGTGCTCAACGCCAACATCTACGAGCCGCTGGTGTACCTCGAGGCCGACTACACCCTGCGCCCCGGCCTGGCCGAGCGGTGGGAGATCCAGCCCGACGGCATCACCACCCGGTTCTTCCTCCGCAAGGGCGTGACGTTCCACAACGGCCAGCCCTTCAGTGCCGACGACGTGATGTGGACCTGGGGCGTCCGCCAGCCCGAGGGCAAGACCCTGGGCACCGTGGCCAACACCCTCGGCCCCGACTCGGTGAAGAAGATCGACGACTTCACCGTCGACTTCACGCCCGCCCAGCCCAACCTGCGGATCGCCGAGCAGATCGTCCACCCCGAGGGCGCCATCGTGCCGAAGGGCACCCACAACGACACGATGCCGGTCAACGGCAGCGGCCCCTACAAGGTCGTCAGCTACACACCCACCCAGGGCGCCGTCATCGAGAGGAACGACAGCTACTGGGGCGCCAAGCCCAAGGTCAAGCGCATCGTGTTCCAGTTCCTGCCCGACCCCCAGACCAGGCTCGAGGCGCTGCGGGCCGGCCAGGCCGACTTCGTGATCGACCTCCCGCCCGACGCCACCAGGTCCATCGAGAGCGACGACCGGTTCCGGGTCGTGCAGTCCAAGCCCGGTCGGAACCACCTGCTGTACGTGAACAAGCTGGAGGGCCGTGTCACCTCCGAGAAGGCCGTGCGCGAAGCCATCAGCACCGCCATCGACCGCAAGGCCTACGTCGACGTGGTCCTGGACGGCAACGGCGAGCCTGGCCGGTGGATGGCGCCCGAGTCGGTGCTGGGCGCCTCGGCCGACACCGTCAAGCCCATCTCCCAGGACCTCGACAAGTCGAGGAAGCTGCTGGAGGACGCCGGCTGGAAGGCGGGCGCCGACGGCATCCGCGAGCGGGACGGCAAGAAGCTGTCGGTGCGGCTCCTCGGCCAGCAGGAGGTGCCCGAGTCGTCGCTGCTGGTGATCCAGGCCAACCTGAAGGAGGTCGGCGTCGACACCGTCATCCTGAAGACGCCCGACGGCGCCACCAGGAACAGCCTGTACGCCAGCGGCAAGGGTGACTTCGACCTCGACCTCGAGCCGCCCAACCAGAACGACGGCAACCCCGCCTTCCTGCCGGTGCTGCGGATGTCCTCCAAGAGCGCCACCAACGTGCAGTTCGCCCCCAACGCCGCCCCGGTCACCGAGAACGGCCCGAGCTTCGACGCCGAGGTGGACAAGGCCCTGGCGGCCAAGACCACGCCCGAGGTGCAGCAGGCCGCCGCCAACATGATGAAGATCCTGTCCAACGACGACCACCTGGTCATCCCGCTGGCCGGGGCGAACCGGATCTACGGCATGTCGAAGAACGTCGACCTCGGCGACCCGCACCCGTCGTTCACCAACCAGACCTGGTTCAGCCTCACCAAGACCAGCGGCAGCTAGGCCGTGGGGCGCTATGTCGCCCGCCGCCTGCTCGTCTCGGTCCCGACGCTGCTGGTCCTGTCGTTCTGCATCTTCGTGCTGGTCTCCGCCGCGCCGGGCGACCCGGCCGAGGAGCTGGCCCGGCGCACCTCCCCGGCGGGGGAGGTGACCGAGGCCAGCCTGGCGGAGGCCCGCTCCGAGCTCGGCCTGGACCGGCCTTTCCTCGTGCAGTACTCGAGCTGGCTGAAGGGGGCGGTGGCGGGCGACCTGGGCGACTCCTTCACCACCAAGACCCCGGTGGCCGACGAGATCCGCCAGCGGGTGCCGGCCACCGCCCAGCTGGCCGGGCTGGCCTTCCTGCTCGTGATGGTCGCCGCGGTGCCCCTCGGGATCCTGGCCGCATTGGCCCACCGGCACTGGGCTGACCACGCCATGCGCTTCGTCGCCCTGATCTTCGCCTCGGTGCCGGGCTTCGTGCTGGCCTACGTGCTGATCATCGTGTTCGCCACCCGGCTGCGGCTGCTGCCCGTGGCCGGGCGGGGCGCCTTCGACACCTACGTGCTGCCGGCCGTCGCCCTGGCCGTCGGGCCGGTGGCGGTGGTGTCCCGGCTGCTGCGGTCGAGCCTGCTCGAGGTGTTCGTCGAGGACTACATGCGTACGGCGCGGGCCAAGGGGCTCGGCGGCCTCCAGGCCGTGGTCCGCCACGGGCTCCGCAATGCCAGCATCCCGGTGGTCACCCTCATGGGCGGCCTGCTCGCCGGCCTCCTCGACGGGGCCCTCATCGCCGAGGTCATCTTCGCCTGGCCGGGTCTCGGCCGGCTGACCTTCGAGGCCATCTCCCAGCGCGACCACCCGATGATCCTGGGCGTGGTGCTGTTCGCCGGCGCCGTGTACATCGTGATGAACCTGCTGGTCGACCTGTCGTACCGGCTGTTCGACCCCCGCATCCGGGTCGAGGCTGGTGGTGGCGTTGGCTGAGGTCATGGCCACGCCCGAGGTGGTGCGCGGCGGCCTGGGCCCGGGGGCCGGGCGACGGCGCATCCTGCGCCGCCTCCTGCGGGACCGCTCGGCGGTGGCCGGGATGGTGGTGGTGCTGGCCTTCGTGCTCGGCGCCATCGCCGCCCCGTGGCTGGCGCCGCAGCCGCCGAACGTCACCGACTTCGGCAACCGGTTCGCCCCGCCCAGCATGGCCCACCCCCTCGGCACCGACCACGTCGGCCGTGACGAGCTGTCCCGGATCCTCCACGGGGCCCGGCTGTCCCTCGGCATGGCCCTGTCGGCCACCCTCGGCATCACCGTCTTGGGCCTGCTCCTCGGCATGATCGCCGGGATGGCCGGCCGGTTCGTCGACAGCGTGATCATGCGGGTGGTCGAGGTGCTCCAGTCGTTGCCACTGCTGATCCTCGCCCTGGTCGTGGTGGGACTGCTGGGCCAGGGCCTGCGCAACCTCATCATCACCATCGCCCTCCTGGGCTGGACGGGCTACGCCCGCCTCGTCCGGGCGATGACCTTCAAGCTGCGCGACCGCGAGTTCGTCGAGGCGGCTCAGGGGATGGGGGCGTCGCGCCTGCGGATCATGGTGCGCCACATCGCCCCCAACCTGGTCGGCCCGGTGGTGGTGCTCAGCACCCTCAACATGGGGTCGGTGCTGCTGGCGGTCTCCGGCCTGTCGTTCCTGGGCTTCGGGGTGGAGCCGCCCACCGCCGAGTGGGGGGCGATGATCTCCGAGGCCCGGAGCTACCTGGACAAGGCACCCCTGCTCCTGGCCTGGCCAGGGCTGGCCATCACCCTGATGGTCCTGTCGTTCAACTTGGCCGGCGACGGCCTCCGCGACTTCCTCGACCCCCGCACCGAGTCCTCCCGCCACTGAGCCCCCGCCGGTCGGTGGGCCTCTGCAGAGGTGACTCAAGCGAACGGGGGACGAGCGCGTGCGTGAGGGTTGTGGGTGGGTGGCTAGATGGGTAGGGTGGGGGGAAGTGGTGCGCTAGAGATGCAAAGTGGGGCCTGAGGGGGTCCTGGGGCGCAGGGCGAGAGACAGGGAAGAGGGTCGTGGAGCGGTTCGCCGGCAGGTACGAGCATTCGCTCGACACCAAGGGGCGCCTCGTCCTCCCGGCGCGCCTGCGGTCGGCCTTCGACGGGCAGGGCGGCTACCTGACCAAGGGGGCCGAGGGCTGTGTGGCCCTGTGGCCCCACGAGCGCTACCAGCACAAGCTGGCCGACCTCGAGGTGCAGGCCGAGGAGGCCGGCACCCGGGAGGCTCGGGCGAAGGAGCGGATCTTCGCATCGGCCGAGCATGTCACCCCCGACAGCCAGGGGCGCATCCCCGTGGCCGCCTACCTGCAGGACTTCGCCGGCCTCGACCCCGCCCGCGTCCTGGTCCGTGGGGCCAACCGCATCGTCGAGCTGTGGAAGCCCGAGCGGTGGGATCGCCTCGAGGCGCTGGCCGACCTCGAGCTCCTCGGTGACGACCCGGAGGCCCCATGACCCATGCGGCGAACCACCCAGCAGCCGAACTCGGGCTCATGCGCCACCCTCCGGGCCGGCTCGTGGGCACACCCCTCTCCGCAAGGGCCTGGCGCGTTCCATCCGGGGGTTCACCCCGGAGCGCGCTCCGGTCCGGGGGGTGGCACATGAGCCCCGAGCTCCAACCTCCGCCGTTCCAGCACGAGCCCGTGCTCCTGGCCGACGTCGTCGCGCTCCTGGGCGTCGGCCCGCCCGGCTGGTCCCTTGACGCCACCCTCGGCGGTGCCGGCCACGCCGCCGCCCTGCTCGAGGCCGCCCCCCACCTGTCGGTGATCGGCATCGACCGCGACGCCGACGCCCGGGCTGCGGCCACCGACCGCCTGGACGCCTTCGGCGCCCGGGCCCGGGTCGCCGCCGGCCGCTTCGGCGACCTGGGCCTGCTGTGCGCCGAGGCCGGCGTGAACCGCCTGAGCGGTGCCCTGTTCGACCTCGGGGTGTCGAGCCCCCAGCTGGACCGGCCCGACCGGGGGTTCAGCCACCGGGCCGGCGGCCCGCTGGACATGCGGATGGACCGCTCCGGCGGGCGCACCGCCGCCGAGCTGGTGAACGGCCTGGACGAGGCCGAGCTGGCCGCCGTCCTGGCCGCCGGGGGCGAGGACCGCTTCGCCCGGCGGATCGCCCGGGCCCTGGTGGCCGCCCGACCGGTGGCCACCACCGACCGCCTGGCCAACCTGGTCCGGGGCGCCATTCCGGCCCCCGCCCGCCGCCGTGGCGGCGACCCGGCCAACCGGGCTTTCCAGGCGCTGCGCATCGCCGTCAACGACGAGCTCGACCAGCTGGAGCCGGCCCTGACCCAGGCCCTCGACCTCCTGGCCCCGGGGGCCAGGCTGGTCGTGCTGTCGTACCACTCGGGCGAGGACCGCATCGTCAAGCGGGTGCTGGCCGGTGCCACCGACCAGGCACAGCCGCCCCGGGGCCTCCCGCGGCCGAGCGACACCGTTCCGCCCGGGTTCCGGCGCCTCCGCGGCATCGCCCGCACCGCATCGCCGGCCGAGATCGCCAGCAACCGGCGGGCCACCTCGGTGCGTCTGCGCGCCGTCGAGCGCATCCGTCCCGAGGAGGACCACCGATGACCGCGCTCCAGCGCTCCGGCCGCCTGCACGCCGCCCCCCGTCCGAGGACGCCGCTGCGGGCGGTGGCCCCGGCTGGTTCGGCCCGTGCCGATTGGCCCCAGCTGACGCGACGGCGGGCGAGCCTCGCGGCCGGGGCCCTGCTGTTCGCCGTGGTTCTGGGTGGCAACGTCAGCGTCCACGCCTCGACCACCCAGGGCCAGTTCGACCTCGAGCGCCTCCGCGACAGCGCCCGCCAGCGGGAGGCTACGTACCAGCAGCTGCGCCTCGAGGTGGCCGAGCTGCAGGCGCCTGATCGCATCGCCGCCGAGGCCCGCCGGATGGGCATGGTGGAGCCGGCGAAGGTCACCTACCTGACGCCCACGCCTCTGACGTCATCCCCCGACGAAGGTCCCCGCGCCGGCGTCGACGAGCTGCCGGCCGAGGCCGCCCAGAGCTGGGGACAGGTCAAGCCGCACCTCGGCCCACGCCGGTGAGGCAGGCGCGGCGGCAGCTGACCGCCGACGAGCTCCGGCCCTCTCGACGGGGTCGGTCCCCTGCGGCGATCCCCATGCCGGCTCCGCCCCGCCGCCACGCGCCCAGCCGCCTCACCAGCGAGGAGCTGCGGCCCTCCCGCAAGGCCGCCCAGCTGGCGGCCCAGGCCGCCGGCACCGGCGGCCGGGTCGCCTCGGCGGCCGGCCGGGCCGCGCTGCGGGCCGGGTGGGAGGAGGCGGTCCGACCGGCTGGCGGCTCCCAGCCGGGCGGTTCACCGACGACCAGGCGGAGCACCAGGGGCAGCGCAGGCCCGGCCACCCGACCAGCCGGTCGGCCGCAGAGCCCGCCCCGGGCCCGCCCCGCCCCTGCGCCCCCTCGGCTCCACCGGGACCACACGCCCCGCCCCATCCAGGGCCGGCGACCCTCGGGTGGCGCATGGGCCGCCGCCGGCGTGCGTCGCGGCCACACACTGCTGCCCTCGCCGAGCGAGCGCCGCCTCCGTCGGGAGGCGCGAGCGGCGTCGATCCCCGACCTCGACACCTCCAGCACCACGCCCAAGCGGCTGCGGTTCCTGCTGGCGCTCTGCGTCCTGGTCGCCGTCGGGATCGTCGGGCGGCTGGTCGAGCTGCAGGTGCGCCAGGCGCCCGAGCTGGCCGAGCGGGCCCGCAAGCAGCTGGTCCGGAGCGAGAGCCTGCCGGCCGAGCGGGGCTCGATCTTCGACCGGACCGGTAGGGACCTGGCCATCTCGGTGCAGGTGCCCACCATCGCCGTCGACCCCCGCCTGGTCACCGATGCCCCCGGTGAGGCCAGGCTGCTGTCCTCGTTGCTGAACGTCGACGCGGGGCTCCTCGAGGAGCGGCTCACCCGGCCCGGGGCCAAGTTCGCCTACATCGCCCGCAAGGTGGACGAGCAGACGGCGAAGCGGGTGGCCGAGCGGGCCGCGGAGCTGCCGGGGGTGTTCAGCTTCCTCGAGCCGAAGCGCTTCCTGCCCGCCGACGACCTGGCCCTGTCGCTGCTGGGCAAGGTCGGCGCCGAGGGCGAGGGCCTCACCGGCCTGGAGTACCAGTACCGCGACGTCCTGGCCGGCAAGCCCGGGAAGCTGGTCACCGAGCGGGACCAGAAGGGCCGGGAGATCCCCGGAGGCCGCATCGAGCTCGACCCCTCGGCCCGGGGCGACGACCTGGTGCTCACCATCGACCGCTCGTTGCAGCACGAGACCGAGCGCCGCCTGGCCGACCAGATCGCCACGACCTCGGCCAAGGGCGGGATCGCCCTGGTGATGGACACCGCCAGCGGCGACCTGCTGGCCGTGGCCAACCTGGTGGCCGAGGCGCCGGAGGCCGACGCCCGCCCGACGGCCAAGGACCCGCCTCCTCCCCCGATCGTCGCCGCGACCAAGAACGAGGCGGTCACCAACGTCTACGAGCCGGGGTCGGTGGCCAAGCTCATCACCGTGGCCGGCGCCATCGAGGACGCCAAGGTGCGGCCCGAACAGACGCTGTCGGTTGCCAACTCCATCAAGGTGGGCGACCACACCTACACCGAGCACGACGCCCACCCGACGCAGGAGTGGAGCGTCACCGACATCGTGGCCAACTCCTCGAACGTCGGCACGATCATGATCGGCCAGCAGCTGGGCAGGGAGCGCTTCGACTCCTACCTGCGGGCCTTCGGGTTCGGGGCGCCGACCGGTCTGGGCGACCCGGGGGAGAGCGCCGGGATCCTGGCTGACCCCGCCGACTACACCGCCACCTCGATGGGGTCGTTCCCGATCGGCCAGGGCATCGCCGTGACCGCGGCCCAGATGCTCGCCGCCTACAACACGGTGGCCAACGGCGGCGCCTACGTGGCCCCCCGCCTGGTGCGGGCCACGGTCGGCCCGGACGGCATCCAGCGGCCGACGCCCGCGTCAGAGGCCCGGCAGGTCATCAGCCGCCAGACGTCGGCTGAGATGACCAAGATGCTGACCGAGGTGGTGCGGGTCGGCACCGGCACCCTCGGCGCCGTCGAGGGCTACACCGTGGCCGGCAAGACGGGGACGGCCCGCAAGCCCCTGGTGGGCAAGCGGGGCTACGAGGAGGGCGCCTACGTGTCCTCCTTCGCCGGCTTCGTCCCGGCCGAGAAGCCCCAGCTCACCGCCATGGTCATCCTCGACCAGCCCACCCCGATCTTCGGTGGCCTGGTGGCCGCCCCCGTCTTCTCCGACCTGGCCCGCTACGCCCTAGGCGAGCTGCGCATCCCGCCGCCGGCCGGCGGCCTGCCGCAGACCGTGGCCCGCTCGGCCGACGCCGAGTCGGCCAAGGGCGTGGGTGATGTCGGCGACATCGGCGCCCTGGCCGCGCTGGCCCAGCGCCGGTCGACGGCGACCACGGCGACCACCGCGTCGTCCACCACGGTGGCCAAGGCGGCCAGAGCAGGTGCCCGCCCCTCCACCTCCACCTCCACCTCGACCTCGCCCACCACCGCCCCCGCCGGGGCGGCGGCCCGGGCGGCCCCCACTACCGTGGCCCGCCGTTCCGTGACGGCTGTGACCCGGAGGTGAGCGCGCTGCGTCTCGACCAGCTCCTCGACGGCGTCGCTGTGCGGGCCGTGCACGGCGACCCCTCCGTCGAGGTGACGGCGGTCACCTTTGACGCACGGGCCGTGAGCCCGGGCGCCCTGCACTGCTGCCTGCCCGGCGACCGGGTGGACGGGCACCGCTTCGCCGGCGAGGCCGTGACCGCCGGCGCCACTTCGCTGCTCGTGCAGCGCGACGTCGACCTGCCGGTGACCCGGGTGGTGGTCGACGACCCCCGGGCGGCCATGGCCCCGGTCTCGGCCGGCCTGCACGGCCACCCGAGCCGTGCCGTGGCCGTGGTCGGCGTCACCGGGACGAACGGCAAGACCACCACCACCCACCTGGTGGCCCACGTCCTGTCGGCCGACGGGCGCCCGTGCTCGACCCTCGGCACCTTGACGGGCGGCTTCACCACCCCGACCACGCCCGAGGCGCCCTTCCTCCAGGCGGCCCTGGCCACCGCCCGGGACCGGGGCGACGCCGCCGTGGCCCTCGAGGTCTCGAGTCACGCCCTGATCCGCCACCGGGTCGACGCCACCGCCTTCGCCGCTGCGGTGTTCACCGGCCTCTCCCAGGACCACCTCGACGAGCACGGCACCATGGAGGACTACTTCGCCGCCAAGGCGAGGCTGTTCACCGAGCACGAGGTGGGCCACGCCGTGATCGTGGTCGACGACCCCTGGGGGGCCCGGCTCGCCCGTCAGGTCGAGGGCGCCGGACGCATCGAGGTGACCCGGGTGACCCTGGCCGACTGGGATCCCACCTGGCCCCTGCCCCTGCCCGGCGACCACAACCGCCGCAACGCCCTGTGCGCCCTGGCCGTCGGGCGGGTGCTCGGGGTCAGCCCCCAGGTGGCCGTCGCGGCCCTGGCCGACGCCCCGGAGGTCCCCGGGCGCATGGAGCGGGTCGACGCCGGCCAGCCCTTCAGTGCCTATGTCGACTACGCCCACAAGCCGGGGGCCTTGGACGCCGTCCTCCACGCCGCCCGACCGGCCCAGGGCCGGGTGCTGGTGGTCTTCGGCTGCGGCGGCGATCGCGACCGGACCAAGCGGGCCGAGATGGGCCGGCTGGCGGCGTCGCTGGCGGACGTGGCCATCCTCACCAGCGACAACCCCCGCAGCGAGGAGCCGCTGGCCATCATCGACGACGTCCTGGCCGGCATCTCGGGCGGGGCCGAGGTCCACGTCGAGGTCGACCGTCGTCGGGCCATCGAGCTCGGTGTCCGCCTGGCCCAGCCCGGCGACGTGCTGCTGGTGGCCGGCAAGGGCCACGAGACCGAGCAGGAGGTGGCCGGCCGGCGCCTGCCCTTCACCGACCGCATCGAGCTGCGCCGCGCCCTCCTTGGCCTGAGCGGCCCTGCAGAGCGGGAGAAGCTGGGTGAGGCGACGTGATCAGCCTCCTCATCGCCGTGGCCGTCAGCACCCTGGTGTCGGTCGGGGGCACTCCGCTCGTCATCCGCTACTTCCAGCGCCACGGGATCGGCCAGCAGATCCGCGAGGACGGCCCGGAGGGCCACTTCACCAAGGCCGGCACGCCGACGATGGGCGGGGTGATGATCGTGGCCGGCGGGGTCGCCGGCTACGTGGTGGCCCACCTGCGCAGCCAGCAGGACAAGGTGATCTTCACCCGAGCCGGCCTGCTCGTCGTGCTGCTCATCGTGGGTGGCTCGATCATCGGGGGCCTCGACGACTTCCTCAGCGTCAGCCGCGAGCGCAGTCTGGGGCTGAACAAACGGGCCAAGAGCGCCAGCCAGCTGATCCTGGCCCTGGTGTTCGCCTGGCTCGCCTTGGCCGCCGCCAAGTCGCCGACCACCGTCTCGTTCGTCCGGGCCGACGGGTTCCACATCAACCTGGGCGTGGTCGGGTGGGTGGTGTTCGTGGTGGTGCTCGTCATCGGCTCGTCGAACGCGGTGAACCTGACCGACGGGCTCGACGGGCTGGCGGCGGGTTCGGGAGCATTCGCCTTCTCGGCCTTCGCCCTCATCGCCTTCTGGCAGTTCCGCCACGTGCCCGTGTACCAGGTGCCCCAGGCGCTCGACCTGGCCATCCTGGCCGTGGCCATGCTCGGCGGCTGCGTCGGCTTCCTGTGGTGGAACGCGGCGCCGGCCAGGATCTTCATGGGCGACACCGGCAGCCTGGCCATAGGCGCTGGCCTGGCCGGCCTGGCCCTGTTCACCAGGACGCCGCTGCTCCTGCCGCTGGTCGGCGGGCTGTTCGTGGCCGAGACGCTCTCGGTCATCATCCAGGTCTTCTCGTTCCGGGTCTTCAAGCGCCGGGTGTTCCGGATGGCGCCCATCCACCACCACTTCGAGCAGCGGGGCTGGCCGGAGACCACGGTCATCATCCGGTTCTGGCTGATCGCCGGCGCCCTCACCGCGGCCACGCTCGGGGTCTTCTACTACGACTACCTCCTCCAGTGCCCGGGCACGCCCGGCTCCCGCCAGTGCTCGGCCCCGCCGCTGACGCCCCCGCAGCAGGCCGGCTGATGGCGGCTCGCACCGCCTCGCCGCCGGAGGCCCGGACGGCGTCCACCGCCACGGGGATCATCGCCGTCGTGGCGGCCATGAACCTGGTGGGCCTGGTGATGATCCTGTCGGCGTCGTCGGTGCTGTCCATCCGAGGGCACGGCTCGGTCTGGTACTTCGTGGGCCGGCAGTCGCTGTGGGCCGCACTCGGCATCGCCGCCCTGGTCGTCGGCGCCCGCATCGACCATCGCCGCCTCCGGGCGCTGGCCGTCCCGTCGCTCCTCGCCAGCGTGGCGCTCCTGGTCCTGGTCCTGGTGCCCGGGATCGGCACCACCGTGTCGGGCTCCACCCGCTGGCTCAGCCTCGGCCCTGCCAACCTGCAGCCGTCGGAGCTGGCCAAGCTGGCCATCGGGTTGTTCTGCGCCGACCTCCTGGCCCGACGGGCGGCCCGCCTGGGGGACTGGCGGGTGGGGCTCCTGCCCATCGTGGTGGCCACAGTCGTCGTGGTCGGCCTCGTCATGATCCAGCCCGACATGGGCACCTCGTCCTGCATCGTCCTGGTCGTCGCCGGCTGCGTGGTGGCGAGCGGCATCCCCGGCCGGCACCTGCTGGCCAGCGCCACCGGCGTCCTCGTGACCGGCGGCATCGGGGCGGTGCTCGAGCCCTACCGGCGGGACCGGGTGCTGTCGTTCCGCCGGCCGTTCGACCAGTACGACGGCGACGGCTACCAGCTGGCCCAGTCGCTGATGGGCCTGGGCTCGGGCGGGCCCAAGGGCGTGGGGCTCGGCCAGAGCCGCATGAAGTGGGGCTTCCTCCCCAACGCCCACACCGACTTCATCTTCGCGGTGATCGGCGAGGAGGGCGGCCTGGCCGGCACCCTGTTCGTGGTGGGCCTCTTCGTGGCCCTGGCCTGGCTCGGGGTGCGCACCGCCCTGCGGGCCCCGGACCGCTTCGGCGCCCTGCTCGCCGCCGGCATCACCACGTGGCTGGTGGGCCAGGGGGTCATCAACATCTGCACGGTGCTGGGCCTGGCCCCCGTGACCGGGGTGCCGATGCCGTTCGTGTCGTTCGGTGGCTCGGCGCTGGTCATCTCCATGCTGGCCGCCGGCATCCTCGTGAACATCGCCAGCACCGGCGAGCAGGCCCGGACCAAGGCCGGGGTAACGGCATCGAACATCGTCCGGTTGTCGGCCCGCCGGGCCCTGGCGGGACGGCGGTGACGGCGCCCGCCTCCTTCCTCCTCGGCGGGGGCGGCACCGCCGGCCACACCGTGCCGGCCATCGCCGTGGCCCGGGCCCTGGTGGCGGCCGGCGTCGACCCGGCCGCCATCGGCTTCGTGGGGGGCCGCCGGGGCAGCGAGGGCACGATGGTGGCTGAGGCCGGGTTCGCCATCACGCTGCTGCCGGGCCGGGGCATCCAGCGCCGGCTGACCGCGGCCAACCTCGGGGCCGTCCTCGGGCTCGGCCTCGCGTTCCTCCAGGCCGCGTGGCTGGTGGTGCGCACCCGGCCGCGGGCCGTGCTCAGCGTCGGCGGCTACGCCGGAGTCCCGGTGGCCCTGGCCGCGGCGCTGGCCCGCCGCCCGCTGGTGGTGGCCGAGGCCAACGCCGTTCCCGGCCTGGCCAACCGCCTGGCCGGGCGGTTCGCCCGGGCGGCGGCGGTCTCCTTCCCCGGCACGGATCTGCCCCGGGCCGTGCTCACCGGCAACCCGGTGCGGGCCGAGGTCCTCGCCGTCGACCGGAGCCCCACCGGCCGGGAGGCGGCCAGGGCGGCGCTCGGCCTGCCGCCCGGCCGGCTGGTGATCGGGGTGAGCGGCGGCAGCCTCGGTGCCCGAAAGCTGAACCTCGCCGTGCGGGACCTGGCCGGGCGCTGGGCCGAACGGGACGACGTCGCCCTGCACCACGCGGTCGGGCGCCGCGACTGGCCCACCTTCGAGGCGCCGGCCACCGCCGGGCTGCACTACCGGGCCGTCGAGTACGAGGACCGCATGGACCAGGTCCTGGCCGCCGCGGATGTGTGGGTCGGGCGGGCCGGGGGCTCGACCTGTGCCGAGCTGGGCGTGGCCGGCGTGCCGGCGGTGCTGGTGCCCCTCCCCGGTGCCCCGGGCGACCACCAGACCGCCAACGCCATGGCCATGGCCGGGGCCGGCGCGGCCATCGTGGTAGCCGATGCCGACTGCACCGCCGGGCGCCTGGCCGAGGTCCTCGAGCCGCTCCTGGCCGACGGCGACCGGCGGGCGGCGATGGAGGACGCGGCCCGGGCCGCCGGCCACCCCGACGCGGCCCGCCAGGTCGCTGCCCTCCTCCTCGAGCACGCCCGCCCGGCCCGTTCATGACCGTCGCCTTCGACCTCTCGCGTCCCCGGCGCGTCCACGTCGTCGGGATCACGGGCACCGGGATGAGCGCTTACGCCTCGGTGCTGGCCCAGGCCGGCCATCAGGTCACGGGCAGCGACGCCAAGGCCGACCCCGCGGTGGCGCTGCGGCTGCAGGCCCTCGGGGTGACCGTGCACCAGGGCCACGACGCCACTCACGTGCCGCCGCAGGTCGAGGCGGTCGCCGCCTCCACCGCGGTGGCGGCCGACAACGCCGAGCTGGCCGAGGCCCGCCGCCGGCGGGTGCCCATCCTGCGCCGGGCCGACCTGCTGGCGGCGGTGTGCCGTGGCCGCCGCACCCTGGCCGTGTCGGGCACCCACGGCAAGACCACCACCAGCGCCCTGCTGGCCCTGGCGCTGCGCGGCGCCGGCCGCCACCCGTCGTTCGTGGTGGGGGCCGACGTGCCCGCGCTCGACCACGGCGCCCACTGGGACGACCGGGACGACCTGCTGGTGGCCGAGGCCGACGAGAGCGACGGCACCTTCCTGGAGCTGCCCCGCAGCCTGGCCGTGGTCACCAGCGTCGAGGCCGACCACCTGGCCACCTACGGCGGCACCCTCCAGGGGTTGCACGACGCCTTCGGGCGCTTCGTGACCGAGACCGAGGGACCGGTGGTCCTCGGCGTCGACGACCCGGGGGCCGCCGCCCTCCTGGCCTCCCGGCCCGACGCGGTGACCTTCGGCACGGGCCCCGGGGCGGCGTTCCGCCTGGCCGACCTGGTGCCGGAGCGGCTGCGCACCCGCTTCAGCCTCCACCACGCCGGCCAGGCCATCCCCGTCGACGTGCCCGCCCCTGGCCGGCACAACGCGGCCAACGCGGCGGCGGCGGTGGCGGCGGCGGTGACCGTGGGCGCCGACCCGGAGCGGGCCGCCGCCGGCCTGGCCGCCTACCGCGGCGTGCACCGCCGGTTCGAGGTGCGGGGCGAGCGGGGCGGGGTCACCTTCGTCGACGACTACGCCCACCTCCCCGGCGAGGTGCGGGCCGTGCTCGCCGCCGCCCGCGGCGGAGGCTGGGACCGCGTTGTGGCCGTCTTTCAGCCCCACCGGTTCAGCCGCACGGCCGAGGTCCACCCCCAGTTCGCCTTGGCCTTCGCCGATGCCGACGTCCTGGTCGTCACCGGCATCTACCCGGCCGGCGAGGCGCCACGGCCCGGGATCAGCGGGCGGCTGCTGGCCGACGCCAGCGGTCACCCGGCCCTCACCTACGTCGAGGAGCGGTCCGAGGTCGCCCCGGTGGTCAGGGCGCTGCTCCGCCCGGGCGACCTGTGCCTGAGCCTCGGTGCCGGCGACATCACCGCCCTCGCCGAGGAGCTGCTCACAGGAGCGGAGGGGGCGGCCGCCTCCGCACTGGACCGAGGGGAGGGGCCCGGAACGGGAGGGCCCCCGAGGGAAGGCGGAGGCATGAGGCCGCCCCCGGAGCGACCAGACGGCGGAGGCAGTGAGTAGCGCCGTGGAGGAGGCGGGCCGCCTTCTCGGCACGCGGGCCGGACACCAGGTCCCGCTGGGACCCCTCACCACCTACCGGGTCGGCGGCCCGGCCGCCCTGCTGGCCCGGGTCGGCACCGAGGCCGACCTCGACGCGGTGGCCGGGGTGGTGGCGGCCACGGGGGTGCCGACCCTGGTGGTCGGGCGGGGCTCGAACCTGCTCGTCGCCGACCGGGGCTTCGAGGGCCTGGTGGTGGTGCTCTCCGGCGACTTCGAGGCCGTCGACCTCGCCTCGTCCCGCCCCACGGTGGTCGTCGGGGGGGCCGTGGCCCTGCCCGCCCTGGCCCGGCGGTGCGCGGCGGCCGGCCTGACCGGGTTCGAGTGGGCGGTCGGGGTGCCCGGCTCGGTGGGCGGCGCGGTCCGGATGAACGCCGGCGGCCACGGTTCGGACATGGCGGCCTGCCTGCTGGATGCCGAGATCGTCGACCTCGGCACCGCGGGCCGGCGCACTTTGGTCGCCGCCGACCTGGCCTTCGGGTACCGGACCAGCGCGGTCGCCGCCGACCACGTCGTGGTCCGGGCCCGCCTCGGCCTGGCCGAGGGCGACGCGTCGGCGGCCCGCGCCGAGGTGGACGCCATCGTGCGGTGGCGGCGCGGGCACCAGCCGGGCGGCCAGAACGCCGGCAGCGTGTTCACCAACCCGCCCGGCGACTCGGCCGGACGCCTGGTCGACGCTGCCGGGCTGCGGGGCCGGCGCCTGGGCACGGCTCGGGTGTCCGACAAGCACGCCAACTTCATCCAGGCCGACGAAGGCGGCCGGGCAGCCGACGTGCTCTCGCTCATCCGCGAAGCCCGCCGCCTGGTGCACGACCATGGTGGGGTGACCCTGCACCCCGAGCTGCGCCTCGTCGGCTTCGGCGACGACGAGCTGGCCGGAGCGGTCGGCCCCCTCGAACGGGACGACGACGCGAGCGCGGCCGACCCGGCCGAGGGAGCCACGACATGAAGCCGCAGCACCGACGGCCCCGGCGGACGGCGAAGGTCTTCGACGCCGCCACCGAGGAGCCCGGTCTCCTCGAGGCCGATCGCCGGGCCCGCGCCGCCCGGACCGCCAGGGCGGGCGCGGCGCCGGTGAGCCCGATGGTCGACCCTCGCATCGCCGCCCGCCGCGAGCAGGTCGAGGCGGATGCTGTCGCCGTGGTCCGCCGCCGCCGGCGTCGGCGGCTCGTGGGCGCCGCCGCCCTCACCCTGATCGTGGGAGCCGGAGCCGGCACCGTGCTGAGCCCGATGGCCGGTGTCCGCACCATCGAGGTGAGCGGGGCCTCCCGCACCGGGTCCGACGCTGTGCGCTCGGCCACGGGGCTGGCGCCCGGTGCCCCGCTCGTGCGCATCGACGCCGATGCGGTCGCTGCCAGGGTGGCGGCGCTGCCGTGGGTGCATCGGGTCACCCTGGAGCGTCGGTGGCCGCGCACCGTCGTCATCGCCATCGAGGAGCGCACGGCGGTCGCCGTCACCCCGTGCCGGACCGGCCCGGAGGGGTGCCTGGTCGACCGCAGCGGCCGGGTGCTGGGGCCACTGCCGCCCGACGACGAGACGGCCGCCACGCTTCCCCGCCTGATCGGGGTGCCGGTGGCCGGGGACCCGGGCACCCAGCTGCCCGAGCCGGCAGAGGGGCCTCTGGCCGTGGCCACGATCCTGCCCAGCGCCCTGCGGCCACTCGTGGCCGGGGTGCGTGGGGAGGGCGCCGAGGTGACCCTCGACCTCGAGGCCCCGGGCCGCTCGACCGGTCCGCCGGTGGTGCGCCTGGGCCCGCCAGAGCGGGTTCCCGAGAAGCTGACGGCGGCGGCGACGGTCCTGGCTCGCACCTCGGTGAACGCGGTGGCCATCCTCGACGTGCGGGTGCCCGAGTCCCCGGCGCTGACGCGCATCCGGCGGTGAAGCGCCCCCCTTCACCCGACGCTGACACTGACGGCCTTGTCATCGCTGACCTGTTCCGGTAACTTCTCCCCGTCTGCTCGAGGTTTACATAACTCTACATGTCTAGTCGAGGTCGAGAGTTGACCTCCCGGAGTCCCCACTGCAACGGTTTCGTCGCCTCGAGCGATCTGCGGCAGAAGCATCGTGAAAGCGCAGGACCTCGCATTTCGACCAAGGAGCAAGATCGCATGGCGTCCGTGACCTATCTCGTGGTCATCAAGGTGATCGGCGTGGGTGGCGGCGGCGTCAACGCCGTCAACCGGATGATCGACGCCGGGCTGAAGGGCGTCGAGTTCATCGCCGTCAACACCGACGCCCAGGCCCTGCTCATGAGCGACGCCGACACCAAGCTGGACATCGGCCGCCAGCTCACCCGTGGCCTGGGTGCCGGCGCCGACCCCGAGGTGGGCAAGGCCGCCGCCGACGAGCACCGCGAGGAGATCGAGGAGGCCATCAAGGGCGCCGACATGGTGTTCGTCACCGCCGGTGAGGGCGGTGGCACGGGCACCGGCGCGGCCCCCGTCGTGGCCGAGGTGGCCCGCAGCATCGGGGCCCTCACCATCGGCGTGGTCACCAAGCCCTTCAGCTTCGAGGGCAAGCGCCGGGCCCTGCAGGCCGAGGACGGCATCGGGCGGCTGGCCGACTCGGTCGACACCCTCATCGTCATCCCGAACGACCGCCTCCTCACGGCGTCCAACGAGAAGACGTCGATGGTCAGCGCCTTCAAGATGGCCGACGAGGTGCTGCTCCAGGGCGTGCAGGGCATCAGCGACCTCATCACCACGCCGGGCCTGATCAACACCGACTTCGCCGACGTGAAGGCCATCCTGAAGGACGCCGGCACGGCCATGATGGGCATCGGCTACGCCAGCGGCGAGGGTCGGGCCGAGGCGGCGGCCCGCGCGGCCATCACCAGCCCGTTGCTCGAGTCGTCGATCGAGGGCGCCCGCGGCATCCTGCTCCTCATCTCCGGCGGGAGCGACCTGGGCCTGTTCGAGTTCAGCCAGGCCGCCGAGATCATCCAGGGCGTGGCCCACCCCGACGCCAACATCATCCTCGGCTCGGTGGTCGACGATGCCTTGGGCGACGAGATGCGGGTCACCGTCGTGGCCGCCGGGTTCGACCGCTTCGACGCCGGCACCGTCCGCCGCCCCACCGCTCGGGCCGGCCGCGAGCCCGAGAGCGGGATGTTCCAGCCCCGCAGGGACCCCTACGCGGCGGCCACGGTGGCCGACGACGACTTCGGCGACGACGACTTCGACGTCCCGTCGTTCCTCAAGTAGCGCGTGGGCCCGCCGAGCGCAGTGGCAGCCCCTGCAGAGCGGGAGGCACTCGTCGACGAGATCCGAGACCGTCTTCGGGCTGTGCACGAACGGATCGAGGCCGTCGGCGGGGACCCCGAGGCCGTGCAGGTCATCGGGGTCACCAAGGGCCACGGCCCCGAGGTGTGCGGGGCCGCCCTGGCCGCCGGCCTCCCCGAGCTGGCCGAGAGCTACGCCCAGGAGCTGGCGGCCAAGGCCGGACGGGCGACTCTGACCAGCGTGCGGTGGCACTTCGTCGGGGGGCTGCAGACCAGGAAGGTCAGGGCCCTCGCCGGGACCGTGAAGGTGTGGCAGTCGGTCGACCGCCCCCGCCTGGTCGAGGAGGTCGCCCGGTGGGCCCCCGGGGCGACCGTGCTCGTCCAGGTCGCCCTGTCGGAGGAGCCCGGCAAGGCCGGCTGCCCGTTCCCCGAGGTGGCGGCGCTGGTGGCCGAGGCCCGGGCCAACGGCCTCGAGGTCGCCGGCCTGATGGGGGTGGGGCCCACGGCGGGCGGTCCCGAGGCGGCCCGCCCAGGGTTCCGACGGCTCGCCGGCACCGCTCGCGACCTCGGCCTGGGCACCGTCTCGATGGGCATGTCAGCCGACCTGTCGGTCGCCGTGGCCGAGGGGGCCACGCTGGTGCGAGTGGGCTCCGCGCTCTTCGGTCCTCGACCTGCGCGTGCTGCAGTGCGAGCATGGGGCCAGTAGGAGAGGACGACACAGAGATGGCAGGTGGGATGCGCAGGATCATGGAGCACCTCGGTTTGGTCGATCCGCCCGAGTACGAGGACGGCTACGCGTACGGCTACGAGGCCGAGGCGCCCGCGCCCCAGGTGCCTCCCTCCGCCCGGCCCCGGCCGGTGGACGACGGCATGGGCACGATCAGGCCCATGCCCCGCGACCCGTCCGCCGGTGAGCCCCACGGGGGCGGCACCAGCGTGACGCCCATCCCCAGGCCGGCCCGTCCGGTGCAGCAGGCCAAGGAGCAGCGCGTGCACATCGTGAAGCCGCAGGAGTTCTCGGCCGGCCAGGAGATCGGTGACCGGATCAAGCAGGGCGCACCGGTGGTGGTGTCGGTCGTCGACACCGACCCGATCATCGGCCGGCGCATCATCGACTTCTGCTCGGCCTGCGTCTACATGGTCGACGGCCGCATGCAGCGGGTGGCCAAGAGCGTGTTCCTCCTCACGCCCTCGAACGTCGAGATCAGCGACAGCGAGAAGCGGCGCCTGAAGGACCAGGGCCTCTACAAGCTCGAGATCTGACCGGGCCGATCCGGGCCTAAGGGGCTCGGCCGCCTACGCTCCCGTCCCCGTGACGGACGTGATCTGCGCCATCCTCAGCATCTTCCAGCTGGTCCTGTTGGCCAGGGCCATCACCTCGTTCTTTCCCGTCACCCCCGGCACCTCGTTCGCCCAGATCGTCGACGTGCTGTACAAGGTGACCGAACCGGTGCTGGCGCCGCTGCGGCGCATCATCCCGCCGCTCGGGATGTTCGACCTCTCGTTCCTGGTGCTGCTGATCGGCCTGCAGGTCCTCAGCGGGGTGATCGGCTGCACCGGCTTCCTCTGAGCTGGTCCCGAGCCTCCAGTGCCGAAGGCGAACTCGGGCCCGCATAGGCTCCGATGGCTATGGACCTGACACCAGGTGCGCTGCGCGAGACCACCTTTCGGGGTGCTCTGCGGGGCTACAACGTCAGCGACGTCGACGAGTTCGTCGAGCGGGTCGCTGTCAGCGTCGACGAGCTGACCGCCCAGCTGCGCCAGGCGTCGGCTCGCACCACTGCGGCGGAGCGCCGGGCCGCCCAGGCTGCCAGCGCCGAGGACGCCATGAAGCGCGCGCTGGCCCAGGCCCAGAAGCAGGCCGCTGCGGTCGTGGCCCAGGCCCGCCAGGAGGCGGCCCGGGTCAGCGAGGAGGCCCGCCAAGTGGCGGCCCGGGTCAGCGAGGAGGCCCGCCAGGCGGCGGCCGGGTTGCGGGCCGAGGCCCTGGCCGGGGTCGCGGCCGAGCACCAGGCCGCCGAGCGGGCCAGGACCGAGGCCGAACGGCTCCAGGCCGAGGCCGAGGCCGAGCTGGCTGCTCTGCGGGCCGAGGCTGCCGCCGAGGCCGCCCGGGCCGAAGCCTGGGCGTCGGCGCAGCCCCAAAGGCCGACCGATCCCGCATCTGAGCCGCTGGCCGAGGAGGCCAAGGTTGCACTGCAGAGTGAGGTGGACCGCCTCCGGCGGGTGCAAGGGGCGCTGCAGCACGACGTCGGGCTCCTCGCCGGCTGGGTGCAGGAGCGACGGGCCTCGGTCCGCTCCGCGCTGGTCGACGCCCTCGCCGCCATCGACCGCTCCCCCGCCGACCCCCCTCCGGCCGCCACCGAGCTGGCGGCGCCGCCCGAGCCGGTGCGCCCCGTCGAGCCGCAGCAGCTGGCCCCCGCCGTCGGGAGCGCGGCAGCCGAGCCAGCCGATCCGACGCCTTCACCCTGAAGCTTCAGGACCCCCCCAGTGACCGACCCGGCCGATCGCCCGACTATGTTCGGCTGCTACTCGACCCAAAGCAGAAGGTGTACCTGTGCTCCTCCTCGTGACCATCCTCCTCGTCGTGGTTGGCGCGATCAGCCTCGTGATCGGCTACGTCCAGTCTGAGACCTTGCCGATCTTCGTGTCCATCGGCTGCAGCATCGTCGCCGGCGCCTTGTTGCTGATCTTCACCCGCATGACCGCCAAGACTCAGAAGAGCGACTCCTCGAGCGGGAGCCCTGCACCGCTGGGCTTCGCCCCGTCCGAGCGCACCGAGGCCGTCCCGGCCATGGCGGGGACGGGCTTCCTCGGCCGGTCCTCGTCGGAGGAGGCCTTCGCCGGTGAGACCGGTACCGCTGGCTCCGGTGGCGCCGCCCTGGCCCGCTACGACGACGACGACGATGCGCCTGCCGTCGACGACGACTTCCCGATCGAGCGCTACGACTCGCGGCGCGTCGGCGAGATCCTGCCGCTGCTCGCCGAGCTCGACGTCGACGAGCTCGACGTGGTGCGCGAGCACGAGGAGCGGGGTAAGGGACGGGCCACGGTCCTCGCCCGCATCGACCAGCTGATCGAGCAGCTCGAGGCCGAGGACCGCGACGAGGCCGAGCACCGCTTCGACGCTCCGGTCGCCGACGACCACGACGACGAGGTGCGCCCGGCGCCTCCGGCCGCCTCCCCGGTCCGGGTCGCCGCCCTCCCCATGGACGACGACTACTTCCCCATCGAGGACTACGACGACCTGCGGGCCAGCGAGATCCTCCCGCTCCTGCCCGAGCTCGACGACGACGAGCTCGACATGGTGCGTGAGCGTGAGCGCACCGGCTCGGGCCGCTCGTCGATCCTCCACCGCATCGACGCCCTGCTCGAGGTCGAGCCCGCGGCCGCCGGTCCGGGCCCCGTGCCCCACCAGGACGACG
Source organism: Acidimicrobiales bacterium (assembly GCA_038255915.1). Lineage (GTDB taxonomy): Bacteria > Actinomycetota > Acidimicrobiia > Acidimicrobiales > JAUJNH01 > JAUJNH01. The sequence goes on along the minus strand of JBBSKY010000023.1, from coordinate 19,806 downwards.
AGCCCGAGCCCGAGCCCGAGCCCGAGCCGGTGGTCGTCGCCAGCGGCCCGGTGCGCAGGGCCCGGGCCACCAAGGTCCCCGCCACCAAAGCCCCAGCCACCAAGACCCCAGCCACCAAGGCCCGCGCGGTCAGGTCCCCTGCGGCCCGCACGGCGAAGGCGGCACCCGTGAAAGCGACGGTGGCCAAGGCTGCTAAGGCTCCCCGTGCCACCAAGGCGGCCCCCCCGGCGGCCAAGGCCAGCCGCGCCCCGGCGCCGGTGGCCAAGGCGCCGGCCCGGAAGGCGCCGGCCCGGAAGGCCAGCGTGCCGGCAGCCAAGACGGCTAAGGCGGCGGCCTTCCCGGCCAAGCTGCCGTTCAAGGTCGCCAAGGCGCCAGCCCAGAAGCGCACGGCCAGCCCCAGCTCCACCCCGACGTCCAAGGCCACCAAGAAGGCCGCCAAGCGCTGAGGAGCCCGCCGGCGGTCAGCCGGTGGTGATCCGCAGGATCAGGTGCACCGGGCCGTGGCCGGCCAGCTCGGCGGCGACGCCGCCGGGCCCGGCCTCGTCGGTGAGCTCGAGGCTGGTGGCCAGCACCTCAGCGGCGATCAGGTCCTGGTGGCGCTCGACAGCGCGGCGAGCGGTGGCAGGCACGCTCAGGCCCAGGGCGATCCGGTCCCGCACGTCGAGGCCGGCGGTGCGGCGGGCCTCCTGGACCAGGCGCACGACGTCGCGAGCCACTCCCTCGGCCTCGAGGTCGGCCGTGACGGCCACGTCGAGCACGACGATGGCGTCCTCGCCGGGGAGGGCCCGGCTGGTGGACTGGTCCTGGGGCAACAGGCGCAGCTCGAACTCGCCGGGGAGAAGGGCGACGCCGCCGACCGAGACGTCGTCGCCGTCACGGGTCCAGCGGCGCTCCTTGGCCGCCCGGATGACCTTCTGCACCTCTTGACCGAGGCGGGGGCCGGCCACCCGCGGGTTCACGGTCAGGACGAGCTCGCCGGCGGCCTCGACGGCGTCGGTGAGGTGCACCTCGCGCACGTTCAGCTCATCGGCGATCAGGCCGGTGAAGGGGGCCAGGGCCCGGGCCCCGGCGCCGGCGACGGTGACCGAGGGCAGCGGGAGCCGGGTGCGCAGCACGGGCACGTGGCCCTTGCGCACGGCGTGCCCGGCGGAGCACACCTCGCGCGCCCGGTCCATGGCGGCGACGAGCTCGGGGTCGGCCGGCAGCGCCCCGGGGGCCGGCCAGTCCTGCAGGTGCACAGAGCCCGACGTGGGGGACAGGGCACACCACAGGTGGTCAGCGGTGAGGGGCAGGAGGGGGGCGGCCACCCGCAGGAGGGTGTGCACCACGGTGAACAGGGTGTCGACGGCGGCGGTGTCCCCGGACCAGAGCCGGTCGCGGCTGCGGCGCACGTACCAGTTGTTCAGGGCGTCGAGGAAGCGCGACACCTCCCAGCACGCCCCGGAGAGGTCGTGGGCCTCGAAGGCTGCGGTGGCCTGGGCCACCAGCTCGGCCGCCTTGGCCAGGGCGTAGCGGTCGAGGACGTCGTCGGCCTTGTCGACCAGGCGGGGCTGGTGCTCGGCGTAGAGGGTGAGGGTGCGGCAGGTGTGCCACAGCGGCAGCACAGCCTCGCGCAGGGCCGCCTCCATGGCCGCCTCGCTGGCTACCAGGTTGCCGCCCCGCAGGATCGACGACGACAGCAGCGACCAGCGGACGGCGTCGGAGCCCAAGCGCTCGAATGCCTCCAGCGGGTCCGGGTAGTTGCGCAGCCGCTTCGACAGCTTCCGCTTGTCGTTGCCGAGCACGATCCCGTGGGCCAGGCAGGCCCGGAACGGCGGCCGGTCGAACAGCGCCACCGACAGCACGTGCAGGGTGTAGAACCAGCCACGGGTCTGGCCGACGTACTCGACGATGAAGTCGGCCGGGAAGTTCTCCTCGAACCAGTCCTTGTTCTCGAAGGGGTAGTGGACCTGGGCGTAGGGCATGGACCCGGACTCGAACCAGCAGTCCAGGACGTCGGCGACGCGCCGCATCGTGGCCCGGCCGCTGGGGTCGTCGGGGTTCGGCCGGGTCAGCAGGTCGATGGCCGGCCGGTGCAGGTCATCGGGGCGCACCCCGAAGTCGCGCTCCAGCTCGTCGAGGCTGCCGTACACGTCGACCCTCGGGTAGGCGGGGTCGTCGCTCTTCCACACCGGGATGGGCGCACCCCAGAAGCGGTTGCGGCTGATGGACCAGTCACGGGCGCCCTCGAGCCATGACCCGAAGGCCCCGTCCCGCACGTTCTCAGGCACCCAGGTGATCTCCTGGTTCAGCTCGAGGAGGCGGTCCTTGATCGTGCTCACGGCCACGAACCACGAGGAGACGGCCCGGTAGATGAGCGGGGTGTCGGTGCGCCAGCAGTGGGGGTAGCTGTGGACGTACGAGTCCTCCCGCACGACGAGGCCCCGCTCAGAAAGGGCTCGGATGATCGAGCGGTTGGCCTCGAAGACCTGGAGCCCGGCGAAGTCGGCTACCTCCGGGGTGAACCGCCCGGTGTCGTCGACGGGCACGACCACCGGGACCCCGTTGGCGTCGCCGAGCGCCTTGTCGTCCTCGCCGAAGCCGGGGGCGATGTGGACGATGCCGGTCCCGTCGCCGTCGGTGACGAAGTCGCCGGCCAGGACCCGGAAGGCGCCGGGGGTCTCCGCGAAGAACGGGAACAGCGGCTCGTAGGCGAGGCCGACGAGCTCGGCGCCGGTGATGGTGCGCACGACGTGGCCGTCCAGCTCTCGCTCGTACGCCGCGACCCGCGAGGCCGCCACCACCACCCGGCCCCCGTCATGGTCCGTCGCCGCTTCGACGAGGGCGTAGTCGATCTCGGGGCCCACGGCGAGTGCCAGGTTCGACGGCAGGGTCCACGGCGTCGTGGTCCAGGCCAGCACGTCGACGGGCATGCCGTCGAGGCCGTCGCGCAGCCGGAAGCGGACGGTGATCGCCGGATCCTGGCGGTCGCGGTAGGCGTCGTCCATCTTCGTCTCGAAGTTGGAGAGGGGCGTCTCGCACTCCCAGCAGTAGGGCAGCACGCGGTAGCCCTCGTACAGCAGTCCCTTGTCGTGCAGGGCCTTGAAGGCCCATAGGACGCTCTCCATGTAGGGGAGGTCCATGGTCCGGTAGTCGTCCTCGAAGTCGACCCAGCGGGCCTGGCGGGTGACGTAGCGCTCCCAGTCCTTGGTGTAGCGCTGCACCGAGGCCCGGCAGTGGTCGTTGAAGCGGTCGACCCCGAAGGCCTGGATGGCGGCCCGGCCGCTGAGCTGGAGCTCGCGCTCGGCCTCCATCTCCGGGGGGAGCCCGTGGCAGTCCCAGCCGAATCGGCGGACCACGTGGCGGCCCCGCATCGTCTGGTAGCGGGGGACGGCGTCCTTCACGTAGCCGGTCAGCAGGTGGCCGTAGTGGGGGAGGCCGTTGGCGAAGGGGGGCCCGTCGTAGAAGACGAACTCCGGCGCCCCCTCCCGCTGGAACAGCGATGCCAAGAACGTCTGCTCCTCGTCCCAGCGGTCGAGGACGGCCCGCTCCATCGCGGGCAGGTCAGGGCTCGGGTCGAGCTCGGGGAACGGCCTCGACCGCCCGTCCGGGCCTGGGGTCGGGGGGGCGTCCGGGGCCATGGCCGGCCCAGCCTACGGGCCATGCTCGGGGTGTCCCACTGGGTTCGGACGAGAGCGTCGCCACGTGGTACCTTCCGGCGCCCCCCGACAGGAGCCTGCAATGCCCACTGCCAAGAAGGCCCCCAGCCTGGCGAAGGCGAAGATCCAGCCTGCCACCACCCGGATGAGCCAGGACGCCTCGCTTGACGCACCCCACCACCCGGTCCCGAAGGACAAGTGGCTGAAGCAGCAGCAGCAGCTGCTCTACACAGCCCGCTCCGAGCGGCTGCAGGACGCCAAGGCGCTCAAGGCCGAGGCCGACCAGATGGCTCTCGACGCCGAGCCGGGCGACACCCAGTTCGACGACGAGTCCGGCGAGGGCTCGACCGCCGCGGTCGACCGCGAGCGCGACCTGGCCCTGTCGGCCCAGGCGTGGGCCGAGGTGGTCGAGATCGACGTCGCCCTCGACAAGATCGACGAGGGCGGCTACGGCACCTGCGACACCTGCGCCAAGCCGATCCCGAAGGCCCGCCTCGAGGTCATACCCTGGGCCGCACTGTGCGTGACCTGCAAGAGCGGGGGCCTGTCCGCACGGCGGTGACGGCGAAGGCCGGCCGCCTGTCGTGGGCTCTGGCCCTCGCCGTCGCCGTGGTGGCCATCGCCGTCGATCAGATCTCCAAGACCTGGGCCCTCGATCGGCTCGCCGGACGCGAGCCCATCCATGTCGTCGGCAGCCTGCAGCTGGCCCTCTCGTTCAACTCCGGCGTCGCCTTCAGCCTGGGTGAGGGCTCGGGGCTGGCCGTGGTCCCCATCGCCCTGGCCGTGGTCCTGGTCGTGGTCTTCGTGGCCCGGTCCCTCACGGGGCGCCTGGCGGCGGCGTCGGTCGGCCTGGTGGTGGGCGGGGCCGTCGGCAACCTGGTCGACCGCGTCCTGCGCAGCCACGACGGCGCCGTCGTCGACTTCATCGACCTTCAGTGGTGGCCGGTGTTCAACGTGGCCGACGCCGCCATCGTGGTCGGCGGCATCCTTCTTGCCCTCGCCTCCACGCGGCGCCCGGCGGCCCCGGTCGCCGCCGAGGAAGCCGAGGCGCCGTGCAGGTGACCGTCCCGGGCTCGCTCGGGGGGGAGCGGATCGACCGGGCCGTGGCCCTGCTCACCGGGCTGTCCCGCAGCGAGATCAACCTGCTCATCGAGTCCGGCGCCGTCCAGGCCGGTGGCCGTACGATCGCCAGCCGCTCCCGCAAGCTGGTGGCCGGCGAGGTCCTGGAGGTCGAGGTCCCCGAGCCCCAGGACCGGGCGCTGGTCCCCGACGCCACCGTCGTGGTCCCCGTGGTGTTCACGGACGAGCACGTCCTGGTGGTCGACAAGCCGGCCGGCCTGGTCGTGCACCCCGGTGCCGGCAACCAGGGCGGCACCATGGTGCACGGCCTCCTGGCCCGCCACCCCGAGCTCGCCGGCGTCGGAGGCGACGACGACCGTCCCGGCGTCGTACACCGCCTCGACGCCGGGACCAGCGGCCTGCTGGTCGTGGCCCGCACCGAGGCAGCCTTCCACCACCTGGTGGCCCAGCTGGCGGCCCGGACGGTGGAGCGCCGGTACCGGGCCCTGGTCCACGGCCGGGTGGCGGCGCCGGCCGGCCTGGTCGACGGCCCGATCGGGCGGGACCCCCGCGACCCCACCCGCCACGCGGTGGCCGCCGGCGGCAAGGAGGCCCGCACCCGCTACGAGGTCCTCGACCGCACGGAGGCCACCACGCTGCTGGCCTGCCGCCTCGAGACCGGCCGCACCCACCAGATCCGGGTCCACCTGGCCGCCATCGGCCACCCCCTGGTCGGGGACGTCCTCTACGGCGGCCACCTCGAGCTCGGCCTCACCCGGCCCTACCTGCACGCCCACCGGCTGGCGTTCGACCATCCCGCGACAGGCGAGCGGGTAGCCTTCGAGAGCCCCGTCCCCCCCGACCTGGTTGAGGCCGATGCCCGACGCTGACGACGCAACCATCCTGCGCCCCGTGGTCCGGGCCGTGGCTGCCGCCATCTTCTGCCTCCTGTGCGGCAGCATCGCCGGCCTGTTCGTGGTCCGGGAGGACGTGGGAACGGTGGGTCAGCAGGGCGATCTGGCCCCCACCACCCGCCCCGGCTGAGCGGAGGTCGCCGCTCTCTCTGCTACAACACCTTCAGGGAGATCGGCACGGCGGACAGGGCCTTGCTGAGGGGGCAGCCGACCTTGGCCGCCTCCGCCGCCTTGGCGAAGCCGTCGGCGTCGAGGCCGTCGGTCTCCGCCTGCACGCTCAGGGTGATGCCCGTCACCTGGAAGCCGCCGGCCGGGTCGGGGCCGAAGGCCACGTCGGCCGACACCTCCAGGGTTTGGGGGGTGCCGCCGGCCTCGGCGATCTCGTGGGAGAGCTGCATGGCGAAGCACGAGGCGTGAGCGGCGGCCACCAGCTCCTCGGGGCTGGTGGTGCCCTCGGCCTCTTCGGCGGTGCGCCTGGCCCAGGACACCTCGAAGGTTCCGGCGCCCGAGCTGGTCAGCTCGACCTGGCCGCTGCCGTCGTTGAGGCCGCCGGCCCAGGCGGTGCGTGCGGTGCGGGTGGTCAAGGTGATCTCCGAATCGTCTCGTGAGGGGTGTCGTGGGAAAGGTTCTTTCCCTCGGATCTTGTCAGCGCTTGCAGGCCAACGTGATGGTCGGGAACGGGTTCACCGGCTCACCGCCGCCGGGGTGCACCTCGAAGTGGAGGTGGGGCGGGGTGGTCATGGCGTTGCCGGTGTTGCCGACGTAGCCGATCACGGCGTCGGCGGCGACGTTGCCGGTCAGCCCGAAGCGGTCGAGGTGGGCGAAGTAGTAGCGGTGGCCGTCGTTGCCGTAGAGCTGGAGGGCGTTGCCCCCGATCGGGCCGATGGCCTGCTCCACCCGCCCGGACACGGGCGCCCGCACCGGGGTGCCGCGGGGGGCGAACAGGTCGTTGCCCAGGTGGACCCGGCCCTCAGCGCGGGGGAAGCCGTAGTCGTTGATGAAGCCGGCGCCCGGCGCCGGGCAGCGCCAGTCCCCGGGCACCTGGATGCTGCGGCCGGCGGTGGGCTGGATCGTGGCCGTCGCCCGGTTGGCCGTGGTCAGGGCGGTGGCGGTGCTGTTGGTGGCGGCGGCGATGGAGGTCCAGGTGTCACCGCTCTGAACCACGTAGGTGCGGGAGCCGATGATCCGCCAGGGCTCGGTGAACGACACCAGGGTCAGGCTGGGCGACGCCGCCACGAGGGCGGCCCAGGTCTGCGGCCCGACGATGCCGTCGGCGGTCAGGCCACGGCCGCGCTGGAAGGCGACCACCGCGGCGTGGTTGGCCGGGCCGAAGCTGCCGTCCCGGCTGGTCGAGTGGCCGGCCCGGGTGAGCAGCGTCTGCAGCTCGACGACGGCCGACCCGGTGGCCCCCTGGCGCAGCACGGGGCGGGCCGCCACCGGGGCGCCGACGGCGGATCTCCCCGCGTCGAGCGCAGCCCAGGTACGCGGCCCGACCACCCCGTCGGCCGGTAGCCCGACGGCCGTCTGGAACGCCTGCACCGCTGTCCGGGTCATCGGCCCGAACTTGCCGTCAACGGCCACCCCGACGCGGCGCTGGACGGCCTCGACCTCGAGGCCCTCGTCCCCGAGGGACAAGACCGGCCTGGCTGACGGCGGGATCGGGAGCAGAGGGTGGGCGTCGGCCGATGGTCCCGACGGAGCCGCCGTCGGGACGAGCAGGAGCAGGCCGGCCACGGCCGCCACCCTCTTGGATCGTCGTCGCAACGTGTCGGCTCCTGCCGGCCACACCCCTCTCCGCAGGAGGCACAGTAGCAACAACAGCCCCATGGTCCACATGGGGCAAAGGTGGGGTGAAGGATCAGGGTCAGCCTGGAGGCGACGTTGAGGGTCAGCGCAGGTTGGTCTCGGCCGGCTGCAGGCCCTTGGCCCGCATCACCATGTCGGCCAGCGTCAGGGAGGCGAGGTGGCGGCGCAGGTGGCTGCCCACGTCGGCCCATACCTCGAGGAGGGCGCACTGGCCCTCGTGCTCACACGCCCCGCTCTCGTGGGGGTTGCCGAAGTCCCCGGCCACGATGGGGCCGTCCACCGCGCTGACGATGGCGGCCAGGGTGATCTCACCCGGCGTGCGGGCCAGGACGTAGCCGCCGCCCACCCCCCGCTTGGACCGCACCAACCCGGCGCCCTTCAGGGCCAGGAGGATCTGCTCCAGGTACGGCTGGGGCAGGCCGGTGCGTTCGGCGATGTCGCGCACCGAGGTAGGCGTGCCGCCGTTGGCGTGGAGGGCGAGGGACAGAAGCGCCCGGCTGGCGTAGTCACCGCGCGTCGACACTTTCACCAGGTGCGATGCTACGACGGATGAGCGACGTCCCCCAGCCCGTGCCGACCACCCCCGCTGCCCCCGAGGTGGTCGGTGCCGAACCGGGCCCGGAGCGCACCGGCGAGTTCGTCGAGCACCCCGCCAAGGTCATGCGCATCGGCTCGATGATCAAGCAGCTGCTCGACGAGGTCCGCTCGGCGCCGCTCGACGACAAGAGCAGGGCCCGCCTGAAGGAGATCTATGAGACCTCCATCCGTGAGCTGTCCGAGGGCCTGTCGCCCGAGCTCGGCGAGGAGCTGGCCACCCTCACCACCCCCTTCGTTGACAGCGCCCCGTCCGACTCCGAGCTGCGCATCGCCCAGGCCCAGCTGGTCGGCTGGCTCGAGGGGCTGTTCCACGGCATCCAGGCCACCCTGTTCGCCCAGCAGGTGGGGGAGAAGCAGATGGAGGAGCTGCGCCGCCGCAGCCTCCCCGCCCCAACCGAGGACCGCTCCGGCAACTACCTCTGAGACGCCTCGTCCGGTCCGTCCGACGGCTTGGAGCCGCTCGGCTCCCGGGCCAGGGCGACGCCCTCGTCCAGCAGGGCGACGGCTCGGGCCGCCTGCGTCTGGATCGAGGTCAGCAGGCGGGTCCGGTCGGCCTCGGCGAGGCGGTCCCACGACGACTGCAGCGTCTCGGCCATCCCGCTGATCACCGCCAGCGGCGTCCGCAGGTCGTGGCCGGCCCGCCTGACCCAGGCGGCGACGAGGTCTGCCGACGGTTCCTCCTGCTCAGGCACGGAGGAACGGTAGTAGCGCTGCTACCGTCGAATCGAATGACATCCGTGTAGTCCACCCACAGCTTGTCCACAGGAAGAGGATCGTGGCCGGGTCCTTCGCCCACCTGCACCAGCACACCGAGTACTCGATGCTCGACGGTGCGTCCCGGGTGCAGGAGGTGGTGGCGGCGGCGGTGGCCGACGGCCAGCCGGCCCTTGGCATCACCGACCACGGCGTGATGTACGGCGTGCTCGAGTTCTACAAGGCGTGCCGGGCCCAGGGCATCAAGCCCATCCTCGGCACCGAGCTGTACCAGGCCGCCGAGAGCCGCCACGAGCGCCCTCGGCGCAGCGGCGGCAAGGTCGACGACTCGGGCGGCGACGCCGAGGGGGGCAACAAGCTCTACTACCACCTCACCGCGCTGGCCGAGACGACCGAGGGCTACCGCAACCTCATGAAGCTCAGCAGTGAGGCCTACCTGTCGGGGTACTACTACAAACCCCGGGCCGACTGGGAGCTGCTCGAGCAGCACCACAAGGGCATCATCGCCACCACGGGCTGCCTCGGCGGGGTGGTGCTGCAGGCCCTGCTCCAGGGCAACGAGGAGCTGGCCCTCACCCGCGCCGCCCGGCTGCAGGACATCTTCGGGCGCGACTCGCTGTTCGTCGAGCTGCAGGACCACGGGATCCCCGAGCAGCGCCGCACCAACCCCCAGCTGCTGGCGCTGGCCCGGCGGCTCAAGGCGCCGCTGCTCGCCACCAACGACGGCCACTACGTCCACCAGAAGGACGCCCTTGGCCACGACGCCCTGCTGTGCGTGCAGACCGGCGCCCTGCTGGCTGACGAGAACCGCTTCCGGTTCCACGGCGACCAGCACTACCTGAAGTCGGCCGGCGAGATGCGCTCGCTGTTCTCCGAGCTGCCCGAGGCGTGCGACAACACGCTGTGGATCGCCGAGCGGGCCGAGGTCGAGATCGAGTTCGGCAAGCCCCAGCTGCCCGAGTTCCCCCTGCCGGCCGGCTTCACCACCCAGGCCGGCTACCTGCGCCACCTGGTCGAGGACGGGGCCCGTGAGCGCTACGGCGCGGCCTACGGCGCCGAGGTGCGCGAGCGCATCGACCACGAGCTGGGCGTCATCGGCGACATGGGCTTCGACGCCTACTTCCTGGTCGTGTGGGACCTGATCCGCTACGCCCGGTCGTCGGGGATCCGGGTGGGGCCCGGCCGCGGGTCGGCGGCCGGTTCGTGCGTGTCGTACTGCCTCAAGATCGTCGACCTCGACCCGATCCGCTACGACCTGCTCTTCGAGCGGTTCCTCAACCCGGCCCGCAAGCAGATGCCCGACATCGACATGGACTTCGACTCCCGCCACCGGGGCGAGATGATCCGCTACGCCGCCGAGCGCTACGGCTGGGACCACGTGGCCCAGATCATCACCTTCTCCACCATCAAGGCCCGGGCCGCGGTGCGCGACGCCGCCCGGGTGCTGGGCTTCCCGTACTCGGTGGGCGACCGGGTGGCCAAGGCGATGCCGCCGCTGGTCATGGGCCGCGACACCCCGCTGTGGGCGTGCTTCGACCGCCAGGACAAGTTCTCCGACGGCTACCAGGCGGCCGCCGAGCTGCGGGCCATGTACGACATCGACCCCGACGTCCAGAAGGTGGTCGACGTGGCCCGGGGCCTCGAGGGCCTGCGCCGGGGCGACTCGATCCACGCCGCCGCGGTGGTCATCACCAATCGACCTCTCACCGAGCACCTGCCGATCCAGCGCAAGCCCGACGGCTCCAACGCCGGCAGCAAGAACCCCGTCGAGCAGGCCCCGATCGTCACCCAGTACGAGATGGGCGGAGTCGAGGAGCTGGGCCTGCTGAAGATGGACTTCCTCGGCCTGCGCAACCTGGACGTGATCGAGATGACCCTCGACCAGTGCGAGCGCACCCTGGGTCACCGCCCCGACGTCGACGGGGTGGCCCTCGACGACGAGCGCACCTTCGCCATGCTGCGCCGGGGCGAGTCCATCGGGGTGTTCCAGTTCGAGGGGGCTCCGATGCGGGCGCTGATGCGGTCGCTGGCCCCCGACACCTTCGACGACATCGCCGCCCTCACCGCCCTGTACCGGCCGGGCCCGATGGCCGCCAACATGCACAACGACTACGCCGACCGCAAGAACGGGCGCAAGCCTTTGGCCTTCTTCCACCCCGACGCCGAGAAGGTGCTGGGCGCCACCTATGGCCTGTGCGTGTACCAGGAGCAGATGATGCAGCTGGCCCGGCTGTTCGCCGGGTTCACCATGGAGGAAGCCGACAACCTCCGCAAGGCCGCAGGCAAGAAGAAGCGCGACATCATGGCCAGGGAGCGGGCCAAGTTCGTGGCCGGCTGCGATGCCACGGGCTACGGCACCAAGCTGGGCAACGACCTGTTCGACATGATCGAGCCGTTCGCCGACTACGCCTTCAACAAGAGCCACTCGGTCGGCTACGGCTTCGTCGCCTACCAGACGGCCTGGCTGAAGGCGAACTACCCGGTGCAGTACTTCGCCGCCCTGCTCACCTCGGTGAAGGACGACAAGGACAAGACCGCGGTGTACCTGTCGGAGTGCCGCACCATGGGCATCGAGGTCGAGGTGCCCGACGTCAACGCGTCGGCATCGGACTTCGTGGCCGACGTCGACCGCAGCACGGTTGGGCCCGAGCGGCCCCTCGGAGCGGGAGAAGCCGATTCGGTGGTGGCTGGCGGCACGGGCACCATTCCCTTCGGGCTGTCGGCCATCCGCAACGTGGGCGAGGGGCTGACGGCCAGGGTGGTCGAGGAGCGCGAGCGGGGCGGCCCCTTCGACGACTTCTACGACTTCTGCCAGCGGGTCGACCCGCTGGCCCTGAACAAGCGCACCATCGAGTCGCTCATCAAGGCGGGGGCGTTCGACAAGGTGGGCCACCCCCGCAAAGGCCTGCTCCAGGTCTTCGAGCAGGTGGTCGACCGCACGCTGCAGCAGCGCAAGGAGGCCGACCAGGGGATCATGAGCCTGTTCGGCGACCTCGACGGGACGGGCGGCGGCTTCGACGACACCAAGGTGCCGATCCCCGACGTCGAGTTCGACAAGAAGGAGCGGCTGGCCCATGAGAAGGAGATGCTGGGGCTCTACCTCTCCGACCACCCCCTGCTCGGCTGCGAGGGGGCGCTGAAGCGGGCCACCGACTGCACCATCGCCGAGCTGCGCGAGCCGTCGCCGGTCGAAGGCGGCGGGGGCGGCTACGGCGGGCGGGGGGCCGACACCCGCTGGGTTGGCGGCGTGGTCACCGGCCTGGCCCGCAAGTTCACCCGCAAGGGCGAGCAGATGGCCACGTTCTGCCTCGAGGACCTGCAGTCGGCCATCCAGGTCCTGGTCTTCCCCCGCACCATGCTCGAGGTCGGCCACCTCCTGGTCGACGACGCCGTCGTCTGCGTCAAGGGCCGCCTCGACACCCGGGACGACGAGCCCTCGATGATCTGCCTCGAGGTGCGGGTCCCGGACCTGGTGCTCGACGGCGGGCCGCCGCTGCGCCTGCGGGTGCCGGCGGGCCAGCTGAGCGAGGACGCCGTCGAGCGGCTCAAGGGGCTGCTGGCCGAGCACCCGGGCGACTCGGCGGTGTTCCTGCACCTCGACGCCCTGGTGCTGCGCCTGCCGCCCACCTTCGCCGTCGACCTGAGCGGGCCGCTCCTCGGAGAGCTGCGGGTCCTCTTCGGGGCCGACTGCCTGGTGTAGCCGCAACCCCGACGACAGGCTGGCGCCGCGTCTATCATCGTACGGGCATCAACACAAGGAGCGAGACCGCAACGATGGCGATAGAGGTCGAGACCAAGGACTGCACCGCCCTCTCCGACGGGGAGCTGTCGGAGATGGCCGACATCTGCGTGGGTGGTCCGGCCGGCTATGACATCGGGCTGCTGTCAAAGGCGCGCGAGGAGTGGGTGCTCATCACCCAGGCCCGCGACGGCGGCAAGCTGGGCGGGTTCGGGTTCTGCACCCTTGAGCGCATCGGCGGCACGCCGTCGTGCCTGTGGGGGCTGGCGTCGTTCAAGCGCACGGCCAAGCGCGACACCGTGCTGCGGGCCATCATCGGCGATCAGTACCGGCGGGCCGTGCTGGCCTTCCCCGACGAGGACGTGCTCGTCGGCACCCGGATGATCGACCCGTCGGCCTTCGTCGCCTTCAAGGGCCTCGAGGACATCTGCCCCCGGCCGGGCCACAAGCTGTCGGGCGAGGAGCGGGCCTGGAGCCGTCGGCTGGCCAAGCGGTTCGCAGCCGAGGGCCGCATCAACGACCGCTCCTTCACCATCACCGGCAACGGCTCACCCGTGGGGGTCTTCGACTTCGAGGCGGCTAAGCCCAGTGCGGTGGACGACGACGACGTCGCCGCCTTCTTCAGCGCCCTCGACCGTGAGCGGGGCGACGTCCTCGTCGCCTTCGGTTGGGCCATGGCCGAACAGCTGGCCGCCAAGCACGGGCCGCGCTGAGCCTCACCCAGGCTCTGAGCCGGTGAAGCTGGGGGTCGTCCTCGGCGCTGGCGGCACGGTGGGCCTGGCCTATGAGGCCGGCGTGTTGATGGCGCTGAAGGAGCTGGGCGGCGTCGACGCCTCCGAGGCCGACCTGCTGGTCGGGACCTCCGCCGGCTCGATCGTCGCCGCCCACCTGCGGAGCGGGTGGAGCGTCGAGGACCTGTGGCGCTCGGCCCGGGGGGAGCAGCCCAACCTGCTCGGCGCCACCGAGGAGGAGGCGGCCCGCTGCCGCGACGAGCTGCTGCCCCCGGCGTTCGGCTCACCCCTCGACGCCCTTCTGCGGGTGATGGGCTCGGGCTGGATCCTGGGCCGCTCGCTGGTGCGCTGGCCGATGCCCCACCTGCCCGGCCTCACCTGGGTGCTGCCCAGCGGCATGCTGAAGATGTCGGAGTCCGACGACCTGTTCGCCCGGAACCTGGTCGAGACCTGGCCCGAGCGCGACGTGCACCTGGCGGCGGTGGACACCGTGAGCGGCCGCCGGGTGGTGTTCGGCCGCCCGGGAGCTCCCCAGGCCACGCTGCACCAGGCGGTCCTGGCCTCCTGCGCGGTGCCCGGGGTCTTCGCCCCGGTGCGCATCGGCCACCAGGTGCTGGTCGACGGCGGGATCGACTCCACCTCGCACCTCGACCTGGCCGTCAAGGCCGGGTGCGACCTGGTCATCGCCGTGGCGCCGATGGCCTACACGCCCGACGACCCGCCCGACCTCGTCCACCGGCTCGTCCGCCGGATGCCGACCCGCTGGCTGGCCAGCGAGGCCGCCGACGCACGCTCCCGCGACGTCGAGGTGCTGCTGGTGCGACCCACGGCGGCCGAGGTGGGCCTGCACGGCTTCAACTTCCTGCGCCGGGATCGCTGGGCCGAGATCGCCGAGGTCGCCTACCAGTCGATGGCCACCGCCCTCGCCACCGACCGCTTCCGCGCCGCCCTCGGCTCCGGCCCGACTCGCCGTCGAGACGGGCGCAGGCGCCGGAGGGCCTGAGCATCCCCCAACCGGCCACGCGGCCCGACGAGGATGGAGGCGTCCAACCAAGAAGGAGTCGCCGTGCCGGCCAAGTTCCAGCTGAAGAAGGGCAGCACCGGGAAGTTCCGGTTCACGCTGCTGTCGACCAACGGTCAGGTCGTGGCCACCAGCCAGACCTACGAGCGCAAGGCCACCGCCATGGCCGGCATCCGCTCGTTGCAGAAGATCGCCGGCACGGCCGAGATCGAGGACACCACCACCAAGCAGTGGGCCGACGCCGACACCGCGGCCAAGTCGGCGGCGAAGAAGGCGCCGGCAAAGAAGGCCACGGCCAAGGCGGCCGGCGCCACAAAGAAGGTGGTGACCAAGCCAGCCAAGGCCCCGGCCCCGAAGAAGAGGACCGCCGCCTCCGCGGGCACCCCCAGGAAGTCGGTCGCCGTCACCGCCACCCGACCGGTGCGCAAGTCACCGCCGCCCCTCACCACGAAGCCGAAGAACCTCACGCCCAAGCTCTAGCCTGGCGGCGTGCGGCGGCCGACGTGACCCTGGGCCCGAGCGGCCCCTCAGAGCGGGGAACGCGGGGCCCGGTGGCCCAGGCCCTGGTGCGCCACGTCGGACCGGACGGCAGCTCCTCGGCGCCGGACGACCTGGTCGTCGAGGAGCCGCTCGAGATCCGCCTCGACGGCCACCCGGTGGCCACCACCATGCGCTCACCCGGCCATGACTTCGAGCTGGCCACCGGCTTCTGCCTGGCCGACGGTCTGCTGGGGGGCGAGCCGGTCATCGGCGTGCGCTACTGCGACGGACCGTGTGGACCGGGGGCCACCACCTACAACACCGTCGACGTCCGCACTGGCGGGAGGGCCCCGGTGCCCGCTCCCCGTCTCGGGGTGGTGTCGTCGTCGTGCGGGGCCTGCGGGTCGACGGCCATCGATGACCTGTGCCTGCGCCTGGCCCCCGTCGACCCGCTCGGCGCCCTCGACCCGGCGCTGGTGGCCGAGGTGGTGGCAGCAGCCGGCCTCGCCGCGCCGGTGTTCGCCCGCACCGGCGCCGCCCACGCCGCAGCGGCCTTCTCGCTGGCCACCGGTGCCCTCGAGGTGCTGCGCGAGGACATCGGCCGCCACAACGCCGTCGACAAGGTGAACGGCCGGCTGCTGCTCGACGGCCGTCTCCCGGCCGACGGCCTCGGCCTCTACGTCAGCGGCCGGGCCAGCTTCGAGCTGGTGCAGAAGGCGTGGGCCGGCGGCTTCCGCCTGCTGATCGCCGTCAGCGGCCCGAGCGCCCTGGCCGTGCGCACCGCCCGGGCCGCCGGCCTGACCCTGGTCGGCTTCGCCCGCGGCTCGCGCATGAACCTCTACGCCCCCTCCCCGCTCGCCGACGGGTGAGGGCCGTCTCGTCGGCGGTGCTGCTGGAGCCACGGTGGTAGCCGAGGACGAGCACCGAAACGATTTAGCGGCTCGACCCGACGGGCTTGTCCTGGCTGGCGGTCGCGGTGCCCGCTTCGGCCGGCCCAAGGCGACGGTCATGCTCGACGGCCTGACCCTGGTCGAACGGGCCGTCGCCGCTCTCGCCCCCCACTGTGGCCGCGTGCTGGTGGTCGGGCGACCCGACGTGCCGCTTCCCATCCCGTCGGTCGACGACGGCCTGGGACCCGACTGCCCGCTGAACGCGCTGGCCACCGGCCTGGCCGCCCTCGACGCCGACGAGGTGCTGGTGCTCGCCTGTGACCTGCCCGGCGCCGGCCCGGTGCTCCAACGGCTGGTGGAGGCGCCTTCGGTGGCCGTCGACCCGGACGGTCGCGTCCAGCCCCTCTGCGCCCGCTACTCGCGCGTGGTCACCCTGGCTGCGGCCTCTCGGCTGCTAGCCGAGGGAAATCGGCGCCTCATGCCCCTCCTCGACTTGCTCGCGCCCTGTTCGGTGCCGGTCATGACGGTTCCCGCCACGGCCGCCGAGCTGCTCAACGTGACGTTCCCCGGCGATCTCCCGCCCTGATGAACGAGGAGAACATCGAACAAGATCCTCGGCCGTGCCCGTCGCTGGGGCCGGTCGGATCGCTCACCAGGCGCCGGCGAGGTCAGGCCATCCATCAGAGGACGCCGGTGACGACCTTGTAGCAGTGGCCCTCGACGGGGGCGGTGAGGGCGACCACGATCCGTGACGCTTCCCGGGGGAGGGGGGTGTCGCGGTGCACCGTCATCGGCAGGTCGTGCAGGAGGGTGCGCCACATGAAGCGGCAGCGCAGGAGGCCCTCGCCGTCGACGCCAACCGCGGCTCGAGCGGGGATGACGGCGACCGAGGGCCGGGTCCCGTCGAGCTCCCAGAACGGGATGGCCGGGCCGGCGAAGCCGAGGATGTGGGTCCACTCGGGGTGGAGGACGGGCCGCAGCCACTTCTCGGCCCGGCGCGGGGTGAGCCGGTGCAGCGGGCGGGGCGCTCCGGCCAAGGCGACGAACTCGGGCTGGGTGCGGTCGAACGGCCCGTCGTTCTCGGCCAGGCTGATGCTGATGACGTCGTAGGGTCGCAGGATCAGGCCGTCGAGCAGCTCGGTGCTGGCCCGCACGATCGCGCCGGAGGCCTGGTCGACCGCGGCCAGCCCGAGCGGCGAGACGCTCAGCACCACCAGCGTCAGCTCCACGCCCGCCTCCACCGTCCGACAGGGCCGCTCCACCAAGGTGCGCACGGACCCCATCGTCGCTTCCCGAGGGCCGCAGGTGGTGGATGCCAGATGTGGATCTCCAGATGATGCCTCGCCCAGGTGGCAAGGTGAGGTCCCGAGGCTCAGGGGGGCCTCAGCTGAGCAGGGCCGTCAGCTCCTCGGGGGTGGCCACGGGGCGCTCGCAGGCGTAGTTCCGGCACACATAGGCGACGCCGTCCTCGTCCCGGCCCTCCCACAGGGGGCCGGCGGACCGCTCGCCCCAGGCCACCACCCGGCCGGGGCGGAAGGGCTGGGCGGCGGCCGCCACCAGGTCGGGGCGCCGGCCGGTGACCACGATCTCGGTTGGCCCCTCGACGAACGAGGCCAGCACGTCGAGCCCGCCGGTCACCGCGGTGGGAGCGCCGGCCAGCAACGGGGCCATGGCCTCGAGGATGCGCTGGGCGGCGTCGGCCCAGCGGGCCTCACCGGTGAGGGCGCCGAGGCGCAGCAGGGCGGCGGCGCCCACGCTGTTCGCCGACGGCGTCGCCCCGTCCGAGACGTCCTTCTGGCGGGCCAGCAGCTGCTCGCCGTCGGAGGCGACGGTGAAGATCCCCCCGGCCTCGGCGTCTTCGTAGAGGTCGAGGAGCTGGCCGGCGGCGTCGCCGGCCTGGGCCAGCCACACCGCGGTGCCGGTGGCCTCGGCCAGGCGGGTGCAGGCCTCCACCACCCACGCCAGGTCGCTGGCCACGGCCAGGTGGCGGGCACCGCCCTCGCGCTGCCACGACCGCAGCCACCGGCCGTCGGGCCGCCGCAGGACGTCGTGGAGGAAGGTCATGGTTCGCCCGGCCGACGCCACCCACCCAGGTCGGCCGAGGACCAGGCCGGCCTCGGCCAGCCCCGCCGCCCACATGGCGTTCCACTCGGTCAACACCTTGTCGTCGAGGCCGGGTCGCACCCGGCGGCCGCGGTGCTCGAGCAGCCGCACCCGGGCGGCCTCGACCTCCGGCGGGCGCAGCAGGTCGCCCCGCTCCGGTCGCCACAGGATGTTGGTGCCCTCCCAGCTCCCCTCCGCGGTGGCGCCGTACCAGGCCACCGCCGCCTCCCCGCCGACCCGGCGCAGCTCCTCGAGCGACCACACGTAGAAGCGGCCCTCCACGCCCTCGGAGTCGGCGTCCTCGGCCGAGGAGACGCCCCCCTCCGGCTGAGCCAGGTCCCGCTCGACGTAGCCGACGACCTCCTCGCACACCTGGCGCCAGGCGTCGACCCCGTACAGCTGCCAGCCGTGCAGGAAGGCCCGCAGCAGCCCGGCCTGGTCGTAGAGCATCTTCTCGAAGTGGGGGACGAGCCACCGCCGATCGGTGGCGTAGCGGGCGAACCCCCCGCCCAGGTGGTCGTAGATGCCACCCGAGGCCATGGCATCGAGCGTCGTGCGCACCACGATTTCGAGCTTCCCCCCGGGCCACGCCGACGCCTCGGCGTGCTCCGGAGCCCCCTCCTTCCGCCTCTGCTTGGCCGCCCCCCGCATCGCCAGCTCGAGCCACGACGGCTGGGGGAACTTGGGGGCCTGCCCGAAGCCGCCGTGCTCGGCGTCGAAGGCGGCCGCCACTGCGGCCAGGCCGGCGTCGACCACCGCCTGGTCGTCAACATCGCTCTGGGGGAGCCGCAGGGCCAGGTGGGCCAGGCTGGAACGTTCCACCACGGCGTCCCGCAGCTGGTCGGCCTGCTCCTCGAGTGCCGGGCGCTGGTCGGCCCACGCCTGGGCCACGGCCCGGCAGACGTCGACGAAGGCGGGGCGGCCGTGGACCCGCTCCTTCGGGAAGTAGGTGCCGGCCAGGAACGGCCGCCCGTCCGGGGTGCACCACACCGTCATGGGCCAGCCCCCGCCGCCGCTGACGGCGGTGACGGCGTCCATGTAGACGGCGTCCACGTCCGGCCGCTCCTCCCGGTCCACCTTCACGCACACGAACAGCTCGTTCACCACCGCGGCGGTGGCCTCGTCCTCGAACGACTCGTGCGCCATCACGTGACACCAGTGGCAGGCCGAGTACCCGACCGACAGCAGCACGGGCACGTCCCGACGACCCGCCTCGGCAAAGGCGTCAGCCCCCCACGGCCACCAGTCCACCGGGTTGTCGGCGTGCTGGCGCAGGTACGGGCTGGACTCGTGCGCCAGCCGGTTCATGCGCCGCGCCCCCGCTCCTCGGTCTGGCTGTGCTCGGTGGTCCCCGTCTCCATCTCCGACGCCATCGCATCTCCTGTCGATCGAGGTGGGCCGCGGTCGCCGTCGTTCTACCAGCCGCCCAACGGCTGATCTCACTCGGATCGTTCGACGGCGGCGGCTGCGGCGGAGCAAGGCGGTGGCCGTCGGCATCGGCCGAAGGTCGAGCGGGGGATGTGCGCGTCCGACCGCAGACTTGGTCCTGTCGGCCACCTTGGCCCGGATGATCGCCCTGGCCATCGCCAACGAGCGCTGCGTGGGAGCCAGCAGGACTCATGAGAGAAGGCGTCTCGCCGCCCCGACGGGCCAGAATGCCCCGATGGAGCGGCGGATGTGGCCGGCGGTGCCGGGGTGACCGACGGCGAGATCGTGGTCCTCATCGTCGACGACGAACCCGAGGTGCGAGCCCTGGCCCGCGTCGTGCTGGAGGTGAGCGGCCACCCGGTCCGGGTGGTGGAGGCGGCCGACGGCCCGGCGGCGCTGGCCGCCGCCAAAGCCGAAAGGCCCGATCTGGCCGTGGTCGATCAGATGATGCCCGGCCAGGACGGCCTCGCCGTCGTCGCCGCCCTCACCGCCCTCCACCCCGACCTCCCCATCGCCCTCTGCTCAGCGGCGATGGACGCCCGCCTCGCCAACAAGGCCGAAGACCTCGGCATCCGCTGGTTCCTCCAGAAACACGAGCTCGTCCGCCTCCCCGACCTCCTCGACGAGCTTGCTGAACGCTGACTGAACCGCCGCCTGGGGATCCGCCAACAGAGCAGGTCCAGGTT
>JBBSKY010000022.1:0-41652 GCA_038255915.1 Acidimicrobiales bacterium | reverse complement strand
GGGGCCCTGGCGGGCGCTGTCCGTCTTCGGTCTGCTGCCCCTGGCCGCCGGGGTCTTCGACTTCTGCGTGTTCGGGCCGCTGTTCCGGTTGCCGTTCGTCGGGCCCCGGTTCCGGGAAGCGATGGCCAAGCGATGAGGATGCGACGGATGGCACCCCGGCCACCGCCCAGACAGCCCGGCCCGTCGTGGCCGGCACGGTGCTCAGCCGCCTCGATCCGGACGTCCGCCGACTCTCCGTGCGGGCCAGCGACGACGCCGGCCGGGTCCGGTTCGTGCACCGTGGAGTCGCCGGTGTCTCCCGGTTCACCGGTGACGTGACCTGCGCGGTGCATGACGGCGACGTCGTCCGCCTCACCGGCCGGGTCGTGACCGGCGAGACGGCGGCCGGGGTAGTCCTCTCCGGCAAGGACTTCGGGTTCACCCTGGACCTCGGAGCTAGGCCGCGGACGTTCTCGCTCCCCCAGTTCGGCGCCCCCGGCACGCTGGAGGCGTGCAGCGGCGGGCAGGCCACCCGGGTCCCGGTCACCGCCGGCCACCTGCGGGTCGAGGGCTGACCGCCAGGTTGTTCTTGCAGCAGCTTCTACCTGCCAGCCGAGGAGCGACGTTGAGCGGCAGTCCGGTGCCCGAGCAGTCCGGCTTGGAGCTGTAGTGGCGGCTGGCACGGTCATCGTGGTCGGTGCCGGGCACAACGGGCTAGTCGCCGCCTGCTACCTGGCCCAGGCTGGTCTTGACGTGCTGGTGCTGGAGCAGCTCGACCGGCCCGGCGGCTCGGTCCGTTCCGGCCCACCGGCAGGCAGCCGCTGCGGCTCCTACGCCCACCGCCCGCGACGCGATCGCCGCCCTTGAGGAGGTGGGGCTCGACGTCTTCGGCGATCGGTGCCAGGGCAGGTTTGACGGTGGGGACCAGCCTCTACCCTGGCGAGATCGTGCCGCCCGCCTTGTTCCACTCGACGTGGGGGTCGGGCCCTTTGGTCCTCGCTCTCCACGGCCTTGGTGCATCCTCTGCCTACTGGGACGCCCTCGCCCAACGGCTCCCTGGTCATCGGCTCGTAGCTCCAGACGCTCTCGGCTTCGGGCGCTCTCCCACCCCCGAGCAGTCCAGGTATGACCTTGGCGCCCATCTCGACGGCGTGGAAGCACTCCTTGACGAGCCGGCCACCATCGTCGGCCATTCCACCGGCTGCCTCGTTGCGCTCGGCGCCGCCACGCGGTGGCCAACGCTCGTCAGCCGCCTGGTGCTCACCGGCCTGCCGGCATGGCCCGATCGGGACACTGCGCTGGTCGAGATCGGCCGCCTCGGAGCGATGGCCCGCTGGACAGCGAGCGGCGACATCCGGGGACGCCTCATCTGCAGGGCTATGCACCGCCACCGAGGTTTGGCCACGGCACTGGCGCCGCTCGCCGTCCGGTCGGTGCCCGCTGCAGTGGCCATCGACGGCGTCCGCCACACCTGGACCAGCTACCAGCGCACCCTCAACAACCTCGTTGCCGCCGAACCCGCCGCTGGCCTCCTGGCCCGGACACGCTGCCCGGTGTCGGCCATCATCGGCAGCGAGGACGGCGTCTGCCGGCCGGTCTTCGCTCGTCGCCTCGCCCGAGACGACCCAGGCCTCTCGCTCCTGATCCTGCCCGGCGTCGACCACCACCCAGCGCTGCGTGCTCCCGAACGCGTTGCGGAGCGTGTCACCGCTCGGATGATCTGACCCAGGCGACGCAGGAGCGTCGCCTGGGCGATGAGGCTGACCTACCTACCGGCGGCGATCCGGTCCAGTCACGAACCTCGAGGTTCACGCGACCGAGACCCGGGAGATCAACGGCGGACGCGTCGTCGGGTCCCACCCAGACAATGGGTCTTCCACTGCTTGCAGTCGAAAGAGATGCCGCAGGCGGCATTGGCGTCCTTGAGCTCGCAGCTCGGGGGAGTTCTGGTGGTGCTCAGGGCAGGTCGTGGTCGGGATGCGCGCAGGTTGCCGACCGGGACATCAAGGGTTAGCGCCGAGTGTGTGGAGGGCCGCCTGGATCCGTTCACCGGCTTCTTCGGCGATCGGTGCCAGGGCAGGGTTGTCGGGCACGTCGGCGATGATCCTGGGGTCGAGGGCCTCGACGACCGTGCGGCCGTTCTCGGTGCGGACCACGACGTTGCAGGGCAGGAGCGTGGCGATGCGAGGGTCGATCTCGAGAGCGCGGTGGGCGAGCTGGGGGTTGCAGGCGCCGAGGATGATCTGGGGTTCGACGTCGAGGTCGAGCTTGTCCTTGAGGGTCTGGCGGACGTCGATCTCGGTGAGTACGCCGAAGCCCTGGTCTTTCAGCGCGTCCTTCACGCGGGAAATGGCGTCGTCGTAGGGGACATCGAGCTCGATGCGGCGGGTGAAGTCCATTCGTTTCTCCTTCGGTGGTGGGTGTCAGATGATGGCGAGCAGGGCTTTGGTGCCGGTGTAGAGGGCGACGGCGACGAGGAGCGAAGCGAATGCCCGTTGCATCGTCGCAGGTTCGATCCGGTCGGCGACCCGTTTCCCGACGCCGACGCCGGCTGTGGCTGCGACGGTGAACAGCAGGGTGGTGCCCCAGTCGATGGGCCCGGCTCCGAGCCGGGCGGCGAGGGCGACGGCAGAGTTGACGGCTATGACGAGGAGGGAGGTGCCCACGGCGGCGGGCATGGTGAACCCCAGGACGACGGCGAAGACGGGGACGATCACGAAACCGCCCCCGACCCCGAACAGTCCGGTGAGGAAGCCGACGAAGGTGCCGGCGGCGGCGATCGTCAGGACTCGGCGGGGCGCCAGGGTCCGGGGGCGGGTCTGGACGGTGCCGTCGGCCGGTTCGTTGATCGCTTTGGCTTCGCCGCTGCGGGTGCAGCTGGGGCAGCCGGCAGTGATGCGCCAGGCGGCGACGAGGATGAGCCCAGCGAAGGCGAGGAGCAGGACGTCGCCGTCCAGCCGGCGGTTCAGGGCGGACCCAGCCAGGGAGCCGCCGATGCCTACGAGGCCGAACACCAGTCCGGGCCCGACCCGAACCCGCCCGCTGCGCCAGTGGCCGTAGGCGCCGATCAGCGAGGCGACGCCGACGACGAACAGCGAGGTTGTCGTGGCCGCGCCGGGCTTCTGGCCGGCGACGAACACCAGGACGGGAACGGCCAGGATCGAACCGCCCCCACCGAGGGCCCCCAGCGAGACGCCGATGAGGAACCCGAGCGGGGATGCCAGCAGCGCCCTGCTGCTCACCGACCCATCACCCGACGGGCCCGCACCAGGGCGTCGATCGCCTCCCGCTGTCCATCGGGCGTCTCGACGGTGCGCCGGACGCGCTCCGCCTTCTCGATGGAAAGGCCGCTGCCGGTCAGGTCGTTCCGGACGTCGTCAGGTGAGTAGAGGACGTCTTGGTCCTGGGGGCCGCCGTAGCCGTCGCCGATGTTGGTGGCGTCGTGGCCGACCACGAGCAGCACCCCACCCGCTGCGACCGCGTCAGCGGCCCGACGGTGGATGACCTGGCGCAGTGGTCCGGGGAGGTGCAGGTAGAGGACGACCACGAGATCAAAGGCACCCGGTGGCGGGCAGTAGGTCGTGAGGTCGGCGCACACCGTCGACAGGTTCACCTCCGCAGCCGCCGCCAGCTTCCTGGCCTTGTCCAGTCCGACCTCGGCGAAGTCGACCGCCGTGACCTTCCACCCCTGCTGGGCGAGCCACACGGCATTGCGCCCCTCGCCGGCGGCCAGGTCGAGAGCTGAGCCGGCGGGAAGGGTGCCGACCTCGGCGACCAGGAACCGGTTGGGCTCGGCCGTCCACACCAGCTCGGTCGAGGCGTAGCGACGGTTCCAGTCCTCGCTGTCCACGGCCGGGCGCCTCACGCCCCGGTGGCGACCCGGAGGGCGTCGTGCTTGGAAGCCGAGTCCCAGCTGTCGTCGATGGCGATCACGGTGCGGCCGGCACGGTCGAGGAGGGAAGCGGCGATCGAGGCCCGGTACCCGGAGGCGCAGTGGACCCACACCTCACCGTCGGGAACCTCATCGAGGCGGCTCTCCAGGTCCTGAAGCGGAATGTGCACGGCGCTCTCGATACGGCCGTCGGCCCACTCGTCATCCCGGCGCACATCGAGCACCGCCACCGAGCTGTCGGCGTCGGACATGCTGTCAGCCAGGTCGGCGAACGTGGCGCTGCGGTAGGAGCGCAGGTCTCCGCCGGCAGCCCAGCTGTCGGGGCCGCCGTCGGCCCCCCCGGCGGGCCGGTCGATGCCGATGCGGACCATCTGGCGTTGAGCTTCCGCCACCTGGTCGGGAGTGTCGCCGACGAGGGTGACCGGCAGACCCCAGGGCAGGGTCCAGCCCAGGTAGGTGGCGAAGTTGTCGGTCACCTCAAGGTTCACGGTGCCGGCCAGGTGGCCACGAGCGAACGCCGTGCGGGAGCGGAGGTCGACGACCCACTCGCCAGCGTGGATGCGACGGCGAATCTCCACCGGGTCGACCGGGGTAGGGGTGGACAGGTCGACCGGCGACGGTCCGGCCCGGTTGATGGGGGCCATGTGGGCGTAGTAGCGGGGGTAGGCCGTCAGCCCGCCCACCAGCCGTTCGACGAAGGCGTCCTCGTCGTCGAGGGTCAGGGCCAGGTTGACGTCGCGTTCCTGGCCGATGGTGCTCGAGTCGGACCCGCTGGAGGAGGCCGACGAGCAGAAGCTGCCGAACCCGTGCGTCGGGTGAACCCCGACCTGGGCCGGGAGCACCTCGGCCAGGCGACGCACCGACTGGTACTGGCACCGGGTCAGGGCTTCGGTGGCCTCGCTGTCGATGAGGTCGGTCCGTCCCACCGTCCCGTACAGCATCGACCCGCCGGTGAACACAGCCACCGGCGCCCCCTCCTCCAACACGACGTAGGACAGGTGCGTCGGGGTGTGCCCCGGGGTGTGCATGGCCCGGACCTGCAGGTGCCCCACAGCGAACTCATCACCATCGGAGGCGCCGGTCCGCTCAAAGGCCACGTCGTCCCCGGCGGCCACCACGTAGGCCGCGCCCGTGAGGCGGGCCAGCTCGAGACCGCCCGTCACGTAGTCGTTGTGCACGTGGGTCTCGAACACATGGGACAGGCACAGGCCGCGATCGTCGAGCTCGGCCACCACCCGGTCGATGTCCCGCTGCGGGTCGATGACGGCGGCGACATCCCCGTCGACGAGCAGGTAGCTGCGGTCCCCCAACGACGACGTCTCTATCATGACGATCTCCATTTGAACCCGCTCCTCAGGCCACGGCGCCGGGTGAGCCGTCATCCCGCAAGACCGGCAAGCCGGCCTCAACCCAAGACGACATGCCGCCAGTCACGTTGGTGACATCGACACAAGCCTCGGCCGCCTCGGCCGACACCGCCTCTCGCACGCCAACGCCGCTGACCGTCTCACTCCCAAACATGCCCTGCTCCTTCCGTCGACCTTGTCGATACTATACCCCGTGGGGTACACTGCCAACCGTCCACGAGCCATCGGGAGACGGCCTCGTCGGCACTAAGAGCTGGTACCTCCCCCGGTGGCTCGACCGGACCCTCCCCACATACGCTTCTCCCACTGACCGTGGGAATACCCCACCCCGTACCGACCCTTGAAAAGGAAGCCATGGAACTACCCGACCGCACCGTTGACGACCTCCTCAAGCGCCTCCGTCGCGTCGAAGGCCAGATCCGAGGCATCCAACAGATGCTCACCGACGGCCGCGAGTGCCGAGACGTCGTCACCCAGATCTCCGCCGCCAGCAAAGCCCTCGACCAAGCCGGCTTCAAGCTCGTCGCCTCCGGCCTCACCTACTGCCTCACCCACCCCGAACAAGCAGCCGTCGACGGCTACGACGTCGACGACGTCCAGAAGATGTTCATGAAGCTGGCCTGACCCGCTGCCGTGAACACCTTCAACTGACGGGGCTGTCTCGGCCACCACGACGGGATCGTCGATCTCCACGGCCCGCAGCCTGACAGCCGGTGGGCCTGGCCGCGTCAGGCCAGGGCGTCCTCGGTGACGGACTCCCAGCCGGCCAGGTCGGTGAGGCGGGAGTCGTTGGAGAAGACCTCGACCATCGGCAGGTCGAGGCCCAAGCGCTTCTGCAGCTTCTGGATCTCGAGCACCTGGTCCCACAGCACCAGGGTGACGGCCACGCCGCTGGCCCCTGCCCGGGCCGTGCGGCCGGAGCGGTGGAGGTAGGTCTTGTGGTCCTCGGGCGGGTCGAAGTGCACAACGGTGTCGACGTTGTCGATGTGCAGGCCCCGGGCGGCGACGTCGGTGGCCACGAGTACGGGGACGCTGCCGTCGGTGAACTGGCGCAGCGCCTTCTCCCGGGCCTGCTGGCGCAGGTCGCCGTGGATGGCGCCGGCCCGCACGCCCTCTCGCTCGAGCTGCTCGACCAGGCGGTCGGCCCCCCGCTTGGTGCGGGTGAACACCAGCGTGCGCTTGCCACCCCTGCCGATGGAGGCCACCACCTTGGGCTTGTCCATCTGGTGGATGGAGAGGAAGCGGTGCTTCATCTCGGTGACGGTGCTGATGTCGCTCACGATCTCGTGGCGGATCGGGTCGACCTGGTAGCGGGTGACGAGGTGGTCGACGTCGCCGTCGAGGGTGGCCGAGAAAAGCAGGGTCTGGTGGGGGGCGGTGACCCGCCGAAGCAGCCACTCGACCTGGGGCATGAAGCCCATGTCGGCCATGCGATCGGCCTCGTCGAGGACGATGACGGCGACGGCGTCGAGGTCGACGGCCTCCTGCTGGCACAGGTCGATGAGCCGGCCCGGCGTGCAGATGGCCACGTCGACACGCTCGCCCAGCGCCTTCAGGTCCTTTTCGAGCGAGGTGCCGCCGTAGAAGGTGCGGGCGGTGCGCCCAACGGCCTTGGCCAGGGGCAGCAGCACGCCGGCCACCTGGACGGCCAGCTCGCGGGTGGGCACCAGCACCAGGGCGGTGGGGTGGCCGGGCTCCGCCGGCGGGCAGCGCATCAGCATGGGCAGGCCGAAGGCGAGGGTCTTGCCTGACCCGGTCTTGGCCTTGCCGCACAGGTCACGGCCGGTGAGGGCATCGGCGATGGTGACGGCCTGGATGGGGAAGGGCTCGCGGATGCCGTCGGCGTTGAGGACGGCGACGAGGTCGGCGTCGACGCCGAGCGCAGCGAAGGTTGTCATCTTCTGGGGGGGTCTCCTGGGTTCGAGTGGCGGTGTTGGGCCACCGCGGCCCGAGCTTGGAGACTCGGCGGACGGCCCCGCATCCGGGCCGCCGAGTGCGACCCGTCCGACCCCCAACCTAGCCCGGAACGGTGCGGAAACGCATGCCGGCTGTCACCACCGGCCGCGGTGGACGACCTCCTCGGGCCCCCGCCGGCCGCGCTGCAGCGAGGGGGACGCCACGTCAGGGGCTCGGTGGCCGACGGCGATGGCCCCGATCGGGGTGTAGGCCTCCGGCACGCCGAAGGCGGTGCGGAAGGCGGAGACGTGTTGCCCGAAGATCCCGAAGTACAGGGCCCCGAGCCCCTCGTCCACCGCGGTGAGAAGGATGAGCATCGAGGCCATGGCCGTGTCCAGGTCCCAGTACGGCACCGGCCAGCGGGCCTCGTCGCCGTCCGCCCACCCCTTGTCGGGCTCGGCGTAGCGGGTGAGGTAGGCCTGCTTGTGGGAGAGCGGCACGATCATGCAGCCGGCGGCGAACAGGCCGGGGTGGGCGAAGGGCCGGTCGTGGCGGTCCGGGAAGACGGCGTCCCAGAAGCGGACCCGGTCGGCGGGGTCGGTCAGGACCAGGAAGGCCCACCCCTGGGCGAAACCGGCCGAGGGGGCGTGGAGGGCATGTTCCAGCAGGCGGTCGACCACCGCTGGGTCCACCGGCCGGTCGTGGAAGCCGCGCACCATCCGCCGCCGCAGGATCGCCGCACGAAGCTCCATCCCGGCTCACGCTAGGAGGAGGGTCAGGCGCGGTTGGTGTACCAGTCGGCGTTGATCTGGGCGAAGTGGGCCCACTGCGGCGGCAGGGCCTCGTCGGGGAAAACCGCCTGGACCGGGCAGGCGTCCTCGCACGCCCCGCAATCGACGCAGTTCTCGGGGTCGACGTACAGCATCGCCACGCTCGAGAACTCGGGCTCGTCCTTGCGGGGGTGGATGCAGTCGGGAGGGCACACGTCCACGCAGGCGGTGTCCTTGCAGCCGATGCACGGCTCGGCGATGACGTAGGCCACGATGACTCCTTCGCCTGAGTGGGGGGTTTCAGCCTCCCATCGCCCGGAGCCGGCTGTCCAGGCTCAGCCCTCGTCGAGGGCCGCCCGCACCTCAGCCACCAGGGCGGCCACCTCGGCGGGCTTGTCGCCGTCGAGGAAGCGGCGCATGAGGGCGCTGGCGATGATCACGCCGTCGGCGTGGCTGGACAGCTCGACGGCATGGTCGGCGGCGCTCACGCCGAAGCCCATCAGCACGGGCAGGTCGGTGGCCGCCTTCAACCGGTCGCCGAGGACGGCGGCGGTGGAGGCCATCCCGGCGCGAGCCCCGGTGACCCCCATGACCGTGACCCCGTACACGAACCCGCGACTGCGCTGGCAGATGCGGTGGAGGCGGTTGTCGGGTGAGATCGGGGCGACGAGCAGCACGGTGGCCACGCCGGCGGCGCTGGCCGCCTCCTCCCAGCCCTCCGACTCCTCGAGCGGGAGGTCGGGCAGGATCGCCCCGGTGACCCCGGCCCGGGCCAGGTCGGTGGCGAAGCGGGCCCAGCCGGCCTTGTGGGCCAGGTTGGCGTAGGTCATGGCCACCAGCGGCACGCCGGCGTCGACCTCCCGCAGCTCCTCCAGGATGGAGCGGGGGGTGGCGCCGGCGTCGAGGGCCCGCTGGCTGGCCTCCTGGATGGTGGGGCCGTCCATCACCGGGTCGCTGAAGGGGATGCCGATCTCGATGGCGTCGGCCCCGGCGTCGGCAAAGGCGAGGAGCACGTCGGTCCAGCCGGGCAACCCACCGGTGACGTACGGCACGAGCAGCTTGGCGCCGCCATCCCGGCGGGCGCGCAGGTGCGCCTCGAGCGGGATCCCCTTCATTACGACGCCTCCTGTCCGGCAGGAGTGCCCACTTTGGTACCCCCCAGGGGCCAGAGGTGGGCACTCTTGAGCGAGGTCCTCACGGCTTGTCCCGCAGGTGGCCGAGGTCGCGGGCGATGGCCCGGGCGCTGCCGCGGCCGACCTTGTCGCCGAGGAGGTGCATGACCTGCTCGGCATCCTTGTCGCCCCGGCCGCAGAGGTTCACCAGGACGGTCTCGCCTTCGGGGATGGTGTGGCCGGCCTCGGCGATGAGCCAGGCGAGGGCGTGGGCCGGCTCGAGGGCGGGGACGATCCCCTCGAGGCGGCTGCACAGGTGCACGGCCTCGAGCACGGAGGCGTCGTCGACCTGCACGTACTCGGCCCGGCCGAGGGCGGCCAGGTGGCTGTGCTCGGGCCCGACGCCCGGGTAGTCGAGGCCGGCGGAGATGGACTCGGCCTCGAGCACCTGGCCGTCCTCGTCCTGCAGCAGCTGGCTGCGGGACCCGTGGACGATGCCGGGCGCCCCCTTGCCTATGGCGGCGCCGCCGGAGGGCTGCACCCCCACCAGGCGGGCGTCGGTGTCGACGAAGCCCGTGAAGATCCCCGAGGCGTTGGAGCCGCCGCCGATGCAGGCCAGCACCCACTGCGGGGGGCCGCCCAGCAGCTCCTGGCACTGGGCCCGGGCCTCGGTGCCGATGACCCGCTGCAGCTCGCGCACCATCCACGGGTAGGGGTGGGGGCCCATCACCGAGCCGAGGAGGTAGTGGGTGGTCTCGACCGAGGCGACCCAGTCGCGGATGGCCTCGTTCACCGCGTCCTTCAAGGTGCGGCTGCCGCTCTGGACGGGCCGGACCTCGGCGCCCAGCAGCTCCATCTTGAACACGTTGAGGGCCTGGCGCTGGACGTCGACCTCGCCCATGTAGATCGTGCACTCGAGGCCGTGGCGGGCGGCGATGGTGGCGCTGGCCACCCCGTGCTGACCGGCGCCGGTCTCGGCCACGATGCGGCGCTTGCCCATGCGCTCGACGAGGAGCGCCTGGCCCACGACGTTGTTGATCTTGTGGGAGCCGGTGTGGTTCAGCTCGTCGCGCTTGAACAGCACCCGAACCCCGAGGTGCTCGCTGAGGCGGGGACACTCGGTGGTGGGCGACGGGCGGCCGGCGTAGTCCCGCAGCTCGGCGTCGAGCTGGGCGTGGAACGCCGGGTCGGCCCAGGCCTCACGGAAGGCCGCCTCGAGCTCGAGGCAGGCGGGCACCAGCGACTCGGGCAGGAAGCGGCCGCCGAACTCGCCGAAGTACCCGTCGGCGCCGGGGGTGCCCATGAGAGACGGAGCCACTAGAAGCCGTCCTCCTGCCAGTCGTACAGGGGGCCGTGGGGCTCGGGTCCGCCGTCACCACCGGGCCTGTCCCGGGGGACGGCCTCCGGTGCGGGCGCCTGGCGCAGCTCCTTGCCGGCGGCGTGGGCCTTGGCGATGAAGGCCCGCAGCTTCACCGGGTCCTTGCGGCCCGGGGAGGACTCGACGCCGGAGACGACGTCGACCCCCCACGGGCGGACGGTGCGGATCACCTCGACCACGTTGTCGCTGGTGAGACCCCCGGCCACGATCAGCTTCAGGCCCTCTGGGGTCCGGTCGGCGAGCGACCAGTCGAAGGTCTGGCCGGCCCCGGAGCGGGCCCCGTCGAGCAGCACGGCGTACGGCTCGTAGGCATGCGCCTGCTCGACCCGCGGGTCGAGGGCGGAAAAGGCGACGAAGGTGTGGAAGATGGCCCGGCGAACGCTCACGGCGTCCTCGACCGAGAAGCTGCCGTGGATCTGGGCGCCCTTCAACCCCGTGGACCGCACGATGTGGACGATCCGTTCGGGGAGGTCGTCCTTGAACACCCCGACGGTCAGGATCTCGGGAGGCAGGCGCTTCAAGATGTCGGCCACGTCCTGGGGCCGCATCTGCCGTGGGGAGGGGGCGAAGACGAAGCCCAGCGCCTCGGCGCCCATGGCCACGGCCAGGAGCGCGTCCTCCTCGCTGGTGGTGCCGCAGATCTTGACGAACACGGGCCTCAGGCCCCCAGCAGCGACTGCACAGCGGCGGCGGGGTCGTCGGAGCGGACGAGGTGCTCGCCCACCAGCACGGCCGTGAAGCCGGCGTCGGCCAGGCGCCGGCAGGAGTCGGGCCCGTCGATGCCCGACTCGGCGACCTTGACGACGGTGTCGGGCAGGAGCTTGGCCAGGCGCTCGGCCCGGGCCCGGTCGACCTGGAACGTGGTGAGGTCGCGCTGGTTGACGCCGACCAGCGTGGCCCCGGCCGACAGGGCCCGTTCCACCTCGTCCTCGTCGTGGCACTCGACCAGCGGGTCGAGCCCGAGCTCCCGGGCAATCGCCACCAGGTCGACGAGCAGAGGCTGGGCGAGGGCGGCGACGATCAGCAGGACGGCGTCGGCGCCCATGAGCCGGGCGTCGGCAACGTCGCCCACCCCGATGGTGAAGTCCTTGCGCAGCGCCGGCAGCGATGTGGCCGCCCGGGCCTCCTGGAGGTCGGCCGGGGATCCGCCGAAGTGGGCGGCATCGGTGAGGACGCTGAGGCAGGCCGCCCCGCCCAGCTCGTAGGCCTGGGCCAGCGACCCCGCCTCCAGGTCAGGGGCGAGCGGACCCTTCGACGGCGACCGCCGCTTGATCTCGGCGATCACGGCCGGACCCGCGCCGGAGTCGCCGGCCGCCCGTAGCGTGGACTCAAAGGGCCGGGCCGGCGGCATCGTCCGGGCCTGCTCGAGCAGGGCCTCGATCGGACGGGCATCCTGGCTGACCCGCTCCCGGTGCCACACCAGGATCGCATCGAGGTACGTCACCGCTTCCAGAAGGTAGCGGACGACCATCTGCCTGGCCGAGGACATTCAGGTCGTCGGTGGGCTCGCCGAGGTCGGGGTAGAGCCACCCCCGGGGAAGGGGGTGGTGGAGCTGCCGGTGGGGTCGAAGGGTCCGGTGGAGCTTGGAATCAGCGGCGCCACGCACGGACGCAGCGGCAGGTTGAAGAGCTGGGCGCCACCCACGACGAGATCGACCGCGCTCTGGCCCAGGGCGACGCAGCGCAGCTGGAAGGCGGCCCGTCCCTGGCCGTTGGTGATCGTGGCCCCGCTCTCGAGCTCCAGGCCCGGCCCGACCGAGAGCGACACGTCCAGGTTCGGCGCCGGCAGGGCCCGCACCACGCCCTCGCCATCGACCGACGCGCTGGACACGACGGCGGTGATGTTCAGGGTCTCGCCCAGCACCGGTGGGTCCGGGTTGCTGATGGCGGTGGCCGACGTGCCCGTGTAGCGCAGCAGCTGGAGGGGCACCTGCTTGGTCTGCCTCCCCTCGACGAACAGGATCTGGGGGACGGTGAGCGCCATGTCGGGGGTGCGCCACGCCCGGATCCGGTAGCGCCCGCCGAGTATGCCGATCGGGCCGATCGGGGGCTTGGTCACCGAGGGCGGGGGGGGACGGGTGGTGGTGGTGGTGGGCAGCGTGGTGACCTGGTCCGGGAAGGCCGGGTCCAGGGTCGTCGGCAAGGTCGGCACCGTCGGCAGGGTGGTGGGCGGGCCCAGCTGGGGGGCCGCCCAGGTGCCGTCGGCGTTCGCGGTGATGTCGAGGCGCCCCATGGCATCACCCACGAAGCGCTCGAGGCGGATGGTGGCGCCGCCCACCGGCCCGTCCGGCCCGAGCACGATGCCGGTGAGGGTGGCATCGCCGCCCAGCACCTTGACGTCCTCGACCGGGACCTTGCCGGGCACGCCGTCAAGGGCGACCCCGGTGTAGTCGCTGGCCGCCGGTGCCGTGGTGATCCTTTCGACCGTGCTGGGCGGCGGCGGGATGAGCTCCTTGGTGGTTCCCCCGGAGCAGGCGGCCACCCCGAGGAGGCCGAGAGACACCGCGGCGGCCATGACCGGTCCCGGCCGTCGCCGCCTCACCGGTCCACCCGTGCGGCGCCGGCGCCCTCCACCAGCAGATCGTCGCCGACGGCGACGGAGCGAGGCACCAGCGCCAGGCCGGCCCAGCCGTCTTCGGTGGGCACGACCGTGGTCAGAACGCCAGCGGCCTTGCCGGTCGCCGTCGCCGCCAGCGGGGAGCCGGCCTCGGGGGGGAGGCCGGCGCCGGCCACGCGCCGCAGCGTGCGGGGGGCGGCGCCGGCCCGGCTGTCCATGCGAGCCACCAGCTCCTGGCCGGTGTAGCAGCCCTTGGTGAACGAAGCGGCGGCGTCGACCAGGCCAGTCTCGGCCGGGATGGCGCGCTCGTCGAGGTCCCGGGCCGCGGGCACCACCGCCCCCACCCGCACGCCGTCGAGGGCGGCCTCTGCCACCACGTGGCCTCCCGGCAGGGCCCGGGCGGCACCGTCGACGGGCAGGTCCCAGCCGGCCAGCCCCGGCCACGGCAGGCCGAGGGCGCCCTCGGGGGCGGGCAGGGCTGCAGAGCGGGCCGCGGCGTGCCACGCCCCCTCGGTCAGCTCGAGGTCGGCCTTGGTCCGCATCCGGAATCGCTGCAGGCGGGCCAGCACCGCCGCGCCAGTGCCAGCGTCGCCATCGAGCCGGTAGTGGTCGGGCGCCTCGCGGGCGACCCGCAGGACGGCCACGATCCTGCCCTGGGGCTCGAGCAGGAAGGTGAGAGCGGTGTCGCCGGGGGCGATCCCGGCCACGTCCTGGCTGAGCTGGCCCTGGAGGAACGCGGTGGCCTCGGGCCCCTCGACGGTGAGCACGTCGAGCGCCACGGTGGTGATGGCCGTCCCGTCGAGCAGGGCGGCGACGGCGGCGGGGGTGGGCGGCACGCTAGGAGATCGTCGCGCGCCCGGTGGCCAGCCGGGCGTCGCTGATGCGACGGGCGGTCGGGACGGCGCTCAGGAGGGCGGCTGCCTTGTTGCGGCACTCCAGGTCCTCGTCGATCGGATCGCTGTCGGCCACGATGCCGGCGCCGGCCTGCACGCTGGCGCTTCCGTCGGGCCGGACCACCATCGTCCGGATGGTGATGGCGGTGTCGAGGTTCCCCGAGAAGTCGACGTAGCCGACCACCCCGGCGTAGGGGCCCCGCTTGGTCGGCTCCAGATCGTCGATGATCTCCATGGCCCGCACCTTCGGCGCGCCGCTGACCGTGCCGGCCGGCAGTGTGGCCCGCAGCACGTCGATCGGGCCGAGCCCGGCCCGCAGCCGGCCCGAGACCTGCGAGGTCAGGTGCATCACGTGGCTGTAGCGCTCCAGCGTCATCAGCTCCTCCACCACCTCCGTGCCGAAGTCGACGACGCGGCCGACGTCGTTGCGGGCCAGGTCGACCAGCATCACGTGCTCGGCCACCTCCTTGGGGTGCTCGATCAGCTCGGCCGCCATCCGTCGGTCGTCGGCGTCGGTGCTCCCCCGCTTGCGGGTCCCGGCGACGGGGCGGCTCACCACCCGTCCGTCGAGCAGCTGCACCATCGGCTCGGGGGAGCTGCCGACCAACGTCACCTCCGGGTGGCGCAGGAAGTACATGTAGGGGCTCGGGTTCACCTGGCGCAGGGCCCGGTAGAGGTCGAACGGGGCGGCGCCCAGCTGCAGGTCGAAGCGCTGCGAGAGCACCACCTGGAAGATGTCGCCGGCGACGATCAGCTCCCTGGCCGCCTCCACGGCACGGGACCAGTCGGCCAGCTGGACGGTGCGGCCGACCTCGGGAAGCTCGCCGTCGCGCTCGGGCGGCTCGACCACCGGCTCGTCACCTGGGCGAGCGCCGGCGACGGCCACCGAGTCGAGCCGCTCGAGCGCCTCGTCGTAGCGCTCGTCGAGCTCGGCGTCCGAGGCGCCTTGGGCGACCTCGACCGACTCGACCAGGGTGACCCGCTGCCGCCAGTGGTCGTACGCCACCAGCGAGCCGATCAGGCTCACGACGGCCTCGGGCAGCCCCTGGTCGTCGGGCGGGACGGCGGGGAGGTGCTCGACCTCGCGCACCACGTCGTAGCCGAGGTAACCGACGAGGCCACCGTGGAGCGGCGGGAGCTGGGGCAGCACCGGCGCCCGGTGGGCGGCCAGGAGCCCCTCGATGGCGGCGAGGATCCCCCGGTCGGTCGGGACGCCGTCGGGGAGGACCCCGTCGACCTCCAGCCGACCGGCCCGCAGCAGCAGGGTGGCCCGGGGCCGGCGGCCCATGAACGACCAGCGCCCCCAGCGCTCCCCGTGCTCCACCGACTCGAGGAGGAAGCCCGGCTCGTCGCCCACGATGCGGGAGAAGGCGGCGACGGGCGTGGTGAGGTCGGCCAGCAGCTCCCGCCACACCGGAACGATGGTGTTGCCCGCTCGGGCCAGCTCCCGGAAGGTGGCCCGTTCAGGGCTGGCCCTCACCCGCCGAACCGTCGGAAGAAGCAGGAGTGGGCGCCGGTGTGGCAGGCCCCCTGCCCCTCCTGCTCGACCTTGAAGAGCAGGGTGTCGCCGTCGCAGTCGTAGGCCGCCTCCCGCACCCACTGGCGCTCGCCACTGGTCTCACCCTTGACCCACACCTCCTGGCGGCTGCGGGACCAGTAGGTCATCCGGCCCGTCTCGAGGGTGAGGCGCAGGGTTTTGGCGTTCATCCAGGCCACCATCAGCACCTCCCCCGTGGCCAGCTCCTGGCACACCACGGGCACCAGTCCGTTGGCGTCATAGGTGATCGCGTCAAGCTGCTGGGGGGTGGCGGGGACGGGGGTGGCGGTCGCCATGGGTGGCGAAGGCTACAAGTGAGGCGCCCCCGACCAAGCTGTTTCCGTCGCTCGCTTTCGGACCGTGAAGCGAACAATGCCGCGAAACACCGGGCGATTCGGACATCCAAGGGTCCACGGGATGCGATCGCCCATCGCTTATGCTGTGGCATTCACACGACGCGAACGAGGGGAAACGAGGGGAACAGATGGCCCAGCGAACGCAGGTGCTCTTGACGTGCGATGTGCACGACGGCGTTGCCGAAGCGGTGGACACCGTGGTGTTCACGGTCGAAGGCCAGTCCTTCGAGTGCGAGCTGTGCGAGGGCCATCTGGCCGAGTTCCGTGAGGCCATGGAGATCTGGTCCTCGCACTCCCGGCCTGCCGGCCGCGGCGGCGCCTCGAGTGGGCGGACGACGAGATCGGGGCGCGGCACCCGGGCACCGGCCTCCGACGGTCCGTCCACCGCCGAGGTGCGCGACTGGGCCCGGGCCCAGGGGTTCCCCGTCAACACCCGGGGACGGGTCCCGGCCGACGTGCACGCCGCCTTCGAGGCGGCGCACTAGCTCTCCAGCTCGTCGGCCAGCTGGAGCAGCCAGGCCCGGCCCCGCAGCGCAGCGGTCAGCTGGTCCTCGACGCTCTGCACGCCGAGCATCTCGCGCATCGGGCGTGCGCTCTCGGTCTCCTCGGCCGACTCGACGGGGGGCAGCGGCATGTTGGTGATGGCGGCCGCCGCCGCCCGGAACACCTCAGGGGTCTGTCCGCCGGCCTGCCGCGACAGGTCCCTGAGGTAGCCGAGCGCCGTCACCTCCCGCTCGTCCCGCTCGGCCAACGTCACCGCCGTCGCGGCCAGGCCCTCCACCACCCGCAGCCGTTCGTGGTCGGACATCAGAGGGGTGCGGCGGCGAGGGTGCCGGTGGCCCGGGCGGCCAGGGCGTCGAGCCAGCCCCGGTCTGCCGGCCCGGGCGGTTCCTGGCACAGCGATCGGAGGAGGTCGGCCTCGGCCTCAAGGTCGACGACCAGGACCGACTCGGGCACCGGTCCCGACGCGGAGGTGTCGTCTGGCTGGTTGTGGTAGCCGGCCAACGGCAGGGCCAGGCCGCTGGAGCGGAACCCGCGGGCGCAGAAGACGGTGGCCTCGCACGACCCGCCGTCCATGAGGCGGCGCTGGGCGGGGACGCCCGTCCCCTGGGCCCGCTGCCAAAGCACGTCGTTGAGATCGGGGTCGAAGGTGCTGCGACGGTCGCCGATCCGCACGATCACCCCGCCGCCCTGGGGGGCGTGGTCAAGCATCGGCGAGCACTCGAGGGACAGCACGGTGGCGCCGGCGGGGACGGTGCCCAGCCGCACCGCCTCCAGCGCCCCGAGCCACCCCATCTCCTCGGCCCGGGTGCAGAGCAGGCTGGCCCGACCGTCCCCGACCTCCGCCAGGGCGCTCAGGCCGGCGGCCACACCGAGGAGGTCGTCGCAGGCCCGCGCCGTGATGCGGCCGTCAGCCACCTGGTGGACGGTCACGTCCCATACGGCGAACCCGCCCAGCGGTGCCTCCCCCTCGACCACCTCGGCCACAGCACCGTGCAGCCGGCCCTCGCGCTCGTCCAGCGTGCGCACCTCAGCCCGGCCGACCGGGTCGGCCACCCCGGGGCGGTGCAGGACCAGCGGCGAGCCGGGCACGGCCACCCCGGCCCGCACCCCGCCCCGGAAGGCCAACGTGGCCATCCGCCCCTCCACGGCCTGGACGGCGAACCCCGGGTGGTCGAGGTGGGCCACGAGCA
This sequence comes from Acidimicrobiales bacterium, assembly GCA_038255915.1. Lineage (GTDB taxonomy): Bacteria > Actinomycetota > Acidimicrobiia > Acidimicrobiales > JAUJNH01 > JAUJNH01. The sequence goes on along the minus strand of JBBSKY010000022.1, from coordinate 24,221 downwards.
CCAGGTCGGCGCCGCCGCCGACCAGCAGGTTGCCGACCCCGTCTCCCCGGGTGGCCAGCCCGGCGTCGGCGGCCAGCCGCTCGACGGCCCGGAGCGGCAAGTGCTCGAGCAGCGGTGCGGTGGGCTGGGAGGCGATGGCCGCCGCCGCCTCCAGGGCGCCGCTCAGCACGGTCGCACCGTGAGGCCGGCGTCGGCCAGGACCTGCTTGGCCTCGCCGACGGTGTGCTGGCCGAAGTGGAAGATGGAGGCGGCCAGCACGGCGTCGGCCCCGCCTACGGTGACCCCCTCGACCAGGTGCTGCAGGGTGCCGACGCCCCCGCTGGCCACCACCGGCACCGACACGGCGTCGCTCACCGCCCGGGTCAGCTCGAGATCGAACCCGTCGCGGGTGCCGTCACGGTCCATCGAGGTGAGGAGGATCTCGCCGGCCCCGAGGCGAACCACCTCCCGGGCCCACGCCACGGCGTCGAGGCCGGTGGCCGTGCGCCCCCCGTGGGTGAAGACCTCCCAGCCGGTGGCCACCCGGCGGGCGTCGATCGCCACCACCGTGCACTGCGCCCCGAACTCGGCGCTGACCTCGGCCACCAGGCCGGGCCGGGCTACCGCCGCGGTGTTCAGGCTGACCTTGTCGGCCCCGGCCCGAAGCAGGGTTCGGGCGTCCTCCACGCCGCGGACGCCACCGCCCACGGTGAGGGGGATGAACACCTGGTCGGCGGTGCGGCGCACGGCGTCGACCAGGGTGTCGCGGGCGTCGGACGAGGCGGTGATGTCGAGGAAGATCACCTCGTCAGCCCCCTCCGCGTCGTAGCGGGCGGCCAGCTCGGCTGGGTCCCCGGCGTCACGAAGGCCCACGAAGTTCACGCCCTTCACCACCCGTCCGGCCCGAACGTCGAGGCAGGGCACCACGCGGATCACCCGCACGCGGCCACCGCCTCCGCCACGCTGAAGCGGCCCTCGTACAGGGCCCGACCCACGATGGCGCCGGCCACGCCGAGGCGGGACAGGGCGCGCAGGTCGGCGAGGCCGCCGACGCCGCCGCTGGCCACGATCGGCACGTCGGTGGCGGCGAGCGCCACCTGGAGGATGCCCAGGTCGGGGCCTTCGAGGGTGCCGTCCTGCTGCACCGAGGTGACCACGAACGCTGCCACCCCGCTCGTGCTGAAGCGCACCAGGGCGTGCTCGAACAGCTCGTCGACGGTCTCCTGCCACCCCTGGACCACCACCCGGCCGTCGGGGGCGACGCCGATGTCGACGGCCACCCGGCCCGGATGCCGGGTGCACAGCTCGTCGATGAACCCGGGGACACCGAAGGCGGCGGTGCCGACCACCACCCGGGCCACCCCGGCGGCGACGAGGGCGTCGGCGTCGGCGGTGGTGCGGACCCCGCCGCCGCTCTGGACGGGCACGGACACGGCGCCGGCCACCGCGCCCACCAGGCCGCGGTTGTCGCCCCCGCCCCGAGCCGCGTCGAGGTCGACGACGTGGATCCACGCCGAGCCGGCGGCCTGGTAGGCCAGCGCCACCGCCACAGGGTCGTCGCCGTACACCGTCTCCCGGGCGTAGTCGCCGCGTTGGAGGCGCACCACGTGGCCGCCCCGCAGATCGATGGCGGGGAAGAGTTCCATCGCCGTGCTCAACACAGGTCGGCGAAGCGACGGAGGAGGGCCAGGCCGGTGCGGCCCGACTTCTCGGGGTGGAACTGGGTGGCCCACAAAGAGCCCCGCTCGATCAGGGCCGTGACCGGTCCCCCGTAGTCGCAGGTGGCCACCACCTCGTCGGTCGCCTCGGCCGCGTAGGAGTGCACGAAGTAGGCCCACGGGTCGTTGAGGCCATCGAGCAGCCGGCACGGGGCGGTGGCCACCAGGCGGTTCCACTGCATCTGCGGCCGCTTCACGCCCTCGGGCAGCAGCCGCACCATGGCGCTGAGCACCCCCAGACCGGGCACGCCAGGCGCCTCCTCGGACCCCTCGTAGAGCAGCTGCATCCCGATGCACACCCCGAGGAAGGGGACGTCGGCGGCGATGGCGGCCTTTGCGGCCACGTCGAGGCCGCTGTCGCGCAGCGCCTCGGCGCACCGACCGAAGTGGCCCACCCCGGGCAGGACGACCCCGGCGGCGGCCTCGGCCTCGGCCGCGGTGGTGACCAGGCGGGCGTCGGCCCCGATCTGCTCGAAGGCCTTCTGGGCGCTGTGCAGGTTGCCGATGCCGTAGTCGAGGACGGCGAGGCGCGGCCCGTCCGGGGCTGCCACCTAGAGCACGCCCTTGGTCGACGGCAGGTCGTGGCCGTCGACCCGCACCGCCGCCCGCAGGCACCGGGACACGCCCTTGAAGGCGGCCTCGACCACGTGGTGGGTGTTGTCCCCCCGCCGCTTGGTGACGTGCAGGGTGATCCCGGCCGAGGTGGCAAAGGACTGCCAGAAGTGGCCGGCCATCTCAGGGTTGAACGGCGGGGTGCCGAGCGGGAGCACCTCGCCGAACGGCACCTCCCACACCGCGTAGGGCCGACCCGACAGGTCGACGGCCACCTCGATCAGCGCCTCGTCGAGGGGGAACAGGCCGCTGGCGAAGCGGGCCACACCGGCCTTGTCGCCGAGCGCCTGGCGGAAGGCCTCACCGACAGCGATGCCGGTGTCCTCGACGGTGTGGTGGCCGTCGACGTGGAGGTCGCCGACGGCGTCGACCGTCAGGCCGAAGCCGCCGTGGCGGCCCAGCTGGTCGAGCATGTGGTCGAAGAACGGCAGGCCGGTGGAGACGCTGACCGGACCGCCGTCGAGGTCGACCGTGACGGCGATCTTGGTCTCCTTGGTCTCCCTGCTGATGCTGCCCGAACGGGTCACGGTGCTTCCCGCCGTGTGTCGGGACTCGCTGTCCGCCTGCCTTCCCTCGTCGCTCCGACGGCGAGCAAAAAGCCGCTCGCCTTGTCGCTCCTCAGTCCAGGCAGGCGACGCTCGCCCCTCACCGGCTCGTTCGCTGCGCTCACAGAGAAACCTCCAGGGCGGCGAGAAAGGCGTCGTTCTCAGCGGGGGTGCCGATCGTGACACGCAGGCAGCCCTTGAGGCGGGGCCATGAGGAGCAGTCGCGGACCAGCACCGACCGCTCGACCAGCGCCGACCAGACCTCGGCGCCGCCGCGGTTGCGCGGTCGGAACAGCAGGAAGTTTGCGTCGGACGGCCAGGTGTCGACGGGGAGCCGGCCCAGGCCCGCCGCCACCCGCTCGCGCTCGGCTACCAGGAGCGCCACCCGGTCCTCCATCTCGTCGGTGAAGCGCAGGGCCAGCCGCCCGGCCACCTGCTTCAGCGCATCGACGTGGTAGGGCAACGCCGCCTTGTCCCACAGGGCGGCCACTACCTCGGGCGGCCCGATCAGGTAGCCGAGGCGCACCCCGGCCATCGACCACGTCTTGGAGTAGGTGCGGGTGACCACCAGCGGCACGTCGTCGGCCACCAGGGCCAGCGCCGACCACGAGGCGAACTGGGCGTAGGCCTCGTCGACCACCACCAGGCCGGGGGCGACGCCCAGGACCTCCTCGACCACGTCCTTCGGCTCGGCACCCCCGGTCGGGTTGTTGGGCGAGCACAGGAAGGTGACCTCCGGCGAGGACGCGGCCAGGACGCGGCGTATCTCGTCAAGGTCCAGGGTGAGGTCGCCGGCCCGCTCGCCCCGGGCCACGGCCGTGCCGGTCATGCGGGCGATGGTGGCGTGCATGGCGTAGGTGGGCTCGAAGATCGCCGCGCAGCGACCCGGCCCTCCGTAGGCCAGAAGCAGGCACTGCAGCACCTCGTTCGAGCCGTTGGCTAAGAACACCTGGTCGGGCTGGACGCCGTGGAGCCGGGCCAGGTCGGCCCGCAGGGCCGAGCAGGAGCGGTCGGGGTAGCGGTGGAGGGGCAGGGCGGCCACAGCCTCGGCCAGGGCGGCCACGAACCCGGGCGGGGGCGGCAGCGGCGACTCGTTGGTGTTGAGGCGGACGTCGACCTCGACCTGGGCGGAGTGGTAGCCGGGCAGGACGCCGAGATCGGGGCGAAGCGCCGGCACGGCGCCCATCAGCGGGGACCGCGCAGCCGCACTGACTGGGCGTGGGCGGCCAGGCCCTCGGCGTCGGCCAGCACGGCCACGTGGGGGGCCAGGCGGGCGAAGGCGTCGCTGTCGGCCGAGATCACGTGGACCGTCTTGATGAAGTCGTCGACCCGCAGGGCCGAGGAGAAGCGGGCCGAACCGTAGGTGGGCAGCACATGGGACGGGCCGGCCACGTAGTCGCCCAGGCTGGCCGTGCCGTACATGCCGGTGAACACTGCGCCGGCGTGGCGCACGAGCGGGAGCAGGGGCTCGGGGTCGGCCACCAGCAATTCGAGGTGCTCGGGGGCGATGAGGTTGGCAACGGCCATGGCCTGCTCCCGGTCGCGGCACAGCACGGCGTAGCCGCCTTCGAGCAGCGTGGCCTCGATGTCGGCCCGCCGGGGCTGATCGCCCAACAGGCGGTCGACGGCCTCGGCGATGGCAACCAGGGCCTCCTCCTCCCAGGTGATCAGCCAGGCCAAGCCGTCGGGGCCGTGCTCGGCCTGGACCAGCACGTCGATGGCGGCCCAGGTCGGGTCGGTGGTGGCGTCGGCCACCACCACCACCTCGCTCGGCCCGGCAAAGGCGCTGGGCACCCCGACCCGGCCCTCCCCCGCCACCTCGCGCTTGGCCACGGCGACGTAGACGTTCCCCGGGCCGACGATCACGTCGACGGCCGGGATGCTGGCGGTCCCGTAGGCCAGGGCGCCGACGGCCTGGGCCCCGCCCACCCGGTACACCTCCTCGACGCCGGCCACGGCGCAGGCGGCGAGGGTCTCGACCGGGATCCGCCCGTCGCCGCCGGGCGGGCAGACGACGACCACCTCGTCGACCCCGGCCACCGAGGCCGGGCCAGCGGTCATCAGCACGGTGCTCGGGTACCTGGCCTTGCCGCCGGGCACATAGCAACCGGCCCGCTCCACCGGCCGCTGGAGCTCGCGCAGGACCAGGCCCCGGTCCTCGGTGCGGGCATCGGGCCGCAGCTGGTGGCGGTGGTGGTCGACGATGTTGCCCCACGCCACCTCGAGGGCGTCGCGCAGCGGGGCGGGCACGGCCTCGAGGGCCGCCTTCAGCTCGGACGCTGGCACCCGAAGCGGGTCGGGCCGCACGCCGTCGAAGCGCTCGGTGAGGTCGAGGAGGGCGGCGTCACCCCGGGCCCGCACGTCGTCGAGGATGGCGCGCACGGCGGCAACCGGAGCGCCGACCCCGACCTCGGGACGGGGCAGCAGGCCTCGGAGGTCGCCAGTGGCATCCCGCAGGTCGAGTCGGTTCAGCATGGCCGCCGTCAGCCTACCGGCGGGCCCCTTCGCGCTCTGCCAGCATTCGGAGCCGTGCCCGAGGTCCCCTCACCTGCCGTCCTGACCAGCATCGCCGCCACGCTCGACGACCTGCGGGCCCGGCTGGCCGAGTCGGCCGAGTCGTTCGCCCAGTCGGGTGACGAGTACCGGGCCGGCGAGCTCTACGAGGTCGAGCGCCACCTCCTCCAGGCCACCCGGCGCATGACCCGGCTCCTGCGGCCGTGAGCTGGTGCGGCTGCGCTCAGACCCGCGAGGACGGGCAGATGTCGTGCAGCACGCAGGCGTGGCAGGCCGGGGTGCGGGCCAGGCACACCCGGCGGCCGTGGAGGATGAGCCGCAGGGACAGCAGGCCCCGCTCCCGGGCCGGCACCATGGGGTTGAGCTCGGCCTCCACCTTGACCGGGTCGGCCTGACCCGTCAGCCCCAGCCGCTTGGAGAGCCGCAACACGTGGGTGTCCACCGGCAGGCCGGGCTTGTCGAAGGCCACGCTGAGCACGACGTTCGCCGTCTTGCGGCCCACACCCGGGAGGGTGACGAGCTGGGGCATGTTCTCCGGCACCCGGCCGTCGAACCGCTCGACCAGCGCACTGGCCATGCCCAGCAGGCTGCGGGCCTTGGCGTTGAAGAACCCCGTGGGGCGGATCAGGTCCTGCAGCGCGAGGGGGTCGGCGGCGGCCAAGGCATCCGCGTCGGGGTAGCGGGCGAACAGAGCAGGCGTCACCGAGTTGATGGTCCGGTCGGTGCTCTGGGCCGACAGGATGGTGGCGACCAGGAGCTCGAACGGGCTGGTGAAGTCCAGCTCGCACAGGTCGGCGGCCCGGCCCGGGTGCTCGAGGGTCAGGCGTCGATGCACCTCCCGGGCCCGCCCGGCGGGTGTACGGGGTCGCGCCATGTCTCGTGACAGCCTACGGGGCGTGCATCAGCTCGAGGTGAAGCGGCGGCTTGACGGCGAGGAGGTCGGGGCTGTGCGGGTCCTGCTCGACGCCGCCACCCACCACGACGGTCACCATGCCCTCGGCGAGCACCAGTGGCTCGACCTGGTACACGGAGGCCGGGCCGGGTTCGCCGGCATCGTCGCCACCCTGGCCGACCACCCCCACCCGATCGGCTACGCCCAGGTGAGCCGCTCGGCGAGCAACGACGACAGCTGGTCGCTCGAGCTGGTCATCGCCCCCCACCACCGCGAGGACGAGTCGATCGCCGACGAGCTGGTGGGTTCTGCGCTCGCCCTGGTGGGCGGTGAGGGAGGCGGGCGCGTCCACCTGTGGGTGTCGAAGCCCCAGCCCTGGCACGACCGGGTGGCCAAGGCCCACGACCTGCACCACGACCGCGAGCTGTACCAGCTGCGCCGACCGCTGCCCGCCGGCCTGCCCTACGAGCTGGATTGGCGGCCCTTCGAGCCCGGCCGGGACGAGGCGGCGTGGCTGGAGGTCAACAACGCCGCTTTCGCCGACCACGCCGAGCAGGGCCACTGGACCGAGGAGGTGCTGGCCGAGCGCGAGGCGCTCGAGTGGTTCGACCCCGCCGGCTTCCTGCTGCACGAGGGCGAGGGGGGCCGGCTCGACGGCTTCTGCTGGACCAAGGTCCACGGCGACAGGGCCGAGCCGCTCGGCGAGATCTACGTCATCGCAGTGGCGCCCTGGGCCCAGGGCAAGGGCCTCGGCCGGCGCCTGGCCCTGGCCGGCCTCGACGTCCTGGCCCGCCGGGGGATCGGCGCCGCCATGCTGTACACCGACGCGGCCAACACTGCGGCCGTGAAGCTCTACGTCGACCTCGGGTTCACCCTCGACCACGTCGACCGCGCCTACGTGGTCAAGGTGGCGAAGCTCCCCTAGACAGTGCCCGAGACGCCAAGGGCGGTGCCCACCCCGAAGGTGATGGCGGCGGCCGCGGCGGCCACGGTCAGCTGGCGCAGCGACGAGCCGATGACGTTGCGCCCGGTGAAGCCGGCGAGCAGGGCGCCGACCAGCAGGGCCGAGATCACGCCGAGGATCACCGATGCCACCACCGCGCCCGTCCCCTGGCTGACCAGCCACGGCACCAGCGGGATCACGGCACCGACCATGAAGGCTCCGAAGCTGCTGACCGCGGCCCGTACCGGCGACCCGAGCTCGTCGGGATCGATCCCGAGCTCCTCGCGGGCGTGGGTCTGCAGGGCGGTGGCCGGGTCGGCCGACAGCTGGGCCGCCACCTCGGCGGCCACCGACGCCTCGACGCCACGACTGCGGTAGATGCCGGCCAGCTCGAGCTGCTCCATCTCGGGCCGCAGCTCCAGCTCCCGCCGCTCCATCTCGAGCTCGCGCTCGAGCAGCTCGCGCTGCCCCTGCACCGACACGTACTCGCCGGCCGCCATCGAGCAGGCCCCGGCGATCAGCCCGGCCAGGCCGGCTAGGCGCACGACGCCGGGGGCGGGGTTGGCCGCGGCCACCCCGAGGATGAGGCTGACGTTCGACACCAGGCCGTCACTGACCCCGAAGATGGCCGCTCGGGCCGCGCCGCCCTTCACATCGCGGTGGGTGTGGTCCTCGTGCGCCTCGCCGGCGGGCCCGGTGCCGGGACCGGGCCGCTCAGCCGGGCGCTGGAACAGCTGCGTGAGGCTCATGAGCGAAAAGGCTAGGTCCCCTCCCCGATCTGAAGGCGTCCTCATCCAGCACCGAAGGCGACCCGAACCGCCCTAGCCTGGCCGTGGTGGGCAGCCGCTTCGACCTCGACGAGGCCGCCCTCGCCGCCCTGCTCGCCGACGAGCCCCGGTACCGGGTGCGCCAGCTGCGGCGGGGCCTGCTCGAGGGCCGGGAGCCGAGCGATCTCACCGACCTGCCCAAGGCCCTGCGGGGCCGCCTGGCCGAGGCGCCCGAGCTGAGGCCGGGGCTGCACCTGGTCCACGAGTCGGCGTCCGACGACGGCGAGACGGTCAAGTGGCTGTGGGAGCTGGACCCACCCGGCCGTGAGCGCGTGGAGACCGTGCTCATGCACTACCCGGAGCGCACCACCGTGTGCATCTCGAGCCAGGCGGGATGCGCCATGGGCTGCACGTTCTGCGCCACCGGCCAGCTGGGCTTCGAGCGGCACCTCAGCGCCGGGGAGATCATCGAGCAGGTCGTGCGGGCCCGGGCCGCCGCCGCCGCCTCGGGCCGGCGGCTCGGCAACGTCGTGTTCATGGGCATGGGCGAGCCGCTGGCCAACCTCGACCGGGTCTGGACGGCCGTCCACGTCCTGCACGACGACCTCGGGATCTCGGCCCGCCACCTGACCATCTCCACGGTCGGGGTGGTGCCGGGCATCCAGCGCCTGGCTGCCGCCGACCTGCCCGTCAACCTGGCCGTGTCGCTCCACGCCGCCACCGACGAGGTCCGCAACGAGCTGGTGCCGCTCGGACGCCGCTACCCGCTGGCCGTGCTGGTCGATGCCTGCGCCCGCTACGTCGAGGCCACCGGGCGCCGGCTCTCCCTCGAGTGGGCGCTGATCGCCGGCACCAACGACACGCCGCGCCAGGCCGAAGCCCTGGCCGGCATCGCCCGCACGCTGAGGGCCCACGTCAACCTCATCCCCCTCAACCCCACCCCGGGCTTCCTCACCACCGGCTCGTCCCCCGCCGCCGTCCGGGCCTTCTGCGACCGGCTCGTTCGGCTCGGGGTGAACGCCACCGTGCGCCGCAACCGGGGCACCGACATCGACGCCGCCTGCGGCCAGCTGAGGGCCTCGATGGCCGGATCACCCGTCTGGCTCGAGCGGCGCTGACAGACTGCGCCCCGTGGAGCGCCGGTTCTTCAACCAGTCCCAGCCCCAGACCCTGCAGGGCGCGGTCTTCCTGCTGTACGCCAACGTCGTCGTGGCCCTGCTCTTCCGCAGCGGCGGCGAGGGCATCTACGCGCTGGCCGCCGCCTCGCTCACCCGGGGCGCGGTCAGCGGTCGCACCGCCACCCTGCTCGGCAATCTCGTGGCCATCGCCGTGACGGTGGGCTCGGCCGGCGCGGGCTACCTCATCGCCAACGAGAAGAAGGTCGGCTGGCGCCTGGGCGTGGTCGTGGCCGCCGCTCCCCTGCTGGCCCTGACGATCCTGGTCCTCATCGGCTACCCGCGGCGGCTCAGCATCCTCGACGTGATCTCGATCTCGCTGGCCTTCGACATCATCCTGCTGGTCCTGCTCCTGCACGACCAGACCCGGTCCTATGAGAAGATCTGGTTCAAGTGACGGTCTCCGTGCAGGGCATCGACGGCCTGAAGGCGCTGGTGGGCACCGAGCTCGGCACCAGCACGCCGCGGCTCGTCTCCCAGGAGGCCGTCCAGCTGTTCGCCGAGGCCACCGGCGACCACCAGTGGATCCACGTCGACGTGGAGCGGGCCACGGCCGGTCCGTTCGGGGGGCCGATCGCCCACGGGTACCTGACGCTGTCGCTGCTGCCGGTCCTGCTCCCCTCGGTGTTCTCGGTCGAGGGCGTGTCGATGGCCGTCAACTACGGGCTCAACAAGATGCGCTTCCCGAGCCCGGTGCCGGTCGGCTCCGAGGTCGTCTGCACCGTCACCCTGGTCGCCGTCGATGATGTCGCCGGCGGCGCCCAGGTCACCCTCGGCACCGTCATCAGCGTCGTCGGCGCCCCCAAGCCGGCCTGCGTGGCCGAGATCGTGTTCCGCTACTACGCCTGAGCGGTCTCGCCCGACCGGACCGAAACCTACGATGCCGCCATGGCCCACGCCGTCGTCCCCGGTCGCCGGTGGCGGGCCGAGCCGGGCGCACCCGTCCGGCTCGACGACGCCGCCGCGGGCAGGTCCCCCGAGGCTCCGGGCGACAAGGAGGCGACGCGGGCGGCCACCGCCGAGCTGCACCAGGGGCTGATCGAGCTGCAGGCACGGCTGTGGGCCGAGCACCGACGCTCCCTGCTGGTGGTCTTCCAGGCCATCGACGCCGGTGGCAAGGACGGCACCATCCGCCACGTCTTCAGCGGGGTTAACCCCGCCGGGATCCGGGTCACCTCCTTCAAGCGCCCGAGCGACACCGAGGCCGACCACGACTTCCTGTGGCGCATCCACCAGGCCTGCCCGGGCAAGGGGGAGATCGCCATCTTCAACCGCTCCCACTACGAGGACGTGCTGGTCACTCGGGTCCACGGCCTGATCGACGAGGCCACCTGGACCCGGCGCTACCAGCAGATCCGCGCCTTCGAGGAGCACCTCGTCGCCGAGGGGACCCTCGTGGTCAAGGTCTTCCTGCACGTGTCGAAGGAGGAGCAGCGCAAGCGCCTCCAGGACCGGATCGACTCGCCCGATGAACGCTGGAAGTTCTCGGCCGCCGACCTTCCGGAGCGGGCCCGCTGGTCCTCCTACCGCAAGGCGTTCGCCGACGCCATCGCCGCCACCTCCACCGACGCCGCCCCTTGGCACATCATCCCGGCCGACTACAAGTGGTATCGGGACTGGGCCGTCACCACGGTCCTGCACGAGGTGCTCACCGCGCTCGATCCTCAGTACCCGGCGGCCGCACCGGGCATCGAGGGCCTGATCGTCCCCTGAGCGGCGGGTGGCCTGCCGAGCGTGAACCGATCGGCGCCCTCGACACGACAGCCCAGGTGATGAACAGCCACCGAAACGCCCGATTGGTCTTCGCAGCCCTCGCCCCTGCCCTGCTCACCGCCTGCACCAGCACGCCCGAGGACTCGGCGCCGACGACCACCGGACCAGCGGCGTCCGGGGCCAAGGACGCCGGAGCCCGCGTCAGCCTGGCCACGGCCGACGGTGCCGAAGCCGGCACGGTCACGTTCACCCGGTCGCCGGTGGCACCGACGTGGAGGTCAAGCTGACCGCGAACAAGGCGGTGGCAGCCGGCAGCTTCCACGGCATCCACGTGCACGCCAACGACGATCCGGCCAACGGCGAGGGGTGCAAGGCCGATCCCGCCATGGCCCCGTCGACGTGGTTCACCGCGGTGGACGGCCACCTCAAGTCGGGCAGCGCGACACACGCCGAGCACACCGGTGACCTGCCCACCCTCCTCGTGCGCCAGGACGGGAGAGGAGATCTCCGGTTCACCACCGACCGCTTCACCGCGGCCGACGTGGTGGGCAAGGCCGTCGTCATCCACGCCAACGCCGACAACTTCAACATCCCGACCGGCACCCTGCCCGACCAGTACACGGCCAACGTCGAGGCTGCCACCACCAAGACCGCGGCCACCGGCAACGCCGGCGACCGCATGGCTTGCGGCCTGATCACCAAGGGCTGACCTCGCCCCGGGGCGACTATGGGAGCGGTTGCTCGTACGATGCGAGTGTGGAGCTGCGGGTGGACGAGCTGGCGGAGCGGGCCGGGGTGTCGGTCGACACGATCCGCTACTACCAGGGCCGGGGGCTCCTCCCCGCTCCGGTCCGCCGGGGCCGCATCGCCCACTACGGCCAGGAGCACCTCGACCGGCTCGAGCGGATCCGCAGCCTGCAGGCCCAGGGCCTGTCCCTGGCGGCGATCGGGAGGCTGCTGTCCGGCGAGCTCGACTCCCGGGACGAGCCGCTCGTCACCGCGGTGGCCGGCGCCGGGACGGGCCGCACCGGGCCGCCGCTCAGCCTCACCGAGCTGGCGGCCCGCAGCGGCATCCCCCTCGGGCTGCTGCAGGCGGCCGAGCGCGAGGGACTCATCTCCCCCGTCAGCGGCGGCTACTCGACCGGCGACGCCGTCGCCGCCCGCGCCGGGTTGCGCCTCCTCGAGCTGGGGCTGCCGCTGCCCGAGCTGCTGAGCCTGGCCCGCCGCCACCACGAACACGTCCGCTCGGTGGCCGAGGAGGCCGTCGCCCTGTTCGACGGCCACATCCGCCAGCCGCTGCGCGACGGGGAGCTGGGCGCCGAGGATGCCGCCCAGCAGCTGGTTGAGGCCTTCCGGGGCATCCTGCCGGCCACGGTGGCCCTGGTCTCCCACCACTTCGAGCGGACCCTGCTGGCCGTGGCCACCGAGCACATCGACAAGGTGGGGGCCCCCGACGAGCTTGCTGCCATCGCCGCCGCCTCCGGCCCGGGCAGCGCAGCGTGAGCGAAGCGAACGAGCCGACGATGCACCGGCGGGAAGCACAGTGAGGGACCTGCCTCAGGGCGAGGAGAAGCGCAAGGCCGTCCAGGCCATGTTCGACACCATCGCCCCCCGCTACGACCTGGTCAACCGGGTGATGACCTTCCGCATGGACGTGGCCTGGCGCCGCCGCACCGTGGCCGACCTGGGTCTGGCCCCGGGCTCGGTGGTGGTCGACCTGGCCTCGGGGACGGGCGACCTGTGCCACGACCTGGTGCGGGCCTCGCTGCGCCCGGTCGCCGTCGACCTGTCCATCGGGATGCTGGAGCACGCCACCCACGGCTTCCCCCGGGTGCAGGGCGACGGCCTGGCCCTGCCCTTCGCCGACCGCTCGGTCGACGGCGTGGTCTGCGGGTTCGCCCTTCGCAACTTCGTGGCGCTGCCCCCGGCGCTGGCCGAGCTCGCCCGCGTCGTCCGACCGGGTGGCCGCATCGCCCTCCTCGATGTCAGCGTCCCCGCCAACCGGGTGCTGCGCCTCGGCCACGGCGTGTACTTCGGCCGGGTGGTCCCGCTGATCGGCGGCCTCCTCTCCGACGGCGCCGCCTACCGCTACCTGCCCAAGTCGGTGGCCTACCTGCCACCCCCGGCCGAGATGCTCCGCATGATCCACGACGCCGGGTTCACCGCCGTCGAGCGGTCCCAGCTCTCCACCGGCATCAGCCAGCTCATCTGCGCCACCCGCGACCACGACCGGCCGGAAATGCCTTGCTCTCGCTGACCGCAGCACGTGTGGTCACCCGGCGAGTCGTCGCCGGCACCTGGGCCGAGCACCCGTGGCGGACCGATCCCGACGTGCTGTTCGAGCGGGACGGATGGGGCTTCGCCGGCCGGGGCGAGGCGCTGCGGGTGCCGGCGGCGGTGGTGTCCTCGGCCCTGGCCTCCTTCGAGGTGGACGACGAGGTGGGAGGACCCGGGGCCGGGCCCGTGGCCTTCGCCGCCCTGCCCTTCGACCCCTCCCTGCCCGCCGAGTTCGTGGTGCCCGCCGGGCTGGTGGTGCGCCGCCCCGACGGCACCGAGTGGGAGACGGTGATCGAGGGCACCGACGTGCGGGGCGACCGGGAGTGGGGGCTGGAGCCCGACGGGTTCAACCTGCGCTCGCCCGTGCCCCACGACCGGTGGGAGGAGGCGGTTCGGGCCGCCGTGGAGCACATCCGGGCCGGCGACGTGACCAAGGTGGTGCTGGCCCGGGAGGTGGTGGTCGAGGCCAACCGCCCGATCGTGGTGCCCACCGTCCTGCGCCGCCTCAGGGCCCTCTACCCGTCGTGCACCACGTTCCTGGTCGACGGGTTCCTGGGGGCCAGCCCCGAGGTGCTCGTTGCCCGCTCCGGCTCGTCGGTGCGCAGCCGGCCGCTGGGCGGCACCCGCCCCCACAGCGGCGACCCGATCGTCGACGCCGCCCAGGCCGCCCAGCTCCTCGGCAGCGACAAGGACCGTCGCGAGCACGCCATCATCGTCGAGGCCGTCGCCGCCGCCCTCGGCCCGGTGTGCGACCGCCTCAACGTGCCGGAGACGCCGTCGATCGTCCAGCTGCGCAACGTCCTGCACCTCGGCTCGCCCATCGAGGGCCGGCTGTCGGATCCGGCGCCCACCGTGCTCGAGCTCGGTCGCCTGCTGCACCCCACCCCGGCCGTCGGGGGAGCCCCCCGGAACGCGGCTCTGGCGCTCATCGCTGAGCTGGAGCAGGCCGAACGCGGCCGCTACGCCGGGCCGGTGGGCTGGGTCGACCGCCACGGCGACGGCGAGCTGGTGCTCGGCATCCGCTCGGCCTCGATCGACGGCGCCCGGGCCTCGATGTGGGCCGGCGTCGGCGTGGTCGTCGGCTCCGACACCGCCGCCGAGCTGGCCGAGACCCAGTTCAAGCTCCAGGCCCTGCTGGCCGCCATCGTCCGACCCTGACGAGTTTCGGCCGCCTGTCCCGCGAAGCGCATCAGGAACGGGCTGGGCCGATCAGACCCCGATGCGATGGACGAGCCGTCGGTACTGATCGATCGTGCCTGGCAGCAGTCGCAGGTGCACCACCACGCCAACGGCCTTCTCGACCAGATCGACGACCTCGCAGACAGCCGGCGTTAGCTCCGAGCCGGCGACGACGATGGCGCCCGGTTTGATGGCTTCTGGATCGGCAGCCTCGTCGAGGAACGTCCAGATCAGCCCGGTCTCATCCTCCGCGTTCAGATCGGCGGGGATATCAATCGTGATCATCGTTGCCCTCCCGTCTCCTGCTCTCCAGCGTACGGGTTGCTGTGCAGCTCCCCCAGCGCATCGAACAGCTCCTCAGCATGGTCCACTCCGGGCAGGAGAACGCTGAAGTGCGGCCGTGCGAACGTGGGGAGCAGATCGAAGCCGCGCTTTCGCAGCCGACCGACCGTCGACAGGTACACGTGATCGTACGACCGGAGCCTGGTCCGCAGGATCGACCGGGACGACCCGACGCCGACATCGTCGAGCACCACGGAGACCGAGATCGCCCACACCTCGGCGCCATCGAGCACGAAGAGGCGGTTCACCCGACGGGCGTGCGAGCGAAGGAGCGACCGGGTGTCGGGCCCGCCCCTGAGCACAACCTGGGAGGTGTCGACCGGGCGAGCCTCCGGGCGGACCCGATGGCGCAGCTCCTCACGGGCGTCGGGTTTGCCCGGAACGCCGCCCATCTCGCTACTCATCAATCAGTCCGCCGTTCCAGCGCCGCTCCGACCGCTGCGGCCAGCTCCTGGTGGATGGCCACGTTGGCGGTGCGGTCGGTGCGGGCCAGGAGGATGCGCACGCCGCCGGCGGCGGTGGCCTCGGCCAGGGCGGGGGCGAGGTCGGCGGCGGCGCCGACCTCGGTGACCGGGAGGCCGTGAGCGGCGGCCAGGGCCGCGAGGTCGACCGGTTGGGGGGTGCCGAACAGTTGCTCGAAGCGGTCGGGGGGCAGCTGGGCGGCCTGGGGCAGGAAGGAGAAGATCCCGCCGCCGTGGTTGTCGATGACCACCAGCGTCAGGGCGCAAGGGCGGGAGGCGAGGCCGGCCAGGGCGGCGCTGTCGTGGAGGAAGGCGAGGTCGCCGAGGAGACAGGCCGTGGGGCGATCGGGATCGGCCAGGGCGACGCCAAGGGCGGTGGAGGTGACGCCGTCAATACCGTTGGCGCCCCGATTGGCGTGCCACCGCAGGCCCCGCCGGGGCTGGGCGAACCACTCGACGTCACGAATGGGCATGGACGACGAGACGACCAGGGCGGCCCCGTCGGGCAGGTGGGCGGCGACGCCCCGGGCCAGGCCCGGCTCGGTCACCTCGGGGTGGCCGGCCAGCACCTCGGTGATGGCCGACCGGGCGCTGGCTTCAGCCCGTTGCCACCTCGTCAGCCAGCCGTCCTCGGGAGGGGCCAGCTGCTCCTGCCAGTCGGCCAGCACCCGGTGGGGCGCGGCGGTCACGTGGACGTCCGCCCGACGGGCGGCGTCGAGCCAGCGTCCGGCCGGGTCGACCAGGACGTGGCGGGCGCTCCCCCGGTCGAACCACTCTCCCAGTGCCCGCGAGGCCGGCGGCCGCCCGAGGTGCAGGACCAGGTCGGGGGCCAGGTCGCCGTCGGGGACGGCGTGGCGGACGATGGCGTCGAAGGCGGCGACCGTGGCCGGCCCCGGCACCCGCCACCCCGACTGTGGATCGGCCAGGACGGGCCAGGGCCCGGCTGCCGCCGCCTCGGCCCATCGCCGGTCACAGCCCTCGCCGGCCACGACCAGCACCCTCCGGCTGTCGGCCAGGTCGAGACCCGGGCCACCGGGTCCAAGGCGGGTGGCCCCCTCAGGTCCCTCGACCACGATCTCCTGGTGCCAGGGGCGGGCCCCGGCGCGGCCCACCGGCAGGTCGCCCTCGGGATCGCCCAGCAGCGGCTCGCGGAACCGCAGGTTGAGGTGGACCGGCCCCTTGGTCGCGGCCAGGGCGGCCCGGCTGGCCAGGCTTCGCCACGACGACGGCAGCCAGGCCCGAGGGTCGACGTCGACCGCCCACACCGGCGCCGAGCCGTACAGGCCGACCTGCTCGATGGCCTGGGGGGCTCCGACCTGATGCAGGTCGGGGGGGCGGTCGGCGGTGCAGACGAGCATCGGAACCAGCGACAGGCCGGCCTCGACCACCGCGGCGTGGAAGCCGACCGCGGCGGTGCCGCTGGTGCACAGCAGGATCGCCGGCACGCCGGTCGCCCGGCCGAGGCCGAGGGCGGTGAAGGCGGCCGACCGCTCGTCGAGCACGACGTGCAGCGCCACCTCCGGCCGGCCGGCCAGGGCGAGGGCCATCGGGGTGGACCGGGAGCCCGGGGCCACCACGGCGTGAGCGGCTCCGTGGCGCACCCACTCGTCGACCAGGGCGGCGCAGAACCGGGCCTGCTCGCTCACCGGGCCCCCGAGACGGTGTCCGTGGGCCCAGGGCTCCTATCGTCGCGGTCGTGCTGGCCACCGAGGTCTTGGGAAACGAGCAGGCGCCGACGGAGCCTTCCCTGGCCCTGGTCCACGGCTTCACCCAGACCGGGCGGTCGTGGGGCCGGCTGGCCGAGCGGCTGGCGGCCAAGCGTCCCGTGGTCCTGGTGGACGCTCCCGGCCACGGGGGCTCGGGCGACCACCGTCTCAACCTGTGGAGCGCGGCCCGGGAGCTGGTGCGAACCGTGGGCGAGGCCGACTTCCTGGGCTACTCGATGGGCGCCCGCATCTGCCTGCACGCCGCCCTCACCTCGCCCGACCAGGTGCGCCGCCTCGTCCTGGTGGGGGCTACGGCCGGGATCGCCGACCCGGTGGCCCGGGCCCGGCGTGAGGCCGACGACCAGGCCCTGGCCGCCTCGATCGAGGAGGGGGGCAACCGGGCCCTGCCCCTGTTCTTCGAGCGGTGGCTGGCCGGCCCTGCGTTCCAGGACCTGAGCCCCGAGGCCGCCGGCCTGGACGCCCGCCGGGAGAACACCGCCGCCGGCCTGGCCGCCTCGCTGCGCCTGTGCGGCACCGGCACCCAGCACCCGCTCGACGACCGACTGGGCCAGCTGGGGATGCCGGTGCTGGTGGTGGCCGGCGAGCGCGACGCCAGGTTCCGGGCCGAGGCCGAGCGCCTGGCCGCCGGCATCCCCGAGGCCACCCTGGCGGTGGTGGCCGGCGCCGGTCACGCCTGCCACCTCGAGCAGCCCGACGCCTTCCTCGACCTGGTCGAGGGGTGGCTCAACGCCACAGCGCAAGCCCCAGCGTAAGCAGGGCGCCAAAGGCGAGCTGCACCTTCCCGGTGGCGCCCAGCACGGGGATGAGCCCCGGTCCCTTGGCCCCGGCCCGCACCGCCCGCAACCCGGGGATGGCGGCGGCGACGGCGAGGACGGCGACGGCGGGCAGCAGCCGGCCGGCCACCGCCGCGACGGCCAGGGCCAGGGCGCAGGCGCCGACGACCAGCACGGCATAGAGCACCCTGGTGGCCGGATCGCCGAGCCGGACGGCGAGGGTGCGCTTTCCGGCCACGGTGTCGCCCGGGATGTCGCGGAGGTTGTTCACCACCAGCAGGGCACAGGCCAGCAGGCCCACCGGCACCGCAGCGACCACGGCCAGGGCGGTGAGCCGCTCGGTCTGCACGAACGCCGAGCCGGCCGTGGCCACCAACCCGAAGAACACGAACACGAAAAGCTCACCCAGGCCGGCGTAGCCGTAGGGGCGGGGGCCGCCGGTGTAGAACCAGGCCGCCAGCACCGCCGCCGCCCCCACGGGCAGGAGCCACAGCGACGTGGTGAAGGTCAGCACCAGCCCGGCAGCGGCAGCCACGGCAAAGGCGGAGAGCGCCGCCCGCTTCACCTCCGCCGCCGGCTTCAGCCCACCCCCCACCAGCCGGGCCGGCCCGACCCGGGCATCGTCGGTCCCCCGCACCCCGTCGGAGTAGTCGTTGGCGTAGTTCACCCCCACCTGCAGCGCCAGCGATACAACAAGCGCCAGCCCCGCCTTCCAGGCCACCGCACTGTGCTCGTGGAAGGCGACCCCGGTGCCAACCGCCACAGGAACGATCGCCGCCGGCAACGTCCGAGGCCGAGCCCCGACCACCCAGGGGCTGGTCATCTCCTCACGGCCGGCGGGGGAACGTTTCGGTGTCGGCGTAGGGGAGGCCGGTCTTGTTGACGAACGCGTCGCGGCCGGCCTGGGCCTCCTCGGACAGGTAGAAGAGGAGGGTGGCGTCGCCGGCCAGCTGCTGGATGCCGGCCAGGCCGTCGTCGGCGGCGTTGTGGGAGGCCTTGAGCAGGCGCAGGGCGAGAGGTGAAAGCTGCAGCATCTCCCGGCACCACTGCACGGTCTCGGCCTCGAGGTGCCCGACGGGGACGACGGTGTTGACCAGGCCCATGTCCAGCGCCTCCTGGGCGTCGTACTGGCGGCACAGGAACCAGATCTCCCGGGCCTTCTTCTGGCCGACCATGCGGGCCAGGAGGCCGGAGCCGTAGCCGCCATCGAAGCTGCCGACCTTGGGGCCGGTCTGGCCGAACCGGGCGTTCTCGGCGGCGATGGTGAGGTCGCACACCACGTGGAGCACGTGGCCGCCGCCGATGGCGTAGCCGGCCACGGCGGCCACGACGGGCTTGGGGCACCGGCGGATCTGGATCTGCAGGTCGAGGACGTTGAGGCGGCCGACGCCCTTCTCTGCCACCTCGTCGTCGCCGATGTAGCCGTCGTCGCCCCGGATGCGCTGGTCGCCGCCCGAGCAGAACGCCAGGTCGCCTTGGCCGGTGAGGATGATGACGCCGACCTCGGTGTCGTCCTGGGCCAGGCGGAAGGCGTCCTGCAGCTCGAACAGGGTCTGGGGCCGAAAGGCGTTGCGCACCTCGGGGCGGTCGATGGTGATCTTGGCCATCCGGGGGCTGCGCTCGCCGGGGAAGGCGGCGGCGGTCTCGAAGCGGATGTCGCCATAGGCCTTGGCCTGCTCCCAGGCCGGGACCGCGGGCAGGGCCGAGAAGTCGGGCACGGGTTTGGGCTTCATCTCCGGCGGCGACACCACGGCTCCCATCGTGTGAGTGATCACTCGAACGGTCCTACGCTACCCAGCGTGCCCGCCCTGGTCGCAGTCCCCCTGGGCGGCCCGCCGTTCGTCGAGGTGCTCCGCCGGCTGTGGGACGAGGGGGCGGCGGTCTTCCCCCTCGACCGTCGCCTGCCGCCGCCGGTGCGGGCCGCGGTGCTGGCCCGGGTCCGGCCCAACGAGGTGTGGGACGAGGACGGCCGCCGTCTCCTGCCCGATGGTGAGCCGGCAGCCGAGGGCGACGCCCTGGTCCTGGCCACCAGCGGCACCACGGCCACCCCGAAGGGCGTGGTGCTGACCCACGCCGCCCTCGACCACGCCGCCCGGATCACCAGCGAGGCGCTGGCGACCGACCCCGGGGCCGACACGTGGCTGTGCTGTGCGCCCGTGGCCCACGCCGGCGGCTTCGGGGTGGTGAACCGGGCCGTGCGCACCGGCACGCCCCTGGTGGTGCACACCGGCTTCGAGGCCGCGGCGGTGGCCGCCAGCGGAGCCTCGCTCACCGCCCTGGTGCCCACCATGCTGGCCCGCATCGACCCGGCCCGGTTCCGCCGCATTCTCCTCGGCGGGATGGGCGTGCCCGCCGACCGGCCGGCCAACGTCGTGGCCACCTACGGCCTGACCGAGACCATGGGCGGCGTGGTCTACGACCGGGCGCCGCTGCCCGGCGTCGAGCTGCGCATCGGGCTCGACGGGGCCATCGAGGTGCGCTCGCCCACGGCCCTGCGCGGCTACCGCACCGAGCACGGCGAGCACGATCCGAAGGACGCCGACGGCTGGCTGGCCACCGGCGACCTGGGCCACCTCGACGCCGACGGCCTGCTCACCGTGCACGGCCGGGCCGACGACGTGATCCTCACGGGCGGCGAGAAGGTGTGGCCCGAGGCCGTGGAGGCGGTGCTGCGCCGCCTTCCCGCCGTCGGTGACGTGGCCGTCATCGGCCGCCCCGACCCCGAGTGGGGCCAGGTGGTGGTGGCCGTGGTGGTGGTGGCGGCGGGCCAGGCACCGCCCCGGCTGGAGGTGCTGCGGGCGGCAGTGAAGGAGTCGCTGCCCCCGTGGTGCGCCCCCCGAGCCGTCGAGCTGGTGGAGGCGCTGCCCCGCACCGCCTCGGGCAAGGTGCGCAGGGACGCCCTCCGGGCCCCGGCTCAGGCGTAGGTCGAAACCCGACCGCCCTCCTCGACGCGCCGGACCCGGTTCCCCTCGCTCAGGTACAGCCTGTTCTTGCTATCGACGGCTATGCCGCGGATCTCCGAGAAGCTGGTCTGGGTCGCCGGCTGGCCGTCTTCGGTGACGGTGGGCTCTTCGACCGGGCCTGCCGCAGTGAAGATCCGCTGGCCGGCGACCTTTCGCACGTTCTGGCTATCGCCGTTGATGTACACCGCACCGTCTGGACCAACAGCGACGGCTTGGGGGCAGGACAGGCCGCCAGCCTCGCTGGCCCGTCCGCCTTCTTCGTAGGCCGGCCCTCCGCCGGCCACCGTCACGATCACGTTGGTAGCGAGATCGATCCGTCGAAGGCGGCTGTTTTCGCAGTCGGCGATGTACAGGTGCTCAGCCTGTGGGCTGATGGCCAGGCCCGTCGGCACCTTCAGCTGGGCGCGGCTGGCGGCATCGCCGTCGCCGGAGAAGCCCGGGTTCTCGGTGCCCGCCACCGTTCCCACGTTGCCCGAGGCCCGGGGGTCGAGCAGGAACACCCTCTCCTCGGTGGCGATGTAGAGCCGGCCGTCGGGCGCGGCGACGATGCCGGTGATCTTGGCGTCAGCCGGGCCCAGCCGGCCCTCGGTGGCCACCTGCGTCAGCTTCCCGTCGGGACCGACCGACAGGACGTGGCTCTCGTCGTCGACCACGACGAACCCGCCGTCGGGGAGGGTCGCCACGAAGCGGGGGCCCTTGACGGAGGTGTCGGTGGCCAGCTCGCCGTCGATGATCGCTCTCGGGAGCTCGCTGCCGGCCACCGTGGTCGCCGCACCGGTGTCGGCTGCGACCCGCACCACACGGTTGTTCCCCGAATCGGCGATGAAGAGGTTGCCGTCGGCGTCGAGGGCGATGCCCTTCGGCTGGGACAGGAGGGCCGGCCCGTCGGGCGGCGGCGGCTCCGGAGCTTGGTTCTCGCCGGACAGAACGACGACAGCGAGCACGGTGCACAGGACGAGCCCGGCCATGACGGCCGAGGCCACCGCCAGGCGGCGGCGCCCAAGTCTCGCCAGCCAGGCCCCCACGGCCGGGAGGCGTCGCTTCCGTCGAGGCGTCGCCGGGCCCGTCGGTGGGCCTGCACCCGGGCCGCTGGCGCCCCTCGCCGTCACCGCCGCCTTGGCCGGCTCGTCCGGAGGTGCGGTGGCGCCCGTGGCCGCGGTCGTCGCCGGGGGATCCGGGGAATCCTCGGGCCCGGTCCGCGGTGCCGCAGGATCCAAGCCGAGCCCCTTCGTCGGGACCGTTGGGAGCGGCACGAGAGGCAGGGGCCGGCGGGCCAGGGCCGGGGTGCGGGCGCTGCCGTCGAAGCGGCGCTGGGGGATCTGGCGGTTGGTCTCGGCCAGCCGTTGGTGCACGTACCGGTACACCTCGTCGACGTCGACCGTCCCGTCGCCGTCGAGGTCGAGCACCCCGCCCAGCAGCCCGTCGACCAGGTGCTGGGTGAACAGGCTGGTGCCGTTGCGCCGGTCGGCGTCGTTGGCCAGCTCGCCGCTGCGGCAGCTGGTCAGGACGTAGCGCCCCGACCCGGCCAGGTTGGCAGGACCGATGGTGCCCTTGAACGCTCCGCTGTGGCAGCAGTCGAGCAGGATCACCGCCGTGCGGGCCGACGCGTTGTCCAGCATCTCGCTGATGGCGGCGGCGCTCACCGCCGTCGACCGAAGGCGGTCGACTCGGGTGTCCGCCGCCGCCAGGTACAGCTGGTTCCGCTCGTTCAGCAGGCCGTGGCCGCTGTAGTACAGCAGGAGCTGGTCGTCCCGGCGAGCCTCCAGGAAGAACGCCTCGATCTCCTGCAGGACCGTGCCGGCCGGCCGCTCGACCAGCAGCCGCACGTGGTCGTTGTCGAAAAGCCCGACGTCCCGGTCGGTCAGGGCCGCACCGAGAAGAGCGACGTCCTTCACCGGGCCGTTCAGGTCCTGGAGGTTCTGGGGGTCGACGGGGAAGGTCGAGTTCCCGATCAGGAGGGCGCGGTACCCGTCCACGGCGCCCCTTCCAGACGACCGGCCACGGCCTCGGCGATCTTGGCCATGGCGTCGGTGTCGATGGCGTCGCCGCTGATCGACACCGATTCGGTGCGGTCGGCGACGGTGTAGCTGATGTCGAGCCGGCGGGCCCGGTCACGGCCCAGCCACGATCGCAGCACCTCCAACCCCGCGGAGAAGGCGCCGGCCGATCCCAGAGCCAGGATGACCGTCTCGGCACCCCCTTTGGTCCCCTCCACCGGCCGGTGGCGCCTGGTTACACCACCGACCTCACGCTGCAGTTCCCGGAACAGCAGCGAGACCTGCTCCAGCCAGCGCTCGTCGTCCGCGTCGAACCTATCGGTCCGAGGCTCGAGCACCAGCTCGAAGCCGTCCCCATCCCCGCCCTCGGGCGTCATGGACGGATCATCCCACGGTTCGGGGCGGCGGCGCCGGACCGATGGCCTGACCGCGCCCAAGGGTGCCGATCGAGTCGATTCCCCCGGATCGAGGCGGACCGGGAGGACGGCCGCTTCGCCGACCTCGCCGCAGACGAGAACACCGCCGGCCGACGCACCGCCGAAGGCTTCATCGAGATGGCCCACCGAGCCTCCGGCGCCCGCCCCGACCAGCCGGCCGTGCACCCCGACATCGTCGTGGTCGTCCCCCACCACGCCCTGACTGACGACGAGCCCGACGCTTTCGACCCGCCCCAGCTGGTCGGCGCCGGCCCGCTCACCCTGCAGGACGTCTACCGGCTGGCCCTCCTCGGGACTGTGTCCACGATGACCGTCGACGCCTGCGGCCGCCTGGCCAGCCACGACCAGTGGATCGCCCTCCGTGCTCGACGGCCGCCTGCCATTCTGCCGGCGAATCGTGGCGGCGGGCACCGGCATCGCCCGACAGGACCCTGGCCCAGGGCGAACCTCAGTTGCTCGGGCACCGGCTGGTGACGGCGCAGCACGAACGCTGCGCGATCAGGGCACGTCGTCGGCGAAGCGGGTGAACGAGCCCCTGCTCGTCAGTTCCGCGGCCTTTCCGCCCGCCGCCTGCGCCACCGCTCGGTCGATCGCCGCTCGGACCGCTGGTTCGGACAGCGCCGCCAGCTCAACCTTGGAGAGCGTCACTGCGGGGGTGAGGATGACCGTGCCGTCGGGTAGCTCGTCGATCAAGTAGCGATGGTCGGACTCGCGGCCGATCTTGGCCAGACTGGTCCGCCGACGGCCATCGAGCGTGATCTCTCGGGTCGGTTGCACAGTGGGAAGATTATCGCACAGGCCCCTGTGCGGCAATCGCCACCCTGGGCGATCGCCGCTTCTGGGCTACGGTCTCTTCACGTGACCCACGAACTCCTGTGGCATCCGGATGCGAACTCCGTGATGACGGCCATCGAGAGCAACCCTGCCCGAGCCGACGTGGTCGCCTCCGTACGGCGAGTTCTCGGACGCCTCGAGCTGGATCCCTACAACCCGCGGATCGGCACGAGGCAGTTCCAGACGCCCGAGTACAGCCAGATCCGAGCGACTCCGACTGGCCGCGACACCTGGTACGTGCTCTGGCAACCAGGTCGCTCCGAGCGCTCGATCGAGATCGTCCACATCGTCGAACTGCGCGTGTGACTGGGCTCAGCACCTGAGCCAGCCACCCCCAGCAGACGCCGCACTTGCGAACCCGTCTCGGGAACCT
>JBBSKY010000021.1:0-42425 GCA_038255915.1 Acidimicrobiales bacterium | reverse complement strand
GCCGCCCGTGGGGCCGGGGCTGCCGGCTGGGGCGCTGATGCCGCCGGCCTGGGGGCCGCCGGCCGGGCGGCCGGGCGAGGGGTGGACACCCCGGAGCGGGGGGAAGCGGGTGCCGAGCGAGAGCTCGGGACCGTGGGACGGGGAGCGGGCGTAGCGGGTCGAGGACCGGGCGCGGCCGCCCGTGAGGTCGGGACGGCCGGACGGAGGCCCGGCTCGACCGGTGGGGCGCTCCAGCTGGGCAAGGGCGTGGCCGGGTCGGACGCGCCACGCTGGCGCCGCACGGCGCCGGGTCCGGTCGGCCAGGACAGGTTGACGGCCAGGTCGTCGCCGTCCTCCTCCTCCTGCGCCATGAACCAGCAAGGATAGGGGACGACATCTGGAACAGGGGCCGGCGCAGACAGGCCTCCCCGGTGGCTCAGCCGGCCAGCTCGCGATACAGCGCGATGTGTCGGTCGGCGGCCAGCGCCGCGGGATGTTCGGTCTCGACGAGGGTGCGGCACGCCGGGCGCATCGCCGCCAGGCGCACCGGATCCTCGAGCAGGGCCACGAGGTCGGCGGTGAGGTGGTCCACGTCACCGGCCGGGGCCAGCGTGCCGGTGGTCCCAGGCACGATCATCTCGCCCAGGCCCCCCACGTCGAACGACGCTACGGGCGTGCCGCAGGCCAGGCTCTCCAGCACCACCAGCGGGGCGTTGTCGGCCCGGGTGGGGAAGACGAACACATCTGCGGCCGAGTAGACGAAGGACTTGAGCGGGTCGCTGACCACGTAGCCGATGTCAACGACCTCGTAGCCCTCGGCCCGCAGGACCGTGGCCATGGCCTGGCCTCCGCCGCCCATGAGGAGCAAGGTGCAGGTGGCCCGCAGAGCCGGGGGCACCGCACGCAGGGCGGCGAGGAGCAGGTCCGCACCCTTGCGGTCGGCGGGATCGATGCCCTCGGCTCCCTGGAGCGAGGCGGAGGCGAACAGCACCGCCGTGCGGCCAGGGCCGATGCCCAGCGCAGCCCGGCACGCCTCCCGGGGTCGGGGCGAGAACTCGTCGGTATCGATGCCGTGGGGGATCACCCGCACCTCGAAGCGGCTCAGCATGCTCTGCTCGGCCAGCTCGGCCAGCCATCGGCTCGGGCTGACGATCACCAGCCGGCTGTGCGACCAGAGCGCATCCTTCAGGCGCCACTCGACCCCTGTGGCGTCACGCCGCACCTTTGGGGCGACATCGAGGTGTGGGCAGTGGCCACAGCCCGTCCGCCACCGCTCGCATCCGAAGCTGAACGAGCAGTGCCCGGTGAAGGTCCACATGTCGTGGAGGGTGTGCACCATCGGGGTGCGGCGCGACAGCGGGGTCAGCACGGGGTAGCTGAACCAGCTGCCGTAGACCGCGTGGGCATGGATGACGTCGGCCTCGCCGACCAACGGGGAGCGCAGGAGGCGGTAGGACCCCAGCCCCTCAAGCCCGCGGAGGCCGACCTCATAGCCCAGCTTGGAGAGCGGTCGCCGCACGATCGGGGGGGTGTTCAGTGCGCTGACCGTCGGCTCGGACGAGGCCTTGGTGCCAACCAGGAGCGTGGAGTCGACCCCGGCGGCGAGCAACGAGAGGTGCAGGCGGAAGCCGGCCACGGCGGCCCCGCCGTAGCCGACGTCGGCATGGTTGAGGAGCAGAACCCGCAGGGCCCGGTCCGCGTCGCTCACGGTGCGTTGAACGCCACGCCCGCACGCCGACGGTCGCCGTCGAGGATGCGCCGGGCCAGCAGCATGGCCCGGGCGATGGCCTGGTCCATGTCGTAGTAACGGTACTCACCCAGGCGTCCGCAGACCAGGAGGCCGGGCACAGCGTCGGCCCGGGCCCGATAGCGCCGGTACAGCGCCTTGTTGGCCTCGTCCGGGAAGGGGTACTCGTAGTGGTCGGGGTCGGTCGGGGTCATGGGCGTCTCCCGGGTGATGATCGTCCCGTTCACCTGCGCCCGCTCCTGCTCGCTGAGCAGGTGGGTCCACTCGAGGGTGCGCACGTGAGGGCCGCCGGCCGGGTCGGGGTTGTTCACCTGCCCGAACGGCTGATGCTGGGCCACGCTCGGCAGATAGGTGTGCTCGCGCTCTTGACCCCGGTAGGACAGGCGCCCGAGCGAGAAGCCGAAGTACTCGTCGATCGGCCCGGTGAACACCAGACCCCGCCGCCAACGGAACGAGCCGCGCTCCTCGAGGAAGTCTCGACCCAGCTCGACGGGCACGCCGTCGATCATGGCCTCCATCAGCCGGGCGTAGCCACCGACCGGGATGCCCTGGTGACGGTGGCGCTTCAGGCGCAGGTCGTCGTCGTAGCGCACGTCGAAGCGGCCGGCCAGCTCGGCTGACAGGGCGTCAGCCGGCACGCCCCACTGCTTCTCGGTGTAGCCCTTGACGAACGACCGGTACACCGCCTCCGGCATCATGGCCAGCGACGCTTGCTCGAAGTTCTCGGGCGTGCCCGTAAACGTCGGCCGCCAGTGCTCGCCCACGGTGCGCCGGATGTACTCGGCCGCCACCGGCCAGCGCTCGTAGCGGCCGTCGACGAACGAGGCCAGGACCGCTTCGTAGCGGTAGAAGTCGGCGAAGCGGGTGACGAAGCTCCAGATCGCCTCGGAGTTGGTGCGGAAGTAGTGGGGCCCGTAGGTGTGCACGCGGATGCCGCCGTCGTGGGTGGCGTCGTGGACGTTGCCGCCGAGGTGGGTGCGACGATCGACGACCAACACCTCGCGGCCGGCGTCGGCCAAGGTGCGGGCGATCACGGCGCCCGTGAGTCCCGAGCCGACGACGACGAAGTCGGCGGTGGACCGGCTCATCAGTCGAGAGGAACCGGCAGGCGGGAGGGGTGCCGGGTGCGCACGACGGAAGGATCCTACAGGGTGGGCCGCACGCCTCCTCCTGGGGCCGACCTCCCCGGCTAGGGTCGCGGCCTTGGTGCTCCGCCTCTCTGGTCCCGCACGTCGGGTCGCCCGCAGCGTCGTCGAAGCCCTCCCGCCGCCGCTCAAGGACAGGATCGACGGCTACCGGGTGGCCTGGGCCCAAAGGGGTCTGGTCCCACCGTCAAAGGTGTCTGCTGCGGACAACGTTGGCTACAACAGCGAGATCTGGGACTGGTACGCCGAACGCTGGAACGATCCCGCGTTCCGTAGCCACCAGCTCTCCTACGAGGGTCGGACCGGCGAGGACCCTGCCGCCGTCGCCCGCCTCGGCGAGGAGTGGGGCCGCCTCGACGACGCGATCCAGATCATCGACGAGTGGATCCTCCCCCATGTCGGGCCGAGCTCGGTGTGCGGGGAGATCGGGACCGGCGGCGGACGCGTGGCGGTCCGGGTGGCGCCGAAGGTGGCCGAGTTCCACGCCTTTGACATCTCGAAGAAGATGCTGGCCCTGGTGCAAGCCGAGCTGGCCGATGTCGGCGGAGCCCGCTTCCACCACCTGGTCGAGCCAGCGCTCCCAGCGGAGTTCTCCGGGCACTTCGACTTCCTCTACTCATTCGACGTGTTCGTGCATCTCGACCTCCACGTGCAGTGGCGTTACCTGCAGGAGATCACGCGGGCCCTGAAGCCCGGGGGCAAGGCGTTCCTCCACACGGCCAACCTCACCTCCGACGCCGGCTGGCAGCGCTTCGCCGAGCAGGACCACTATCGAGTCGAGGGCTTCTACTTCACTACGCCGCAGGCGGTTCGCACCCTGGTCGAGCGGGCCGGTCTGCGCCTCATCGCGGAGCGGAGCGGCGGGTCCGAGAACTTCTACTACGAGCGCGACCTGTTCGTGCTGGTCGAAAGGGCGAGGACGACCGCCTGAGCTACTCCCGGTCGTCGGCCGAAGGTGATCGGCGGGTGTCGGGCCCCAGACGTCGACGCTCGGCCTTGGCGAGTCGCACCTTGGACCAGGTCAGGGCCATCAGAGCAACCCTGCTGGCCTTAGGGAGCCCCGAGGGCAGGGCGGCGAGGACCCGCAGGTGAGCGAGCATCGTCGCGCTGTCGTGGGCGTTGTCGCAGGCCTGCCCCGTGACGAGGCCCAAGAGCGGCTCGAACAGGCGCAGACCAGCGTCCGGCTCGGCCTTGGCGATCTCCCGCACCAACCGAAGGTCCTCGCGAAGGTCGCTGGCGGTTCGCACCAGAGTGGAGCTGTGGTTGCCCGGGAACCGTCGATAGGCACCGAGGCAGAGGTTGGTGTAGGCCGCAGGAAACCGCTTTGCCAGCCGCCACCACAGGTGCCAGTCGGCCGCATGGGCGTAGCGATCATCGAACGCACCGACAGCGATGGCGGCGTCGCGGCGGAACAGGGCACCGGGAAACCGAACGGCGTTGTTGCCCCAGCGGTAGGGGTCATAGACCAGCTCGCCGTCCAGTCCGGGCGCCAGGGCCTCGCTGATCGTGTCCCACACGCCGTCCTCACCGATGATCACGCACCGACCGAACGCGACTCGGCTGTCCGGGTGGCGGCTGATGAGCTCAGAGAAGGAGGCGTAGGCCCCTGGCAGCGCCAGGTCATCGCCGTGGAGCAGGTGCACCCACCGCCGCTCAGCCCGCCCGATGCAGCTGTTGAAGTTCCCGACGAGGCCGAGGTTCACCGGCTGGCGATGGAAGCTCACCCGTCCCTGCCCCAGCTGGCGCACTACGCCTTCGGGGTCATCGTCGGTCGAGCAGTCGTCGACCACCTCGACCTGGGCCTGCTCGATGCCCTGGTCGACCAGCGAGGCCAGGGTCTGCTCCAGGTAGCGGGCGCAGTTGTAGGTGGGGATCATGATCGACAGGTCGCTTCCCCCCTCGCCCAAGGGCCCCTGGATCACTCCGTTCACGGTAGCAAGCGGCTCCCAGGGCCCTCCCGCCTTGGCTCATCCGCTGTCGAGGGCCCGTTCGAAGGCGGTCACGGTCCGTTCGTCGGTGAAGCTGGTCGTGGCCACCTCGTAGGCCTGCTGCGACCAGGTCCGGGCGTCGTCCCAGCCGGTCCACATCGTGGCCAGGGCTTCGGCCAGCGACTGGGGCTGACCGGCCTGGTAGAGCAACCCGGTACGCCCGGGAAGGACCAGCTCGGTGGAGGCGCCGCTGGCGGCGGCGATCACCGGACGGCTCCTGAGCATGGCCTCGACCGTCACCCGCCCGAACGCCTCCCGTCGCGAGGGCACGATGACGACGTGGGCGGTGTCGTACTCGGCCGAGGCGTCCTCGACGTGTCCCTGGTGCTCGACCACCTCGGCGATCCCCAGGCTGGCCGCCTCGGCCAGGAGCCGCTGCCGGTAGCCCTCGTCGCCGCTGCCGACGAGCCGCAGCCGCACCGGGGTTTCCGAGGCCCGGGCCGCGGCGACGGCCCGCACGCACTCCAGCTGGTTCTTGGCCTCGGTCACCCTGCCCAGTACCAGGGCGCGCAGCTCGGGCGGCCGGGCCGGCAGCGGGTCGTGTCTGTGGGGGGCCAGGGACATGGCGTAGGGCACCACGGCCACCGGTCGTGACAGTGCAGCGCTGAAGAAGGTGGACGTGGCCTGGGAGTTGGCCAGGAACACCGGCGACAGCCGGGAGAGGATCCGCATGCTGCGGTCGAAGCCGAGGAAGAACAGCATCCCGTGGTCCGCCACGCCGTACTCGTGGGCGTAGACGACGTGCGGGAGGCGCACGGCCTTGGCCGTCAGGGCACCGAGGGGGCTGGTGATCGTGTTGCTGACCACCACGTCGGGCCGCACCCGGCGGAGGACCGACACCAGGCGGGGGACGGCGAGGAGCGTCTGGGGGATGACCCGCAGGTTCGAGGCCGAGCCGCTGGCCACCGCCCCGGGGGTGGTGCGCGACGTGGCCCAGCCCTGGGAGGGCACGACCGACACGCCGATGCCCCGGCGCTCCAGGGCGGCCGCCATCTCGCCCGGCGCGGGGACCACGCAGTGGGCCTCCCACCCTGCGCCCTGCAGGGCGAGCAGCAGCTCCAGCAGGGCCCGCTCGGCGCCGCCGAGGCCACCGGTGTGGCTCAGCGCGAGCAGCGACCTCACGGCCGGCGACCCTACGACGGCGCTTCCCGCGACCCCGTTGCGCTCCGAGGGGGCCTCCGGGGCGGCGGCTAGGTTGTCGGCCTGGTGCTGGGGCCGGTGCGCGACGAGCTGCGGTCCCGGTGGAGGGTGGTCCGGTGAACCAGCCCGAGCTGTCGGTGGTCATCGTGAACTGGAACGCGGGGCCGGCGCTGGCCGGGTGCCTGGCCTCGCTGGCCGAGCACCCCCCGTCGGTGCCCTACGAGGTGGTGGTCGTCGACAACGGGTCGACCGACGGCAGCGCCCGGGCGGCGCGGGCGGCAAACCCGGGGCTCCGCCTGATCGAGAACGGCCGGAACCGGGGCCTGCCGGCAGCCAACAACCAGGGGATCGTCGCCGCTCGGGCCCCCAAGCTGCTGATCAGCAACCCCGACGTCGTCTACGGCCCGGGCGCGGTCGACGCCCTCCTTGACACCCTGGCCCGCCACCCGACCGCCGCGATCGTGGTGCCCCGCCTCCGCTACGAGGACGGGTCTGTCCAGACCAGCGTCGGCGACCTGCCCACCCTCGGCGAGGCGCTCGCCGGACGGCAGGCCCAGCGCCGGCGCGGCCCCTCTGGGCCGCCCGCCGGCTTCTGGTGGGACGGGTGGGCCCATGACGAGGAGCGGCGGGTGGGCCGGGGCCACGAGGCGGCCTACCTGGTGGCCCGCCAGGCGGTCGAGGAGGTCGGGCTGCAGGACGAGCGCTACTTCCTCGACTGGGAGGGGATCGACTGGACCGAGCGCATGACCGCCGCCGGGTGGGAGGTGTGGTTCACCCCGGCGGCCGAGGTGGTGCACCTGGGCGGGGTCAGCATCCGCCAGGTGCCGTTCCGGTGGATCGTGCGCTCTCACCGGGGGATCTACCGCTACTTCTCCACCCGGCACCCGTGGTGGCGCCTGGGCCTGGCGCCGCTCGTGGCCGCCCGGGCCGCGGTGAAGCTGGCCTCAGCGCTGGTCTCGGATGTGTATGAGCGGGGTCACCGGCGTGCCTGAGCTTCGGGTGCTGCAGGTGCTCGAGGCGCTGGAGGGCGGCACGGCCCGGCACCTGGTCGACTTGGTGCGCACCGCCGCGGGCGTCGAGCACCACGTGGCCATCCCGTCGGAGCGGGTGGGCGGGCTGACCGACAGGGCCGCAGCCGGCCGGATGACCGCGGCCGGTGCCGTGGTCCACATCATCGAGATGCGGCGGTCACCGCCCCGCAACGCAGCCGCCCTGGCCAGCCTGTTGGCGCTGGTGCACCGGATCCGGCCCGCCCTCGTGCACGGGCACAGCTCGGTGGGAGGCGCCCTCGGTCGGATGGCCGGCGCCACCGCGAGGTGCCCCCGCATCTACACCCCGCACGGCCTGGCCCAGGGCCGGGCCGCCCAGGCCGTGGAGCGGGCGCTCGGGCCCCTCACCGACCGCATGATCGCCATCTCCGACAGTGAGGCCGACCTGGTGTTGTCCCGGCGGCTGGTGCCGGCCGCTCGGCTCGTCACCATCCCGAACGGCATCGAGGTCGAGGGCTGGGCGCCGCCGCCGGCCACCCCCGACCTGCGGGCCCTCCTCGGCATCGGCCCGGACGCGCCCCTCCTCGGCACCATCTCCCGGCTGGTCCCCCAGAAGGCCCCCGAGCGGTTCACCCGGCTGGCCGCCACCATCCTGGCCGCCCGCCCCGATGCCCACGCCGTGCTCATCGGCGACGGCCCCCTGCGCAACGCCGTCGCCCCGGCCCGCCTGCCCGCCGCCGTCGTCGGCCGCTTCCACCACCTCCCCACCCTGGCGGAGGCCGGAGCCACCCTCGGCCAGCTCGACGTGTTCGTGCTCACCTCACGCTTCGAAGGGTGCCCCTACTCGGCGCTCGAGGCCATGCGGGCCGGCACGCCCGTCGTGCTCACCGACGTCGTCGGCAACCGCGAGGTGGTGGCCGACGGCCGCGGCGGGTACCTGGTCCCCGAGGATGACGGAGCGGCGATGGCTGCGGTGGTGCTCGAGCTGCTGGCCGACGACAGCCGGCGCCACGCTCTCGGGGCGACGGCCCGGGACGACGTGCGCCGCTTCGATGTTGGTGCCATGGGCCGGGCGGTCGCCTCGCTCTACGCCGAGATCACCTGAGCGCCGCCCCATCCACGCCCGGCGGGGCGGGCGGTCCCTGCCGCCATCGCCATACTGGGGGCGATGAACCTCGGTGAGCTCACGAGCCGTAGCGCCCGACGGGTTCAGGACCGGTTGCGGCGCAAGCTCGTCTGGGAGGCCGACCGCTTCGTCGAGCGCCACATCGACGGGTACGAGCGGCTGGCCCGGCTCACGCCAATCGCCGCCAGCCGGGTCGAGCCCCGGATGCTGTTCGCCACCAGCGACCGGGAGATCGGCCCCCACGTGTGGCGCGACGCGGGCTATGAGGAGGCCGATCTGGCCTGGGTCCTGGAGCACCTGGGTCACCCCCAGCGGGGCCGAACCGTGGTCGAGGTCGGGGGCAACGTCGGCACCACGACCATCCCCCTGCTGGTCCGCTTCGGGGCGCAGCGAGTGGAGGTGTTCGAGCCGTCGCCGGTCAACCTGAGGCTGCTGCGCTGCAACCTGGTGCTGAACGATCTGGTGGACCTGGTCGTGCTCCACCAGCTGGCGGTGTCCGACCGCGACGGCTCGGTCACCCTGGAGCTGTGCGAGGAGAACTCGGGCGACCACCGGGTCCAGGCCGTCGACACGACGTGGGAGGTGCTGGGCGAGTCGACGCGGGCCACGACGGTGGTGGGCTCCTGCCGGCTGGAGGGTGCGCTGATGAGCGATCCCGCCGAGGTGGGCCTGGTGTGGGTCGACACCCAGGGTCACGAGGGCCACGTGCTGGCCGGAGCGTCGACCCTGCTGGGCCGGGGCATCCCGTGGGTCGTCGAGTACTGGCCGTACGGACTGACGCGGGCCGGTGGGCTGGACCTGCTGCACGCCCTGGTCGACGAGCACTTCGCGGTGGTGGTCGACGTGCGGGCCTCCCGGGAGCAGGGTTCGGTCGTGCGGATGCCGGCGGGTGGGCTGGCCGAGCTCGGGGCGGGGCTCGGCACCGGCTACACCGACGTCATCCTCCTCGAGGGGTGACCGGCGGCGCCGATGCCCCGGCCCCCTGCCGCCACCGGGGCGCCAGGTAGATCGAGCCGTCCTGGGGGTACTGCTGGTAGTCGGCGCCGTACTGGTCGTCGCGGCTCACCTCGAAGGTTCCGGCCGAGGAGACCTGGTCGAGCACGGCCCGGGTCTTCTTCGCACCGAGGCCGAGGTCGATGAAGTAGCGGCCGGGCAGCAGGGGCAGCTGCTCGAGCTCGAAGGTAACGACCTGGCCCGAGACCTCGGCGTCGGGGCCCGCCATGCGGGTGTCGGAGGCCAGCACGATCTCGTCGAGCTCGTTGCGCACGTGGAAGCGGGCGAAGACGGCGTCGGGATCGGACAGGCCCTCGCAGTGGATGGTGATCGCCGCCGGCCGGCCGGTGCGCAGCGTGGCCGTCGGCCCCTCGCTGCCCTCCACCACCAGCTTGGCGAGGTAGAGGCGGCCGTCCTGGTCGTCGCTGTTGGTCCGCTCGTCGAGGATGAACACCCCGGGTGCGGTCGAACGGTGCTGGTGCAGGTCGACGTAGCAGTGGAGGGCATCGACGGTGTCGCCGTCGTGGACGACCCGACCGGCATCCAGCACCACGCCTCGGGTGCACAGGTCGCGCACGGCGTTCATGTTGTGGCTGACGAAGACCACCGTGCGGCCCGCCCTTGACGCCACCGAGTGCATCTTGCCCAGGCACTTCTTCTGGAACTCGATGTCGCCGACGGCGAGGACCTCGTCGACGACGAGGATCTCCGAGCTGAGGTGGGCGGCGACGGCGAAGGCCAGGCGCACGTACATGCCGCTGCTGTAGCGCTTGACGGGTGTGTCCAGGAAGCGGTCGATGCCGGCGAAGTCGACGATCTCATCGAACTGCCGTTGGATCTCCGGCTTGCGCATGCCGAGGATGGCACCGTTGAGGAACACGTTCTCCCGGCCGGTCAGCTCGGGGTGGAAGCCCGTGCCGACCTCGAGGAGGCTGCCAAGCCGGCCCCGCAGCTCGACCTCCCCGCGGGTCGGCTCGGTGATGCGGCTCATCACCTTCAGTAGCGTGCTCTTGCCCGCACCGTTCTTGCCGATGATGCCGAGCACCTCGCCAAGGCCGACCTCCAGGTTGACGTCCTGCAAGGCCCAGAAGCTCTCCTTCCGGTCCCGCAGGGGGTGGCGAAGGCGGCGGACGATGGCCTCGCTCAGCAGGCCGGCCCGCTCGCCAACCACCTCGTAGCGCTTCGACAGGCCCCGGACCTGGATCCTCGCTTCAGATGACATCGGCGAAACGGCGCTCGTGGGCCCGGAAGTACAAGGTGCCGCCGACGATGATCAGCACGGTGAACACGATGGCGTAGACGGTGCTCCCGAGCTCGAGGTTTCCGCGTCCGAGCAGGCACCACCGGAAGCCGTTGATCATCCCGACGAGGGGGTTGAGGTTGTATGCGGCCCGGAGGTCGGTGGGAACCTCCTGGACGCCATAGGCCACAGGGGCCAGGTACAGCAGGAGGGGCAGGACCACGGGGACGACGTAGCCGACGTCGCGGTAGGACACGTTTGCCGCCGAGGTCAGCAGGCCCAGACCGAGCGCCATGCCATAGGCCAACGCCATCCAGACGGGCAGCGTGAGCATCGACAGGTGAAAGCCGACGCCGTAGGCCAGGTTGAGAACCAGGTAGAGCACGAGGGCGACACCGAAGTCGACCAGCTTCGATCCGATCTGCGACAGCGGCAGGATGAGGCGGGGGAAGTACACCTTCGACACCAGCGCGGCGTTGGTGACCAGACAGGTGGACATGAAGGTGAGGGTGCCGGAGAAGGCGTTGAAGCCGATGACGCCCGTGTAGGCGAAGACGACGTAGGGGACACCGTCGCTCTCGAACCCTGCGATAGAACCGAACACGAAGGAGAGGATCCCGGCAGCCAGCAGGGGCTGGAGGACGACCCAGACCACCCCGAGTGCCGTCTGGCGGTAGCGCAGCGTGATGTCCCGGCGGGTCATGGCGCCGAGGAGGCCGCGGTACCGCCACACCTCACGAAGATCGAGCGATCGCCAGCCGCCGGTGGGGCGGATGACCAGGTGAAAGACCTGTCCGCGCTCGGGCCGCGCAACCTCCTCCGACACTGTCAAGGTGTGGGGGCTCCTTCCCGACCAGCGCCTCGGCGGCGTCGAGGCCCGAAGGATCATAGAGGTAGCCTCGGCGGGTGCAGAGTGCGAGGGGCGGTGCCGCGGCGTGATCGGTCGGCTGGCCCTTCCCGACCCCTACCGGGTGTGGAACCAGGCGTGGGGCGCTCCGTTTGGTCGAGAGGTCCCGGGCTGGTCGCGGCGCCTGCCGGGGGTGGCGACGCTGGCCGGACGGCGGGCCGGGCCCTTCTCCTTCCAGCCCAACAACTCGACCCGCCGGTGGGAGTACCCGTGGGCCTTCCACGCCGTGCCCCTTCGCCCGGAGCTGCGGGTCATCGACCTTGGCGGGGCGCTGTCGGGCCTGCAGTTCGTCCTGGCCCGCAGCGGGGCAAAGGTCCTCAACGTCGATCCCTTCATCGACTACGGCACCTCGGGCGAGTACGCCGCGGTGGATCCCGGCGAGCGGCTGCGTGAGCTGAACCAGCTGTTCGGCACCACCGTCGAGCTGCGCCGCGGCGTCCTGGAGGAGGCCGGACTGGCCCCGGGGTCGGTCGACGTCGTGTACTGCATCAGCACCATCGAGCACCTGGCGCCCGAGGCGATGCTGGCCAGCGCCACGGAGATCGTGAGGGTGCTTCGGCCCGGGGGCCACGCCGTGCTCACCATCGACCTGTTCCTCGACCTGGAGCCGTTCACGACCAGGGCCCACAACCGGTGGGGGACCAACATCGACGTCCGCGGCCTGGTCGAGGCGACCGGGCTCGAGCTCGTCGTCGGCACCCCGTCCGAGCTGTTCGGCTACCCCGACTTCGACGTCGACGCGATCCAGTCGAACCTGTCGGACTACCTGGTCGGGGACTACCCCGGTCTGGCCCAGTGCCTCGTGCTGCGCAAGGCGTGAGGAGCGTGGTCGTGCGCCAGCTGAAGGCCCGCCTCCCGGCGCCGGTCACCCGCCTCGCCGACCGGCTCCTCGACCGGCTGGCCGCGTCGATGGCCCGGCGCGCCGCCCCGATGATGGGTGTCGAGCTGCTCAAGCACCACACCGTGTTCGGCCATGAAGACCGGCTGCACCTGGCCCCCACCGCCGTGGTCAACAACGCCATCTTCAACACGGTGTCCGGCGAGATCCACATCGGCGAGTGGGTCATGATCGCCCACAACGTCTACCTGGCCACCGGCGAGCACGACATCACCAAGCTCAACGCCGAGCGCCACGTCACCGCCCCCTACTTCGACTGGGACATCGTGGTCGAGGAGGGGGCCTGGCTGGCCACCAGCGTCACCGTGCTCGGGCCGTGCCGGATCGGCAGGCACTCGGTGGTCGCGGCCGGCAGCCTGGTGCGGGCCGACGTGCCCCCCTACACCGTGGTGGCCGGCGTACCGGCCCGCCAGGTGGGGCTGGTTCCCCACCCCGAGGGTCAGGGCTGAACCCGCGCTCAGGGGGCGGAGCTGGCGAACCGGCGTCGGGTGCTCCTGGTGGCGGCGGCCAGGACCGGCCGCAGGAGGAGCCAGGCCCGGTCGGGGAGGGTGCGTCCCCACCAACGGAGCCGGGACCACGCCCCGGCCTGCTCGGCTCCCTGTGCGAGCGTGCGCAGAGCGGCCCGGGCGGGCCCGGGACCGCAGCGCTTGGCGATGGTGGCCTGACCGTTGGCGCCGAGGAGGGCCGCGGCCTTGGGGTCGTCCAGCAGGCGGATCAGCTTGGCGGCGAAGAGCTCGGCGTCGTCGGCCACCAACAGGTCGACCCCGTCGACGAGGCCGAGGCCTTCGGTGGCGATGTTGGTGGCCACCATCGGCAGGCCGGCGGCGAGGGCCTCGGTCACCTTGCCCTTGACCCCGGCCCCGAAGCGGAGCGGGGCCACCGCGACGCAGGCCCGGTCGTAGAGGGCATCGAGGTCCTCGACGAAGCCGAGGACTTCGATGCCCTCGACCTCGGCGAGGCGCTGGATCTCGGGCCCTATGCGCGACCCGGCGATGGCGAACACCGCGTCGGGCCGCGTCGAACGCACGGCCGGCCACACCCGTTCGGCGAACCAGCGGACCCCGTCGGGGTTCGGCGCGTGCCAAAAGCTCCCGACGAACACCACGCAAGGCTGGCGGGGCCTCACGGCACGGGGAAGCGGATCGGCGATGATGGACACGATCAGGTTGCCCCCAACGATCCCGGTGGCGGCGGTGTAGCGGCCGAGCTCGGCCTCCGAGGTGAAGATCCGGGCGTCGACCGCCTCGTAGACCGCCAGCTCCCGCCGCTTGCGGTCCTGCACCCCGGCTGGGGCGTCCGAGCCGACCGCAGCCCAACGCTCCTCCCGCAGGAAGTGCAGGTCGACGGTGTCGACCGCCACCGCAGCCTGCGGCTGCCTGGCCCGCACCAGGTCGAGGGCGCGCTCGGCGACGTGCCAGAACTCGAGGATGACCAGGTCGTAGGACCTGGCGACCAGCGCGGCCCGCAGGGCGGTGGGCCCAGGCACGTCGATGACCTCGACGCCCGAGGCGGCGAGCTGTCGGATCCGGGCCACGTCAGGGTCGTCGGGGTCCCGGTCGAGCGCGACCAGGTTCACCGAGCTCTGCTCGGCCAGAAGGGCGGCGATCCGGGTCAGGCGGACCTCTCCCGCGGCCCGGTGGCCGGGCACGACATCGGAGACGATCAGCACCGACCGTCCTGCCGCCGGCGGGCCGGGTGTCGGCGCCGCCCACCTCATCGAGGTCCTCGGCGCCGCCTCAGCCGTGAGGTGAACCGCCGCGGACGGGTCTGGGACTTCGGCAGGCGCACCTGGGCCAGCTGCTCCCAGGCCCCCCATCGCTCCCGAAGCCCGTCCAGGGCGGCGGGAAAAGCCGAGGCGACATAGGTGTCGTAGTCGCCGAAGAGGGCCCGGGCGGTGACAGCCCGCTCGTGGTGGAGGTAGGCCCGGCGGGTGACGGCCACGGTGAGGCCGGCGGCCCGGGCCCGAAGGCAGTAGTCGATCTCAGCGCCCCACCCGAGGGGGCCGAAGGATTCGGCGTCGAGCAGGCCCAAGGCGTCGACGGTGGCGGCCGGCACGAACATGCAGGTGCCGTCGATGAACGGGGCCCGGTAGGTCGCCGCCCGGGGTCGATAGGAGGTCACGGGCACCGCCGGCACCAGGCGCTGGTGGCGCCAGTGGCAGTCGTACACCGGGCCCAGCACATCAGCCCCGGTGTCCTCCCAGCTGCGCAGGAGGCCGGCGACGAAGCCTCGGGAGAGGCGGGTGTCGTTGTTCAGCCACATCAGAGCCAGGTGGTCGTCGCGGCGGGCGGCGAGGGTGCCATGGTTGGTGCCGCCCGCCCAGCCGAGGTTGCTCCCGGGCCGCAGGACCCTCTCGTCGGCCACGGCCTCGTAGTCGCCCCGGTTGTCGACCACGACCACCTCGGCCAGCTCGGCCTCTGACGCCAGGTCCCCGAGGAGGGCATGGGTGGTCTCCTGCTTGCCGTAGACCGGCACCACCACAAGGACACGGCCCGCGAGATGAGGCTGCGGGCCCCTGAGGCGGGTGGGGCTCTCCATGGTCGCAACGACCCTAGGCTGAACTCAGAACGTGGTGGGGAGGTGAACAACCGGCTAAGTTCTCTGACCCTCACCGGTTCTCCCCCGTTCGTCGGGGCTGGCTACAGAGGATGCACAGAGGATGAAGCAGCAAGCATGAAGCGATTGATCGACGTGGTCGTGGGCACTCTTCTTGCCCTGGTGACCCTTCCCATCGTCCTCGTCCTGGCCCTGGCGACAGCGGTCAGCCTTCGGGCCTGGCCCTTCTTCGTGCAGACACGCATCGGCTCCGGAGGCGTGCCGTTCCGCCTGGTGAAGCTGCGCACCCTGCCCGTCTCCACGGCCCACTACGCCGACAAGCGGGCCATCGAGACGATCCCGCTCCCGTGGCTCTCCCGCGTGATGCGCCACACCCACCTCGACGAGCTCCCGCAGCTGTTCCTGGTGCCCGTCGGGCTCATGAGCCTCATCGGCCCCCGGCCCGAGATGCCCTTCCTCCACGAGCGGATGCCCACCTCCTTCGCCCGGCGCCGCACCCAGGTGCGCCCCGGCTGCACCGGCCTGTGGCAGATCGGCCACGGCTGCGACGGCCTCATCGCCGAGTCACCCGAGTACGACCTCCACTACGTCGACAACCAGTCGCTCCTGCTCGACCTGTGGATCGCCTGGCGGACGATCGCCATGGTGGTCGACCGCAACACGGTCAGCCTGGCCGACGTCCCGGCGTGGCTCCCCGAGGCCGGCACAGTCACCCCCTTCACCCTCGCCCACGCCCACACCGAGATCGAGGTAGACCCCGCCGCCTGAGCGGCCGGGGCGCCCTGCGCTCTTTACAGGTCGATGCGGGTGCTGGCCAGGGCGCGGCGGGCGGCGGCCCGGCCTGAGCCGATGCAAGCGGGGATGCCCACCCCCTGATAGGCGGCGCCGGCCACCTCCAGGCCGGCGGGCAGGCCGTGCGCGATGGCGGCGACCACCTCGGCGTGGCCGGGGGCGTACTGGGGGAAGGCGTCGACCCAGCGGGTGACGTGGCTGGCGGCCGGCTCGCCCGTGAGGGACAGGGCGGACCGCAGCTCGCGGTGCAGCTTGGCCACCAGCAGGTCGTCGCTCAGGGCCAGGGCCTGGGATTCGCCGGTCCGCCCGGCAGAGACCCGCAGCACGACCATCCCGGGGGCCGCCACGTCTGGCCACTTCGACGATGCCCACGAGCAGGCCGTCATCAGGCGGCGGCCACGACGGGGGACCAGGAACCCGCTGCCGTCGAGGGGGTTCCCGACGTCGGTGGCCCGGTAGGCCAGGCAGACCATGGCCACGCTGGACGAGGCGATGCCGCCCAGCCGGGCCGCCGAGGTGGGGGCGTGCTGGTCGAGCAGGGCTGCCGCCGGCCCGGGGGGCACGGCGAGCACCACGGCGTCGGCGGCGAAGCGGGCCCCGGTGCCGGTGACCACCCGCCAGGCGGCCCGAGGGGCCCGGCCTCCGGCGGCCCGCTCGGGCTGCTCCAGGCGCTCGGCGCTGAAGCCGAGCACGACCCGGACGCCCCGCTCGCCCAGCAGGCGGGTGACCTGGTCGGCGAAGCGGCCCAGGCCGCCCTGGACCGAGGCGAACACCGGCCCGGGCGGCCCGGCCCGGCGCTGGCGCCGTCGGGCCAGCCAGGCGCCCACCAGCAGGCTGCGGTGGCCCTGGAGGGCGGTGGCCAGCTGGGGCACTCCGGCCTGCAGAGACAGGGCGTCGCTGTCCCCGGCGTTGATGCCGCCGAGGAGGGGGTCGACCAGGCGGTCGTGGACCTCGGCTCCGAGGCGGCGGCGCACGAGGTCGCCCACGGCCACGTCG
This sequence comes from Acidimicrobiales bacterium, assembly GCA_038255915.1. GTDB lineage: Bacteria > Actinomycetota > Acidimicrobiia > Acidimicrobiales > JAUJNH01 > JAUJNH01. Next base: position 25,929 of record JBBSKY010000021.1, on the reverse strand, counting down.
ACCCCGGGGGACACCGGGTCGCCCGGCAGCACCAGGTCGAGGGCGGCCCGGGCCAGCCCGACGGGCGACAGGACCTGGCTGCGGGCCAGGGCCACCAGGTCGGACGGGACGCCCAGCACCAGTCCCTCGGGCAGGCGCTGCAACCGGCCCCCGGTCCACAGGAGCGCCGAGGACGCGGCCGGGCTGACCAGCGAGGAGCCGAGCCCGACGTCCTTCACGAAGGCGGTGGCCTCGGGGCGCCGGACCAGGAAGGCGTCGGCGCCGGTGTCGATGCGCCGCCCGACCAGCGTCGTCGACGCCAGCTTCCCGCCGGCCCGCCGGTCGGCGTCGAGGAGGACCACCTCCGCGCCGCCGTCGGCGGCCTCCCACGCCGCGGCCAGCCCGCTGATGCCGGCGCCGACGACCACGATGGTGGGGCGTCGGCCCCCCGGCCCGGCCACTGTCCTCAGCCGGCGTGGACGAGGTCGACGACCCGGGCCAGGACGCCCGGGTCCACATCGGGGAGCACGCCGTGGCCGAGGTTGAACACGTGCGCCGGCGCCGCCCGACCCGCCTCCAGCACAGCCTTGACCTCGCCGTCGAGCCGGTCGGGGTCGGCCAGCAGGACCGTCGGGTCGAGGTTGCCCTGCAGCACCCTGCCCGGGGCCCGAGCGGCGGCCTCGTCGAGCGGCACCCGCCAGTCGACCCCCACCACGTCGGCGCCGGCCTCGGCCATCGCCCCGAGCAGCTCACCCGTGCCCACGCCGAAGTGGGTGCGGGGCACGCCCAGGTCGGCCATGCCCTCCAGCACCTTGCGGCTGGCGGGCAGCACGTGGCGCCGGTACATGGCCGCCGACAGCGACCCGGCCCATGAGTCGAACAGCTGCACGGCGGCGGCACCGGCCTCGACCTGGCTGCGCAGGCTGGCCAGGGCCAGATCGGCCAGGCGGTCGAGGAGGGCGGCCCACAGGTCGGGCCGCGACCGCATGAGCGCCCGCGACCGGACCTGCTCGCGGCTGGGGCCCCCCTCGACCAGGTAGGAGGCGACGGTGAAGGGGGCCCCGGCGAAGCCGATGAGGGGCACGGTCAGCTCGGCCGCCAGCAGCCGCACGGCGTCGGCCTGCCAAGGGCAGTCCTCCTCGGGCACCAGGGGGCGGAGCCGCTTGAGGTCGGCCTCCTCCCGGAAGGGGTGCTCGACGACCGGCCCGACGCCGGCCTTGATCTCGACGCCGAAGCCGATGGCCGCCACCGGGGCCACGATGTCGGAGTAGAGGATGGCGGCGTCGACGCCGAGCCGCCGCACCGGCTGGAGGGTGAGCTCGGCCACCAGCGCCGGGTCGCGCAGGGCGTCGAGGATGTTCACCGAGCCCTTCGTCGCCCGGTACTCCGGGAGCGATCGCCCCGCCTGGCGCATGAACCACACCGGGGGGGTGGGCCTCCGCTCGCCTCGACAGGCGGCGAGGTACGCAGCGTCAGCGGCCCACATCGTCCGGCCACGGTAGGCGGGAGCGGCGCGGGTCAGCGGCGGAGGGCGGCCCGGAGGGGGACGGCGGCCACCCGAAGGGCGGTGCGGCCGACGGCGAGCCCGGTGGCCAGGCCCCGGGTCAGGGGCCAGGGGAGCGGGCCGGCCGGCCGGCCGGCCAGGTGGGTGAACAGGGCGTCGGGATCCACGGCGCCGTGCACCACGAAGGTGGCGCTGGCCATCCCGTCCTCGGCCTCGGCCGTGGCCACCTCGATGTTGCAGCCCCGCGCCTCGAACCAGGCGGAGATGGCCCAGAGGAGGCCGACCCGGTCCGGGGCCCGCACCGTGACCACCACCCGGTCGCCGCCGCTGTCGGTGCACGACACGGTGACGGGCGGGCAGGGGGTGAAGCGGACCCGGGGGCCGGCGCCGGTCAGAGCCCGTCGCAGTTCGTCACCCACGAAGTCCCAGGCCACGGGGCGGTCGGGGACCGGCCCATCGACCAGCACCCGCTGGAGGGCCAGCCCCATCGACGGCCACGACGACGCGGTCGCGGCACGGATGGTCAGCCCGGCGGCGGCCAGGGCGCCGGCGGTGCCCGCCAGCAGGCCGGGCCGGTCGGGGGCCACCACCGACACCTTGTGGCCCCGCGCCTCGGCGAGGGGGTGCACGATGACCCGCACCTCATCGGGTCCGAGGGCCGGGTGGCACAGGGCCAGGTCTCCGGCCACCTGCTCGGCCGACTGCCCCAGCAGCCACAGGGGGGAGGCGCCCTCGATCAGGGCGCTGACCAGGTCGGCGGGCAGCGAGGTGCCCGCCAGCAGCTCCCGGACCTCGACCACGGCCGTCACGACGGTGACGCTACGGGGTGAAGCGTTGCCGGCGGGTTACGGGTGTGCCGGGGTGGGTGCTGGGCAGCGGTCGGGCCGGGATGCAAAGATGTCCGGCCGCTAGGGCAGGGAAGGGGTACCCAGGCAGCGTGCCGCACCCGGAGCGAGCAACTGAGCAGGCGTACGTCGAGCACGCGTACGCCCGCCTCCAGGCCATGCGTGACGCAGCGCAGATGATGCTGGGCGACGCCTTCGCCCAGCGGGGCCGGGGGACCCCGCAGTCGATCACCGAGCGCGACGTCTCCGTGCGCACCAGCCTGGCTCGCCTCGGACACCTCGAGATCGGCGACGAGCCGCTCGTCTTCGGGCGCATCGACACCATGGGTGACGGCGACACCGCCGGCGAGGCCTTCCACATCGGTCGCCTGGCGGTGTCGGACGACGATCAGGAGCCGCTGGTCGTCGACTGGCGGGCGCCGGTGGCCGAGCCCTTCTACCGGGCCACGGGCCGGCACCCGATGGGCCTGGCCCGCCGCCGCCACTTCCTGACCCGGGGGCGCGAGGTCACCGATCTCGAGGACGAGCTGTTCGGCGGCGACGGTCCCGGTGGCGGCCTCGGCATCGGCGGGTCAACCGTGCTGCTCAGGGCCCTCGACCGCAGCCGGACCGGGCGGATGCGCGACATCGTGGCCACCGTCCAGCGCGAGCAGGACGAGGTGATCCGGGCGCCCCTGGCCGGCGTGCTGGTGGTCCAGGGCGGTCCCGGCACGGGCAAGACGGCCGTGGCCCTCCACCGGGCCGCCTACCTCCTCTACACCCACCGGTTCCCGCTGGAGCGCCAGGGCGTTCTCGTCGTCGGGCCCAACCCCCTGTTCCTGCGCTACATCGAGCACGTGCTGCCCAGCCTGGGGGAGAGCGGCGTCGAGCTGTCCACCATCGGTGGCCTGGTCCACGGGGTCTCGGCCGTGCAGGAGGAGCCGGTGGCCGCGGCGCGGGTCAAGGGCGAGGCCCGCATGGCCCGGGTGCTGGCCAAGGCCATCGCCGACCGCCAGCGACCGCTGCGGCACGACGTGCGGGTGCCCTACGGCAGCTACCTCCTCACCTTCTCGGTGGGCGACTCGGCCGAGGTGGTGGGCCAGGCCAAGCGGCGGGCCGGGTCCCACAACGCCCGTCGCAAGGTGGTCGAGCAGGGCCTGGCCCGGATCCTCGGGGGCAAGCTCGACGCCGCCCAGGAACGGGCCCGCGAGGCCGGCCTGCTGCCGAGCGGCGACGGCGGCGAGCCGCCCCGGCGGGACCTGGCCGAGCTGGCTCGCGAGCTGCGCCGCCTGCCCCCCCTTACCGAGGCCCTCGACCGGATGTGGCCGGTCCTGTCTGCCGAGGAGCTGCTGCACGACCTCTTCGGCGCCGCCCCGCTGGTCGAGCTGGCCGCCGCCCGCTGGCTGAAGCCCGACGAGCGGGCCCTGCTGGTGCGCCGGCGGTCGGCGTCGCCTGCCCAGGTGGCTTGGACCGACGCCGACTTGCCCCTCCTCGACGAGGCCCGGTCCCTGCTCGGCCCCACCTTCCGGGTCCGCCTGGTCGGCACCGGCGACGAGCCGGAGCTGCGGACCTTCGGGCACATCGTGGTCGACGAGGCCCAGGACCTCTCCCCCATGCAGCTGCGCATGCTCAGCCGGCGCTCGCTCTCCGGCTCGATGACCATCGTCGGCGACATCGCCCAGGCCACCGGCGCCTTCGCCCCCCGCCGCTGGGACGACCAGCTGGCCCACCTGCCCAAGCGCAAGGGCCGCCGCAACGGCGACGACGGAGCCCAGCTGGTGGAGCTGTCGGTGAACTACCGGACCCCGGCCGAGATCATGGAGCTGGCCGGCCGGGTGCTGGCCCTGGCCGCCCCCTGGCTCACCGTGCCCGAGTCGGTGCGCGCGGGCGACGCCGAGCCCCTCCGGGTGCCGGTCGGCCCGGGGGAGCGGCTGGAGGACGTCGTGGCCCGCACGGTGGCCGGTGAGCAGATCGCCGTCGACGGCGGGAGCGTGGCCGTCGTCGTGCCCCGCTCGCTGGTGGGCGCGGCCAGCGCCGGGCTGACCGCGGCCGGGATCGCCCACCAGGTGGCGTCGGTGCGCAGCGACCTGGGCTCAGGCATCACCGTCCTGCCGGTCGAAGCGGTGAAGGGCCTCGAGTTCGACGCCGTGGTGGTGGTCGAGCCGGCCCAGCTGGTCCGCGAGGCGGCGCAGGGGCTGCGGAGCCTGTTCGTGGCCCTCACCAGGGCCACCCAGAGCCTGGCCCTGGTGCACGCCGAACCGCTCCCCGAACCCCTGCGGTAGTCGACCGCTCCCGGCTGGGGTGTGGGCTAGGTGGCCGGCGGTGAGGGCGGCCCGGGAGGCCTCGTTGCGCAGGGTCACGGCGACATCCAGTCGGGGGAGGGACGTTGGTAGGTTCGCACGACGATGGCCGCCAAGAAGCCCAACCGCCAGCAGCTGAGGAAGAAGCAGGCGGCCCGGGTCGCCCGGGCGTCCGAGATCGCCCGGCGCCGCCAGCTCCGCCAGCAGCGGGTCAAGGTCGGCGGCATCGTGGCCGTGCTCGCCGCGGTGGGCATCCTCGGCGCCTTTCTCGTCCGGGGCGGCGACTCGTCCACCGACCTGGCCGCGGGGCCCGACACCACCGACCTGCCTCCCGAGGAGGAGCCCCAGCCGGCATCGGTGGCGGGCAAGCCGTGCGTGCCGGTGGTCGGTGAGCTGCCGCCCGGGGCGCCCACGGTGCCCGTCAAGCTAGGTGCGCCGCCGACCAGCCTGGTGGCCGAGGACCTCAAGCCCGGCACGGGTGCGGTGGTGGCGGCTGGGCAGAACCTCAAGGTGCACTACGTCGGCGTGTCCTGTTCGACCGGAGCCATCTTCGACGCGTCCTACGCCCGCAACGAGCCAGCCGACTTCCAGTTGGGCCCTGGTCTGATCGAGGGGTGGCGGGAAGGGATCCCCGGCATGAAGGTCGGCGGGCAGCGCCTCCTGGGCATCCCTCCCGAGCTCGCTTACGGGGCGGAGGGTCGCCCACCGGAGATCGCTCCCGGCGAGACCCTGTGGTTCGTCGTCGAGGTGCTCGAGGCCAAGGCCGCCTGAGCGGCTCAGGCGCTCTTGCAGCACCCGAGGGAGAGCAGCTCGCCCCGGGCCCTGTTACCGGAGGCGAGGCGGCTGTGGAAGTCCGACCGGCCGGAGATGGTGGCGTAGTAGGCCTCCTTGCGCTTGGCCACGCGCCCCTCGGGGCGCTGCTCGACCACCAGGTCGGGCTCGAGCTGGCTGTTCATGCCGTCCTTCATGAGGGCCAGGGCCTCGGCCCGCATCTGGCTGATCCTGCTCTCGGACACCCCGAGCTCGTCCGCCAGCGCCAGCATCGGCAGCTCCTCGAAGAAGTAGCCGACGACCACCCGGCGCAGCCGCTCCGGCAGGGAGGCGACGGCGTCGATCAGGTAGGCCTTGCGCTCCCGCTCGAGCAGCGTCGACTCGGGGGTGGTGGAGTCCGACGGCAGGATCCCCTCGCCGTCGCCAGAGGTCACCAGCGAGTCGAAGTTCAGGACCACGGCCCGGTGGACGTCCTCGGCCAGGCTCTCGACCGCGCTCCTCTCCATGCCCGCCCGCTCGGCCACCTCCTGGGTGGTGGGGGTGCGGCCCAGGCTGGCGGTGAGCTGGTCGGTGGCCGACGACACCGTGCGGGCCTTGGCCCGGACGGTGCGGCTGGCCCAGTCCCGGCTGCGGAGCTCGTCGAGGATGGCGCCGCGGATCCGCTGGCCGGCGTAGCGGTCGAAGGCGATGCCACGGGAGGCGTCGAAGGAGCGGGCGGCCTGGGCCAGGCCGACCATGCCGGCGGACACCAGGTCCGACCGGGTGACGTGGCGAGGGACCCGGTTGGCCACCTCGGCCACCACGTACTGCACGAGGGGGAGGTGGCTGCGCACGAGGTCCTCTTCGACCCGTCGCTGGTCCCTGATCGTGCTGCGCTCACCGTTCGAGGTCATGTGCACCATGTTCCCGGATCAGCGGTTTCGCCACTATCGGGTGATCGGATGATCTGCAGGCTCGAAGGACCATGCGCGGGACCACCCGGTCGGTGTGGTCGGGGTTGACACCCCCGGCCTGGCCCACCCTGATCCAGCCCGTTCGGGCCGGCAGGGCTTCGGTAGGGTCGCGATCATGCGGGGCGGGGCGGGGGTGACTGCGGTCGTGGTCGACCGCTGGCCGCTGGTGCGCCTGGGTCTGTCGGGCGCGCTGGCCAAGAGCGGCATCGAGGTCGTCGGCGAGGCGGCGAAGGTGAGTGAAGGCCTCCTGCTCGTTCGCCTGCGGAGTGCCGGCATCCTCATCTTCGGCTCTCCGCTCGACGGTCTCAGCCCAGCGGCCGTGCGCAGCGCCCGGCACGACAAGACACCGCCGAAGGTCGTGGTGCTCGTGGCGCCCGACGTCGCCAGCGGCGCCGAGATCAGCCGCCTCTTCGCGGCAGGGGCCGATGCCCTCCTCCTGGCATCGGTCGGCTCCGAGGAGCTGGCGGACGCCCTGCTGCGCATCGGGCGAGGCGAGCGGGTGGTGGGGGCCGAGCTGGGGTCTGACCGGGGCGGGGCCCTGGCCCGCGTGGAGGAGTCGGCCCCGAGCGGGGAGGCCGGTCCGCTCACCGCCAAGGAGCTCGAGGTGTTGGGGCTGTTGTCCCAGGGCCACTCCAACAAGCAGATCGCCCGGGCCCTCTACGTCACCGACGCCACGATCAAGACCCACCTCCAGCACATCTACGTGAAGCTGGGCGTGCAGAACCGCTTCGGGGCCCTCACCCGGGCCGGCGAGCTGGGCCTGCTCCCCTGAGCGGACGTTGGAGCCAGTCCGGGCTGCTCGCAGGCGCTCCTCGGTGTGACGGCCGACGGGGGATGATCGGGCGGTGGCCGACCTCACCAGCATCCGAACCGACTACGACTGGGGCACGCTCGATGAGGTCGACCTGCCGGCATCTCCCCTCGACGCTGTCGCCGTCTGGGTGGAGGAGGCCGTGGCCCGGGGGGTTGCCGAGCCGGGAGCCATGGTCGTGTCCACCGCCACGCCAGAGGGGGTGCCGTCGAGCCGGACGGTCCTGCTGCGGGGCATCTCCCCGGCCGGGCTGGTCTTCTTCTCGAACCGGCGCAGCCGCAAGGGGCGCGAGCTGGCCGCCAACCCGCGCTGCGCCGCCCTGCTGCGGTGGGACGACGTGCACCGCCAGGTGACCCTCACCGGCGTCGCCCAGCCCACCGGGGACGACGAATCGGACGCCTACTTCGCCAGCCGGCCCCGGACCAGCCGGATCGGCGCCTGGGCCAGCACCCAGAGCGAGGTGCTGGCGGACCGGGCCGAGCTCGAGGGCCGCATGGCTGCGGCCGAGGCTCGCTTCTGCGACGGCGAGGTGCCCCGCCCACCTCACTGGGGCGGGTACCGGATCGTCCCGGACGCCGTCGAGCTCTGGCAGGGGCGGCCGAGCCGCCTCCACGACCGACTCCGCTACCGAAGGGACGGCTCGGCGTGGGTCGTGGAAAGGTTGTCGCCATGAGCGACGACGCGACCGTGGTGCCCGAGGTCGATCTGGAGGCCTTCGAGGGGGCCTGGCGGGCGGGGGCCGCCGTGCTCGACGTGCGCAACCCCGACGAGTACCTGGGCAAGCACGTGCCCGGCGCCGTGCTGGTGCCGCTCTCGGAGCTGGGCGAGCGACTCGAGGACGTGCCCGCCGGCCGGCCCCTCTACGTCATCTGCGCCCGGGGCGGCCGCTCCCGCAGCGCCGCCGAGGCCCTGCGGGTGCAGCTCGGCTGGGATGTGCTGAACGTCTCCGACGGCACCGAGGGCTGGGCCGACAGCGGCCGGCCCCTGGCTGCCGGCCCGGACCCGGGCGCCCGCTAGGCGTCGGCGGCCTCGACTGAGGTGCTGACGCCGGCGGTGCGGCCGGTGCCGGGCCAGTCGATGGCCACCTTCTCGAGCGCCTCGGCCAGCACCGCGAGCTCTTCGGAGGCCAGGACGTCGACGAAGTGGCGGCGCACGCCGGCCACGTGGACCGGCGTCGCCGCCGCCAGCGCCTGCCAGCCGGCCTCGGTGATGCGGGCCAGGACCCCGCGGCGGTCCGCGGGGCAGGGCTCGCGGCTGACCAGCCCGGACTCGGCCATGCGGTCGACCCGTCGGGTCAGCCCCGAGCGGGAGAGGGCGACCAGGTCGGCCAGGTCGGCCATGCGGCAGGCGCCGCTGGGCTGCTCGGACAGGATGATGAGGACCTCGTGGTCGTGGAGGCTGGTGCCATGGGCCGCCTGCAGCTCAAGGTCGAGGACGCGGCTCAGGCGGTGCTGGGCGCCCAGCAGGGCCCGCCACGCTCGCATCTCGTCAGGGCTCAGCCATCGCGGATCTCCCACGGGGGACATGTTCCCATCCAAGCGACGGTCAGGTCCCAAGGCCGGCCATGAGCTGGCGCATCTCGGTGATCTCCTTCTCCTGGCTGGAGGTGATCTGCTGAGCCAGGGTCTTGGCCGCCGGGTCCTTGCCCTTGGCGATCTCGGCCTTGGCCATCTCGACGGCGCCCTCGTGGTGGGCGATCATGTCCTTCAGGTACAGCTTGTCGAACTCGGTGCCCGAGGCGGCGCGCAGCGCCGACAGGTCCTCGTCGCTGACCATGCCCTTCATGCCGCCCATGTCCATCGAGCCCATCGATCCCATGTCGTGCCCGCCGGCGGCGTCCTCACCCCAGGCGGTCAGCCAGCCCTGCATGGTGGCGATCTCTGGTGCCTGGGCCGCCTTGATCCGGGTGGCCAGGTCCTTCACGGCCGGGCTCCCGGCCTGGCCGAGCGCCAGGTCCGACATCACCACCGCCTGCTCGTGGTGAGGGATCATGTCTTTCACAAAGGTCACGTCCTGGGCGTTGTTGGCCTCATCGCTGTCCCCGCACCCGACCAGCAGGGCAAGGGCAAACAGGATGGGGGCCAGGACAGGCAGGCGCTTCACGATGGGATCTCCTCAGCAGGCGGGGCGGGGTCGCTAACGACACGGTACGGGACCGTCCTACCCGCGCGTAGGGCACCCTCGAACGACCACCTGCCGGCAGGGGTGCACCGTCGGCCTACCGGTCGCCCTGTAGAGTCATGCTCCCGTGGATCGCCATCGCAGCCCTGGAAACCCAGGGCGGCGCTGTCGGTGGCTGGCTGCGGCGGCCACGGTGCTGGTCCTGGCCACCCCGGCGGTGCCGGCCGGCGCCGACGCCAGGACCGAGCAGGCCGAGGTGCGCCGCAAGAAGGCCGCCGCCGCCGCCCGCCTCGACGTGCTGAAGGCGTCCGACCAGGACGTCCAGGGCGCTCTTGACGCGCTCGACGCCTCGGTGTCCAAGACCACCGACATCGCGGCCCAGGCCGCCCAAGCCGAGCGGCGGGCGGCCCTCGACGCCGAGGCCGCCGACCGTCAGCTGGCCGCCGGCGAGGAGCGCCTGCGGGTCGCCCTCGAGGGCCTCAGGGGCCAGGCTGTGCACGCGTACACCAGCCCGGCGCCCAGCTCCCTCCAGCTCGCCGACTCGGCCACCGCCGGCGACATCTCCCGCTCGCTGGTCTACGCCGACATCCAGCTCGGGCAGTCGGCCGACAAGCTCGACGCCGTGCGGGGGGCTCGGGCCGATCTTGCCGCCAGCCGGGCCCGGGCCGACCGGGCCGCCAAGGACGCCGCCGACCGTCGGGCGGCCAGCGACGCCCGCCTGGCCGATCTCGAGAGCCTCCAGGCCGTGCAGAGCTCGGTGGCCGAGTCCCTCGAGGCCAAGCTGGCTGCCGGCGAGAGCGAGCTCGACCTGCTGGCCTCCTCCGACGCCGAGCTGAGCGCCGCCATCACCCGCCAGGACACCGAAGCCGCCGCCCGCCGCCGGGCCGAGTTGCTGGCCCAGCAGGAGGCCGAGCGGGCGCGCCAGGCCCGCCTCCAGCCGCCGCCTCCCGTCGCACCCCGCCCGACCGCCCCCATCGCCCTGCGGATCGCCCCCGCCCCTGGCCGCCCGGTGGCCGGACCGCTCCGCCCCGTCCCCACCGCACCGGCCGGTCCCGGGCTCACCACGGTGCGGGGCATCACCGTGGCCTCCTCGATCGCCGGCCAGCTGGCCAGCCTGCTCTCGGCCTCCGACAGCGCCGGTCTGGCCCTCAGCGGCGGCGGCTACCGCTCCTCCCAGCAGCAGATCCAGACCCGCATGAACAACTGCGGCACCAGCACCTACGCCATCTATGAGATGCCGGCGTCGTCGTGCTCGCCCCCCACCGCCAAGCCCGGCGCCTCGATGCACGAGAAGGGCCTGGCCATCGACTTCACCAACAACGGCTCACTCATCTCGTCCCGCTCCAACCCCGCCTTCGGCTGGCTCTCCTCCAACGCCTCCCGCTTCGGCCTTTTCAACCTCCCGTCGGAGCCGTGGCACTGGTCCACGAATGGGAACTGACCTGAGTTAGTTGGCCTTCGCGCTGTTCCACTCCAGCTGGGGAGCCGGGCCGCCGACGCTCGCCCTTCACGGTCTCGGCGCCTCCTCTGCCTACTGGGACCGGCTGGCCCAGCACCTTCCCGGTCGCCGGCTGGTGGCCCCCGACCTGTTGGGCTTCGGCCGCTCACCGGCTCCCGACGATTGCCGCTACGACCTCGGGGCCCACCTCGACGGCCTCGAGCCGCTTCTCAGCGAGCCGGTCAGGCTCGTCGCCCACTCCACCGGCTGCCTCGTCGCCCTCGGCGCCGCCATCCGCTGGCCCCACCTGGTGCAGGGGCTCGTCCTCACCGGCTTGCCCGCCTGGCCTGACCGGTCTGTCGCCCTGGCCGAGGTCGGCCGCATCGGTGCCATGGCCCGCTGGACCGCCAGTGGCGACGCCCGGGGCCGACTCATCTGCCAGCTGATGTGCCGGCACGCCGCCCTGGCCGCCACCCTGGCACCCCTGGCCGTGCGCTCGGTCCCGGCCGCGGTGGCCATCGACGGCGTGCGGCACACCTGGACCAGCTTCAGCCGGACCCTCGCCAACCTCGTCCTCGTCGAGCACGCCCCTGCCCTCCTGCACCAGGTCACCTGCCCCGTGATCGCCCTCGTGGGAGCCGACGACCGCGTCACCCGCCCGGAGTGGGCGCGTCGGCTCGCCGCCGAGCAGCCGGCGCTGGCGCTGGAGGTGCTGGCCGAGGTCGATCACCACCCGGCGCTGCGGGCCCCCCGGCTGGTGGCCGCCGCCGTCTCGGGCGTGTGACGCTGAGCCTCAGGTCAGCTTGGCCAGGCGGGGCTGCAGCTCCTTCTCCCAGAAGGTGAAGAAGCCCTCCTGCTCGGTGCCCATCTGGGAGACGAACACCTCGTCGTAGCCCGCCTCGAGATAGGGGGTGATGGCGGCGAGGTGGCGCTCGGGGTCGGGGCCGCAGGCGGTGCTCTCGGCCGTCATCTCCTCGGTGACCAGCGCCGAGACCTGCTCGAAGTGCTGGGGCATCCGTAGCTCCTGGGCCGCCTCGCCGGGGATGCCGCTGTTGGCCCACAGCCGGTGGGCCGTCTTGACCGCCTGCTGCTCGTCCTCGCCCCAGCACACCTTCACCCCGGCCTGGCCGGGCCCCTTGCCGCCCTGGTCACGGTAGGAGCTCAGGCTCTCGGAGCTGGGCTGGGTGGTCATGTACCCCTCGCCGATCTCGGCGGCCAGGGAGATCGACTTCGGCCCGAACCCCGAGACGTAGACCGGCACGGGCGCGGACGGGCAGGAGTAGATCCGGGCGTCCTCCACCAGGTAGTGGTCGCCGTCGTGGGTGACCCACTCGCCGGTCCACAGCCGGCGCATCACCTCGACGGCTTCGCGCAGCATCTCGAGCCGCTCGGGCGCCGGCGGCCAGTGGTCGCCCAGGATGTGCTCGTTCAGGAACTCGCCAGTGCCCACGCCCAGGGCGAAGCGGCCCTGGAGGAGCAGCGACGACGTGGCCGCCGCCTGGGCGATGATGGCGGGGTGGATGCGCACGGTGGGGCAGGTGACGGCGGTGGTGACGTGCAGCTCGGTGGTGGCGGCGATCCCCCCGATCACCCCCCACACGAAGCTCGACTCGCCCTGCTCGTCGTTCCAGGGGTGGTAGTGGTCGGAGATCCACAGCCGGTCGAAGCCGGCCGTCTCGGCCCTCTGCGCCCACCGCACCTGATCGGCCGGTGCAAGCTCCTCGCTGGACAGGAAGTACCCGAAGCTCGCCATGGCGCTGCACCTACCCGACGCAGAGGAACGTCACACGGCTTGCGCTAGATACCCCTAGGGGGTATGGTGGGGGACATGAAGACACCCTCCTCTCCCGGCACCAAGCTGGCCGGCTTCGCCGTCGCCGTCGCCCTGGTGTTCGGCGCCACCTTCGGGGTGGCCCGCGCCGTGGCCCCCGACGGGGCCCCCAAGCGAGCCGGCGATCCCCACGGCGGCCATGGAACGGAGGCCGCCACCGGGGCCGACGACCACAAGATGGACATGGACGGCATGGACATGGACGGCATGGAGATGCCGGCCGCCGGCGCCACCCCGCCGGGACTGGCCGTGGCCCAGGAGGGCTATCGGTTCGTGGCCGAGGCCACCATCCTGGCGTCGGGCCCGGCCGTCCCCTTCCGCTTCCGCCTCGAGGGCCCCGACGGCCCCGTCCAGCGCTACGAGCAGCTGCACGAGCGGGAGGTGCACCTCATCGTGGTGCGCCGCGACCTCACCGGCTTCCAGCACGTCCACCCGACCCGGTCGGCCGACGGCACCTGGGCCATCGACCTCGACCTGCGGGGAGGTGGAACCTGGCGGGCCTTCGCCGACTTCGCCCCGACGGGCGGGCCGGCGCAGCTGACGCTCGGCGTCGATCTCCAGGTGGCGGGGGCCTTCGAGCCCGGCGCCGCTCCCACGGCGGCCGCGGCGCCCGACCCGTCGCTCGACGTGCGCATCGACCGACGCGGCGACGACGTCGAGGTCACGGTCCGGCGTGACGGCGAGGTCATCCAGCCTGAGCCCTACCTCGGGGCCCGCGGCCACCTGGTGGCGCTGCGGGCGGGCGACCTGGCCTACCTCCACGTCCACCCGCTCGAGGGCGGCGCTCCCGCCGTCCGCTTCATGGCCGAGCTGCCGACCGCCGGTCCGTACTCGCTCTTCTTCGACTACCAGGTGGGTGGCGTCGTCCACACCGCCACGACCAGCATCGAGGTGCAGTGATGGATGCCGAGACCGAGACCCCCAAGGACACCACGGGCGCCGAGGACACCGAGCAGATCGAGCTGCTGGTGGGCGGCATGACCTGTGCCTCGTGCGCCGGGCGGGTGGAGCGGCGCCTCAACAAGATGGAGGGGGTCACCGCCTCGGTGAACCTGCCCCTCGAGCGGGCCACGGTCACCGTGCCGGCCGGCGTCACCGCCGAGCAGCTGATCGCCGAGGTCGAGAAGGCCGGGTACCAGGCCCGCCTGCCCGAGCCCCCCCGACCCGTCGGCGAGGCGGCCCCTGACCCGGTCGACCACGAGGGCATCAAGGTGGCCGGCCTGAAGCGCCGCTTCGGCCTGTCGGCCGCCCTGGCCATCCCCGTCATCCTCCTGTCGATGGTCCCGCCGCTCCAGTTCGACGCCTGGCAGTGGCTGGCCTTTGCCATGGCCGGTCCCGTGGTCCTCTGGGGCGGCTGGCCGTTCCACGTGACAGCGGTGCGCAACCTGCGCCACGGCACCGCCTCGATGGACACCCTCATCTCGGTCGGCACCCTGGCCGCCTACCTGTGGTCGATCTGGTCGCTGTTCCTCGGCGACGCCGGCGACCCGGCGATGCGGATGGGCTGGCACTTCTTCGGTGCCACCGGCGGTGACGAGATCTACCTCGAGGCCGCCGCCGGCGTGGTGGCCTTCATCCTGGCCGGCCGCTGGCTGGAGGCCCGGGCCAAGCGCAGTGCCGGAGCAGCCCTGCGGGCCCTGCTCGAGCTCGGGGCCAAGGAGGTGTCGGTGCTGCGTGACGGCCGGGAGGAGCGGATCCCCGCCGACGCCCTGCAGGTCGGCGACCGGTTCGTCGTGCGCCCCGGCGAGAAGGTGGCCACCGACGGCGTGGTCGAGGACGGCAGCTCGGCCATCGACGCCTCGCTCCTCACCGGCGAGAGCGTGCCCGTCGAGGTGGCGCCCGGGGCCTCGGTCATCGGTGCGACGGTCAACGTCGGCGGCCGCCTGGTGATCCGGGCCACCCGGATCGGGGCCGACACCAAGCTGGCCCAGATCAGCCGGCTGGTCAGCGACGCCCAGGCCGGCAAGGCCCAGGTCCAGCGCCTGGCCGACCGCATCTCGGCCGTCTTCGTGCCGGTCGTCATCGCCCTGGCTGTCGGCACCCTGGGCGCCTGGCTCGGTGCGGGCGGCACGGCCAACGCCGCCTTCACCGCGGCGGTGGCCGTGCTCATCATCGCCTGCCCCTGCGCCCTGGGCCTAGCCACCCCCACCGCCCTGCTCGTGGGCACTGGCCGGGGCGCCCAGCTCGGAATCCTGATCAAGGGCCCCGAGGTCCTCGAGTCGACCCAGCGCATCGACACCGTCGTCCTCGACAAGACCGGCACCGTCACCACCGGGCGCATGTCGCTGGTGGCCGTGGTGGCGGGTGAGGGCGAGGATGAGGGCGAGGCCCTCCGGCTGGCCGGGGCGCTCGAGGACGCCTCCGAGCACCCGATCGCCCAGGCCGTGGCCGCCGCCGCCCGGGAGCGCCACGGCGACCTTCCTCCGGTGGAGAGCTTCGAGAACAAGCGGGGCCTGGGCGTGCAGGGCGTGGTCGAGGGCCACGCTGTGGTCGCCGGGCGCCCCAGCCTGCTGGCTGACTGGGGCGCTCCGCTGCCCGAGGCGCTGCAGGGCCCGATGGGCGAGGCCGAGGCCCGGGGCCAGACCGTCATCGCCGTGGCCTGGGACGGCAAGGCCCGGGCGGTCCTCGCCGTGGCCGACACGGTGAAGGCCACCTCGGCCGCCGCCGTCGCCTCGCTCCGGGAGCTGGGCCTCGAGCCGATCCTGCTGACCGGCGACAACGAGGCGGTGGCCAAGGCCATCGCCGCCGAGGTCGGCATCGACACGGTGATCGCCGGCGTCCTGCCCGAGCAGAAGGTCGACGAGGTGCACCGCCTGCAGGCTGAGGGCCGACGGGTGGCCATGGTGGGCGACGGGGTCAACGACGCCGCCGCCCTCGCCGCCGCCGACCTGGGCCTGGCCATGGGCACCGGCACCGACGCCGCCATCGAGGCCAGCGACCTCACCCTGGTGAGCGGCGACCTGCGGGCCGCCGCCGACGGCATCCGCCTGGCCCGCCGGGTCCTCAAGACCATCCGGGGCAACCTGTTCTGGGCCTTCGCCTACAACGTCGCCGCCATCCCGCTCGCCGCCGCCGGCCTCCTCAACCCGATGCTGGCCGGCGCGGCCATGGCCTTCTCCAGCGTCTTCGTGGTCACCAACAGCCTCCGCCTGCGGACCTTCCGCAGCCAGGTGGCCGGTGGCACGGGCCAGGCCGAGGCGGCGGGGAAGGCGTCCTCGCCAGCCGGTCCGGCGACCCCCACGCCGAGCGAGGTGGGCACCGTCCGCTGATCACACCGGCACGTCGAGCTCGACGGGAAGCCGGTGGCGGTGTCCCCGGTGAAGCGGGGGGTCTGGGCGGCAGTCCCCCCGGCGAGAGGTGAGGTGCCCTTCCCGATGACAGCCTCGGAGCAGCGTGGTACAACTGGTTGGGCTTTCGGCAGGCGGTCGCCGCTCTAGGTGTGCGGCCCTGAGGTTGATGAAGGGGTGGATGATGGGCGGAAACCGCAGGGCTCGGGCAGCGCTCGCACTTGGTCTGGGGGTCGTCGTCGCGGTGGCCGGTCCGGCTGCAGCGGCGCCCGCGCCAGTGGTTGTCGTGGCGTCAGGTCTCAACGGGCCGTTCGGGCTGCGCTTCAGCGGCGACACGCTGCACGTCGCCGAGGCCTTCGCCGGGCAGGTGACCCGCGTGAACCGGGCCACCGGGGCGACGACCCCCGTCGTGACCGGGCTGGCGTCGCCCGCCGGCGTGGTGCGGACGGGTGGCGAGCTGGCGATCATCACCGGTGGCGGCGGGGGTCCCGAAGCCACCGGAGACGCCTCGGTCCTGGTCGCGCCGTCAGGCGGCGGCGAGGCGACCGTCATCGCCGACCTCGAGGCCTACGAGCTGGCCAACAACCCCGACGGGCAGCTGCAGTTCGATCCCGAGACGGGTGAGTCGTTGGATGCTCTGTCCAACCCGTTCTCGGTGCTGGCCCACCGGAAGGGCTTCGTCCTGGTGGCCGACGCTGGCGCCAACGCCGTGCTGGCAGTGTCCCGCTCCGGCAGGGTGAGCACGTACTTCGTCCCACCGACCGTCACCTCCGGAGCCTGTGCGGGCCTGCCCAACAACGACCCCGAGCACGCCGGGTGCGACTCGGTCCCCACCGGGCTGGCCTACGGACCCAACCAGACGCTGTACGTCAGCACGCTCTCGGCGGAGGTTCCCGGCGAGGGTCGGGTGTACGTCCTCAAGGCCAGCACCGGTGAGGTCCTGCGCGTCATCCGCGGCCTGAACGGCCCCACCGGGGTGGCCGTCGCTCCCGATGGCACGGTGTTCGTGTCGGAGCTCTTCCACAACGCTCCCCAGGGACCTCCGGGGGAGGACTTCGACCCGGCCTCGATCGGCAGGATCGTGCGCATCGGCCCGAACGGCAAGCGCACCTACGCGGCCGTCCCAATGCCGACGGGCCTCGAGTTCCACCGCGGCACCCTCTACGCTTCGGCGTACTCCGTCGGCATCTTCTTCGGCCTGCCCAACGCTGGTCAGATCGTGAAGGTGAACTCCAGCGCCTTTTCCAGCCCCTGAGCCTGGCGGGGCGGGTTCGCTGTCACGGTAGGGCCCTAGCGTCGGTGACGTGCCGACATGGGGATCCCGTCCCGTAGTGCCAGACGTCGAGGTGGTCGGCTACGGCCGCCCGGCCACCCTGGCGCTGGCTCGGCGGATCGCCGCTATCAAGGCCGCCGGGCACCCGCTCGATCCCGTCACCGTGGTGGTGCCGTCCAACACCGCCGGCCTCTCGGCCCGGCGCCTGCTGGCCACGGGCGACGCCGACACCGGCCTCCCCGCCGTCAACGTGGCCAACGTCGCCTTTGTCACCCCGTTCCGGCTGGCCGAGCTGGTGGGGGCCGCCGACCTCGTCGGCCGGCGGCCGCTGACCAACCCGGTGCTCGCCGCCGCCGTGCGGGCCACGCTGGCCGCCAGCCCCGGCCGGTTCGCCGCCGTGGCCCACCACCAGGCCACCCAGGCCGCCGTCGTGGGCCTCTACGGCGAGCTGAGCCGGGCCCTCCCGGGCACCCGCGGCCGCATTGCTGCGGCCAGCGCCCGGGGGGCCGAGGTCGTGCGCCTGGTGGCCGACGTCAAGGGGCGGCTGGCCGGATTCTTCGACGAGGACGACCTGGCCCAGGCCGCCGCTACCCGCCTTGTCACCGACCCTTCCGCCGCCGCCCGGCTGGGCGCGATCGTGTGGTACCTGCCCGACCGCCTGGCGCCGGCCATGACCGGGCTGGTGCGCGTCGCCCTCGAGCACGCCCGGCCGGCGGCCGCCGTCGTGGCACTGTCGGGTGAGGCGCCGGCCGACCAGGCGGTTCTCGACACCGCCCGTCGGGCCGGCGTCGAGCTCGGTGCTCTGCCCGAACCCCCCGGGGTGGCGGTGCCGACCGCCAACCGCCTGATCAGCGTCTCCGACGCAGATGAGGAGGTGCGCCAGGTCGTTCGCGAGGTGATCCGGCTCGTGGCCGACGGCACCCGCCTCGACCGCATCGCCATCTTCCGCCCCACCCCGGGCTCCTACGGCCGCACCCTGCTCGAGCAGCTCGACGGCGCCGGCATCCCCCACAACGGCCCCGCCGTCACCCGGCTGGCCGACACCCTGGCCGGCCGCACGCTGCGGGCCGCCCTCGCCCTGCGCACCAGCGGGTGGGGGCGCAGCGAGGTCATCGCCCTGGTCACCGAGGCGCCGGTCGAGGGTGGGCCGGCGTCGCTGCGACGATGGGATGCCCTCTCTCGCCGGGCCGGAGTGGTCGGGGGCCTCGACGATTGGTGCCCGAAGCTGGAGCAGCTCGGGCAGGTCTTGGCCGCCACGCTTCCCGAGCTCGAGCGCAGTGACCCGGGTTCGGGGTCGCGCAGGGTCGACACCGCCCGCCGGGATCTCGAGGCGATCCGCCAGCTGGCCGGCTTCGTCGACGGGCTGGCCTCGGTCGTGGCCGACGTCGATCACGCCGTCACCTGGTCCCGGCGCGCCGCTGCCGCCCGGGCCCTGGTCGCCTTCCTCCTGGGCCCCGAGCCCGACCGGCGCGGGTGGCCCGAGCTTGAGGCGGCGGCGGCCCAGCAGGTGGATGCGGCCCTCGACCGGCTGGCATCCCTCGACGACATCGATCCCACCCCGAGCTCGGCCACCTTCGAGCTCGCCGTCGCCGCCGAGCTGGACGTCACCGTCGGGCGCCTCGGCCGCTTCGGGCACGGTGTCCTCGTCGCCCCCCTGGCCTCGGCCGTCGGCCTCGACCTCGACGCGGTGTTCGTGGTGGGCATGGCCGAGGGCACCTGCCCCGCCTTCAGGCGCGACGACGCCCTCCTGCCCGACGTCGACCGGGCGTTGGCTGAGGCCGGCGAGCTGGTCACCCAGGACGAGCGGCTGCGGGCCCAGCACCGCAGCTTCCTGGCCGCCCTCGCCGCCGGCGCCGGGCACCGCACGCTCTCGTTCCCCCGGGGCGACCTGCGGGCCCGGCGGGAACGTCGGGCCTCGCGGTGGCTGCTCGCCTCGGCTTCCAGGCTGGCCGGGCGCCGGATCTTCAGCAGCGACGTCGCCACCCTCGCCCCCGAGGTGCTGCACCCCGTCGCGTCCTACGAGGATGGCGTCGTCCACGCCGACCACCACGGCTCGATCGTCGAGCGCGACGTCGCCGCCCTGCGGGTCGCCTGGCTGGGCGGCGCCGACCTCCTCACCCACCCGCTCGTGGCCGGCGACCTGAGCCGGGGGTTCGCCGTTCGCGGCGCCCGGTCCGGGCCCCGCTTCACCGAGTGGGACGGCAACCTGGCCGGCCAGCCCGTCCCCTCCCCGGCGCAAGGTCGTCTGATGTCCTCGACCAGTCTCGAGACCTGGGCGTCGTGCCCGTTCCGGTACTTCCTCGGCAACGTCCTGCACCTGGGCGAGCGCGATGACCCGGAGCGGGTGGTCGAGATCAGCCCGGCCGACAAGGGCACGCTGATCCACAAGGTCCTCGAAGGGTTCCTCACCGAGGTGATCGACCGGGGTGCGCCCGACCCCGATGCGGCCTGGACCGCTGAGGACCGCCGCCGGATCGGTGTGCTGGCCGAGGAGGCGTTCGCCGAGGTCGAGGCCAGGGGGCTCACCGGCCGGCCTCTCACCTGGCGACGGACGAGGTCCGAGGTCCTCGCCGACCTCGACCACTTCCTCAGCGAGGACGACGAGCACCGGCGCACGAGCCGGGTCCGGCCGGCGGCGGCGGAGATGGCCTTCGGCGTGGGGGACAGCCCTCCGCTGTGGCTGAAGCTGCCCAGCGGGCGGACTCTCACCTTCCGGGGATCCGCCGACCGGGTCGACCGGGCCGAAGACGGCCACCTCGTGGTCCTCGATTACAAGACGGGCAGCGCCAAGCGCTACAAGGAGCTGGCCAAGGACCCGGTCCGGGCCGGCACCGCGCTCCAGCTCGGCGTGTACGCCGAGGCGGCCCGGGCCAAGCTCGGTGCCGACGAGGTCGACAGCTACTACTGGGCCATCTCCGTCAAGGAGAAGTTCGGTCAGCTCGGCTACCCCTGGACCGAGGACCGACGGTCCCGGTTCCTCGACGTCACCGAGACGATCGTCGACGGCATCGAGGCCGGGTTGTTCCCGGCCCAGCCCGGGGAGTACGACTCGTTCTGGGGCCGCCACGCCGGCTGCAGGTGGTGCGACTTCGACCGCGTCTGCCCCCGAGACCGCGACGACGATCAGCGGGCCACCGCCGGCGCGCCCGAGCTGGGCCTGCTCGAGCGGCTCAAGCTCCCCCAGGTCGAGCCGTGACCGTCGTCCACCCCGTCCCGCTGGTCGACGCCGCCGAACGGGGCCGGATCGAGCAGGGCGGGCTCCACGAGACGCTGTTCGTCGAGGCCGGCGCCGGCACGGGCAAGACCCACGAGCTGGTCCACCGCGTCGTCAACCTGGTCCTCGGTGGCGTGAGCCTGTCCGCCATCGCCGCCATCACCTTCACCGAGGCGGCCGGCGCCGAGCTGCGGGACCGCCTGCGCGAGGCGTTCGAGAGCCGACTGGTCGGCGATCCGCTCGTCGCCGAGCGGGCCGCCTGCGAACAGGCCATGGCCGACATCGACCAGGCCGCCATCGGCACCCTCCACGGCTTCTGCCTGCGTGTCCTGCACGAGCATCCCCTCGACATCGAGCTGCCCCCCCGCATCGAGATCCTGGACGAGGTGGCGTCCCAGATCGCCTTCCAGGAGCGGTGGGCCCGGTTCGTCGACGAGCTCTACGACGATTCCACCGCCGAGGAGCTGGTTTTGCGGGCCTGGGCCCTCGGTGTCGAGATCGACGCCGCCTCGGGGAAGGCCTCGTTCAAGGACGTGGCCTCGGTCTTCGAGAGCAGCTGGGACCGGCTCGACCCCCTGATCGCCCAGCCGGCCTCCGCCCCGTCACCGCTCGACACCGGAGCTCTCGCCCACGCCTTTGAGGACCTGCGAGCGGTGCGGGCCACGAACCTCGTGGCGGACGACCGGCTGCTGACCCGCAGCCTGGAGGTCGAGCAGTCATTGAGCGAGGTCCTGGCCGAACCCGACCCGATCCGCCAGCTCAGCCTCCTGCGGCTCCGCCGGGCGGACTGGAAGTCCAGTGGGCGGGGGACCAAGGGCGGCTGGTCCGATGTCAAGGCCGCCCGGGCCGCCGTCGACGCCGTAGGGGAGCAGGGCGCCGAGCTGATCGCTGTCGTGACCGACGACATCCTGCGCCAGCTCAGCATCCGGCTCGCCCGCTTCACCCGTGACGCCGCCGAGCAGCGCCGGGCCGAGGGGCGCCTGGTCTTCCACGACCTGCTCGTGCTGGCCCGCCGCCTCCTGCGCACCAGCGGGGAGGCCCGGGCCGCCCTCCACGGCCGCTACCAGCGGCTGCTGCTGGACGAGTTCCAGGACACCGACCCCATCCAGATCGAGGTGGCGGTGCTCATCGCCTCCGCCGTCGAGGCCGGCGACGTCGAACGGCACTGGGAGGACGTGGCCACCGAGCCTGGCCGCCTGTTCTTCGTCGGCGACCCGAAGCAGTCGATCTACCGGTTCCGCCGGGCCGACATCGCCCTGTTCCTGAAGGCCCGCGACCGCTTCGCCGCCGAAGGTCCGGTGGTCCTGCGCCAGAACTTCCGCACGGTCCCGCCCGTCCTCGACTGGGTGAACCACGCCTTTGGCCTGCTGATGCCCGCCGAGGAGCCCGGGCGCCAGCCGGCCTACCAGGCCCTGTCCGCCCACCGCACGGTCGAGGCTGGCACCGATCACCGGGTCGTCCTGCTGGGCGGGGCCCGCGACGGCAAGGCCGGCGAGCTGCGTGACGAGGAGGCGGCTGCGGTGGCGTCCACGGTCAGGTCCGTCCACACCGAGCCGGAGCGCTGGCCGGTCTTCGACGAGGCCATCGAGCAGTGGCGCCGACCGAGGTGGGCCGACGTCACCATCCTCCTCCCCACCCGTACCTCGCTCCGCCAGCTCGAAGACGCCCTCGACCGCGAGGAGGTTCCCTACCGGGTGGCCGCCGGATCGCTGGTGTTCGACACCCAGGAGGTGCGGGAGGCGCTCGACGCCCTGCGGGCCATCGACGACCCCGGCGACGAGTTGGCCCTGGTCAGCGCCCTGCGCTCACCCCTCTACGCCTGCTCCGACGTCGACCTGTTCACCTACCACCGGGCCGGTGGCCGGTGGGACCTCAGCCAGCCTCCCGATGCCATCCCGGCGGGCCATCCCGTCACCCGGGCCATGGCCCACCTGCGCTCGCTCGCAGACCTGCGCTGGTGGCACGAGCCCAGCGCCCTCCTCGACCGCCTCCTCAGAGAGCGCAACGCCTTTGCCCTGGCCTTCGCCAGCCGTCGCCCGCGGGAGGTGTGGCGGCGCCTGCGGTTCATCGTCGACCAGGCCCGCGCCTTTGAGGAGTCGGCCGGCGGCGGCCTGCGCGCCTTTCTGGCCTGGGCCGACCTGCAGCGGTCCGAGGGCACCCGGGTCCACGAGCCCCTCCTGACCGAGACCGACGACGACGCCGTGGCCATCCTCACCATCCACGGGGCCAAGGGCCTCGAGTTCCCCATCACCGTCGTCAGCGGCGCCACCACCAAGGCCAGCGGCCGGCGGACGGGACCGCAGGTCATCTGGACCGAGCTCGGGCCCGAGGTCAAGCTCAACGCCAACACCGCCACCGACAACTTCGACCGGCTGGCCGACCTCGAAGCCGAGATGGACGTCCACGAGCGCCGCCGGCTTCTCTACGTCGCCTGCACCCGGGCCCGCGACCACCTCGTCCTCTCCACCTTCCACAAGCCGGGCGCGGACGCCTACGGCGAGTGGCTGACCACGGCCTCCGCCGACGTCGAAGCCACGCTCTGCAGGCGCCCGCCCGACGGCCCCGGCGCCGAGGGTGACGTGGCTACATCGCGCTCAGCCTCCCTCAGCGGCCGGCTCCCCGATCGCAAGGGCGCCGATACGGACCTCGAGCCAGGGAGGCCGAACGAGCTCGCGCTCGACTTGTCGCGTGCCACGGTTGCGCCGCCGGCGGATGACCGTGCCGCCTGGCTCGACGAGCGGGAAGCCCTGCTCGACCCCCACCGCCGGCCCCGCTTCCTCTCCGCCACCTCGATCGTCGGCGCCACCGCCCTCGACACGCCGGGCGGGGCAGCCGACCAAGACGATGACCCCAGTGAGCCACCCCGCCCGCGTCCCCCGTGGCGCAAGGGCCGGGCCGCCAGCGCTGTCGGCCGGGCCGTCCACGCCACCCTCCAGCTCGTGGAATTTCCCGCCGACACCGACCGCCTGGTACAGATGGCCTCCCGGAACGCCGAGGCCGAGGCCGTCCCCGACGCCGTCGACACCATCGTGGCCCTCACCCGCTCCGCCCTCCGGGCCCCCAGTGTTCGAGCCGCCCGCACCGCCTCCCGCAGCTGGCGCGAGCTCTACGTCGCCGCCCCCCTGGGAGACCACGCCATCGAGGGCTACATCGACCTCCTCTACGAGGCTCCCGATGGCCTGGTCCTGGTCGACTACAAGACCGACAGGATCCACGACGAAGCCGACGTCGATGCCAAGCTCACCCGCTACGCCCTCCAGACCGCCGCCTACGCCGTCGCCCTGGAAGCGAGCACCGGCCTCCCCGTCGCCGAAGCCCGCCTGGTCTTCTGCACGACGGACGACCCGATCGAACGGGTCATCCCCGACCTGGAAGCCGCCAAGCAGCAGGTCCGAGCCCTTCTGACCTGACGGACACCGGGCTACCGAGGGGTGAGGATCTCGCTGTAAGCCTCGAAGGTCTCCTCGTCGAAGCACACGAGATTGATTACCTTGACGGAGGTCGACGTAGCGCTCAGCGTCGCCACAGCCATTCGTGCGGCTGCCTTCACTGGGTAGCCGAAGATCCCGGTCGAGATGGCCGGGAAGGCCATCGACGCGGCCCCAACCTTCTCGGCACAGGCCAAGGACGACCGGTAGCACGACGCGAGAAGCTCCGGCTCACCCTCCTCGCCCCCGCGCCACACGGGCCCGACGGTGTGGATGACCCAACGGGCGGGCAGACCGAACCCAGCCGTGACCTTCGCCTCACCCGTCCTGCACCCGCCCAGGAGCCTGCAGCACTGGACGAGATCGGGGCCTGCGGCACGATGGATGGCGCCGTCAACGCCCCCTCCGCCAAGAAGCGAGGAGTTGGCGGCGTTGACGATCGCGTCGACGTCTTGGCGCGTGATGTCGCCCTGAACAGGCCGCAGCCGAGGCCGTCCTCCCGGGGAGGCGATCGGCTTCGACGGCATGCCCCGATCATGCCGCGTCTGTGCCCATGGCCCCTCGAGGTATGAGTACGACTGCGGAGATTCCTACATGCGGGTCACCGAGAAGGGACAGGTCACCTGGGCCGGCGGTGGGGTTTCCGGCTTCGATGCGCGGGGTATGTCCGCCTGACCTGCTCCACCCACTGGAGGATCTTTTGGCCGACGAACGCGACTTCATCACAGCAGACAAGAATGCTGCTGGCAAGCGACACGATGAGACCGACACCAAGGCGAACTTCACCGACGCATTCGATGCACCGGATCGGCAGGGTGTGATGGGCCAGGGCACGAAGCCCGAGCACCGGGCGGGACCCGGTGAAGGCGTCCGCGCCGGGTTCGCCCAGGAAACCGGCGGTGTTCCTCAGATGTCGGTCTTTGACGGCAAGGGCAACGAGAGCGTGGTTGTAATGGCCCAGGATGAAGACGGCGACCCCGCCCAAGGTACAGGTCCGGGCGTTGAGGCGGCCCGGGACGACACGGCCGACTGAGCCCTAGCAGCCCACCAGCACCACTACCCGGGTTTTCGCGGCGAGTCGCTCCGCACCGGGGGATGCTCAGGCCGCCGAAGGCCTGAGCTCCCTGCAGGGGTAACCCCCCCCGGGGGCCTGTCTGGTCTAATTCGAACGCTCTGGAGATCGCACCCCTCTGAGTGCTTCACCGGAGGCGGTGCGGGGTACGAACCGGTTACCTTCGACAGCGAGGGTCGGTGGGCGGCCTGGCTGTCCGAATGCGAACCTTGGAGCCACGAGCTCATGCACATCACCTTGCAGTCGTCGAGGCCCGATCCACTGTGCCTCATGGCAGGAGCACGGCTGTCTGGGCTCAACGGAATCGGGGTTGTCGCGTGACGTCGGTAGAAGAAGCGGACGCATGGATAGGCCGGATCGGCCTGGACCGCACCGGCCGGAGGATCGGCAGGATCACGCGGGTCTGGGTCGATGACTACTCGGGACTGCCGACCTGGGCCACGCTTGAGAGCGGGCACCTTGACCGCCGTGAGGGGATCGCACCGCTCTCGGATGTGGCGGCCAGAGGAGGCCGCCCGCAGCTCGCATGTACCAAAGCCGAGGTCAAGAGCGCTCCACGGGTCGACGACGAGGGACACCTTGGTCTGGATGACGAGTGGCGGCTGATCAACCACTACAAGCTCGCCGCCACACCGGACCCGATCAGCCAAGATCCCGCATGTGAGCTTCCCGGCAGCACACCCCGGATGACAACCAGCACCCGCACCCGCCTTGGGTCGCTCCCCTCCTGGTCCGGGAAGCGCAAGCAGCAGCACAGCTGAGGGTCAGGACCGACGGGCCGAACAAGGTGGGCCGTCCGGTCGACCGTTCCTCCCCGGCAGGCGCCGCCGGCTCGGGCTGCGATGCGGCGACCGGCATGAGTGAGAGCTGAGCAGGGTCCTCACGGGGCAGGATGTTTCGCCGCGTTCTTCACTAGCTTCTGGCGAACCGCCCTCTCGAGGTCGAGGCCCGCAACCGATGCGAACCGTACAAGGTAGATGAGGACATCGGCACCTCGTCTGCGACGGAGCTGGATGGTGCTGCGGCGACTCAGGTCGAACGGTGACCGTTCCCAGCCGCTGATCACGCCGTCGTCGCCGCAGGAGGTGCACCTCCACTAGATCGACGGTGGGATGTCGGTGCG
>JBBSKY010000020.1:0-43622 GCA_038255915.1 Acidimicrobiales bacterium | reverse complement strand
CCCTCGGTGGAGGTGCGGGGAATCGAACCCCGGACCTCGACATTGCGATTGTCGCGCTCTACCAACTGAGCTACACCCCCGAGGGCGCTTGCAACCTAGCGCGACGCCGTGGCCGGCTCCGGCCGCTCGAGGGTTCAGCTGGCCTTGCGGTGGAGGAGCGCCGAGTCGCCGTAGGCGTAGGCCAGCTCCCCCTCGGGGACCCGCAGCTTGCGGCTGCGGGGGTCCGACTCCGGCACCAGGGCGTAGGCAGGGCGGTGGGCCGTGCGGGGCACCCGATTGTGGTTGGAGGAGAAGCGGACGTGCATGTCGCGCTCGACGGCCAGGGTGCGCAGCTGCACGAGCAGGTAGCAGTAGCCACCGAGCATGGCCCCGCTCAGCAGGGTCACGATCCACAGGAGGCGCAGCGGGGGCACGATGCCGAGCACGAAGCTGCCGGCTGTGGTGAGGGCCAGCCCGATGAAGATGTCGCGCCGGCGCTTCTGCATGTCGGCCCGGAGCGCGGCGCTGGAGCCGACCCGGCGGGGGCCAAAGGCGTTGGCGCTGCGGGCCGTGCCCAGGCGGTTGGCCGCCGGGACGGACCCGGGACTGCGGCGTTCGAGAGTGCCCAACTGCCTGGCGAAGCTTCCGATGGCGTCTGTGGGGGCGCCCCGGTGGGTGACGAAGAACCAGAAACCCACGCCGATCCAGCCGGCGAGCACGACGAGCAAGAGGACAGTCGACAAAGCGTGTTCTTCCTTCGGTTGACGGATGTGGCCACGACCCAAAGCCCACTGCCCACCCGAGGGTGGACGGGGCCGAAGCAATGGCAGGCACGAAGGGGCCCGCTTTTGTTGTGAGGGGATCCTAGCGGGGCGCTTCCGAGGAGTCCAGCCTTTCGCTCCCCGCCACTAGCCCGAACGGACTAGTCACCCCCGATCGCCGTCGTCCCAGAGGCCGTCGACATCGGTGTCGTCGATGGGCGCCACGGGCGCCGGCGGGGCCACCGGCGGCACCAGCGGGTCCGTGCGGCGGTAGCCCCCGCTCTTGCCGCCCGCCTTCTCCCACAGGGCCAGCTCACTCACGAACACGCTCCGGTCGGAGCTCTTCACCATGTCGTAGATGGTGAGGGCGGCCACTGCGCAGGCTGTCATCGCCTCCATCTCGACCCCGGTGCGGTCGATGGTCTCGACCGTGGCCTCGACCTCGACATCTGCGTCACCGATGACGAAGTTGACGTAGACCGACCCGATGGTGAGCTGGTGGCAGAGCGGGATCAGGTCGGGGGTGCGCTTGGCCGCCTGGATGCCGGCCACCCGGGCCACGGCCAGCACGTCGCCCTTCAGCACGGCGTTGCTGGCGATCATGTTCGTGGTGGACGGCTGCATGTAGACCCGGCACCGGGCGATCGCCCGGCGGTGGGTGGGGTCCTTGGGCGTGACGTCGACCATGCGGGCCCGTCCGAGCGGGTCAAGGTGCGTGAGGCCGTGGTCCGACATGCCTGCCGAGTCTAGAAGCGACGGCATCTCCCGCTCCGAAGGGCCGCTCGGGCCCAGGTTCAGCCGCCGATCTGGCTCATGGCCCGGACGGGCGGGAGGAACGAGACGTTGCCGATGGCGTGGCCCGCCCACTTGGTGCCCACCTCGGCCCTGATGGCGGCGGCCACGGCGTCGTCGTCCCCGCCGCCGCGCACCACGGCCCGCAGGTCGGCCTCCCGGTGGGCGAACAGGCAGGCCCGGAGCATCCCCTCGGCGCTGAGGCGGATGCGGTCGCAGGTGGCGCAGAACGGCTCGGTCACGCTGCCGACCACGCCGACCTCGCCGGCTCCGTCGGCGTAGCGCCAGCGGGCGGCGGGGGCGCTGCCCCGGGCCAGGGGCTCGAGGGGCCACACCGCAGCGATCCTGGCCACCACCTCGGCCGATGGGACCACCCGGTCGGCGCCCCAGGTGCGGCCGCCGTCGAGCGGCATCCACTCGATGAAGCGGACGGTGGCCCCCCGGTCACGGCCGAAGCGGGCCAGATCGACGATCTCGTCGTCGTTGATCCCCCGGACGAGGACGACGTTCAGCTTGACCGGATGCAGGCCGGCGTCGAGGGCGGCGTCGATCCCCTCCAGGACCTGGGCCAGCCGGTCACGCCGGGTGAGGGTGGCGAAGCGGTCGGCGTGCAGGGAGTCGAGGCTCACCGTCAACCGCCGCAGGCCGGCGGCGGCCAGGTCGTCGGCCAGGAGGGCGAGCGTGGTGCCGTTGGTGGTGAGGGCCAGGTCGTGGGTGCCGTCACCGAGCCGGGCCAGCCTGGAGACCAGCACCGGCAGCTGGGCCCGCAGGGTCGGCTCGCCACCGGTGAGCCGCAGGCCGGTGAAGCCGAAGCGCTCGACGCACACCCGGGCCACCTGCTCCAGCTCCTCGAAGCTGAGGAGCTGGTCGCGGGGCAGCCAGTCCATCCCCTCCTCCGGCATGCAGTAGCCGCAGCGCAGGTTGCAGCGGTCGGTGATCGAGATCCGCAGGTCGCGCACGGTGCGGCCATGCGGGTCGACCAGGGGGGAAGGCACGGGATCAGGCTAGGGGCGGCCCTGGGCCAACCTCGGGGCCGGTCAGCGAAGCAACCAGCAGTTCACAGAGCCGCCAACGGGGATGCCGTCACCGTCGGGGACCAGGGCCAGGGCGTCGGCAGTAGCCATGGCCGTCAGGGCGTTCGAGGCCTGGCTGGCCTGCTCGCGTACCTGCCGGGCGGGCCCGTCGCCGACGATCCCCACCCGCACGAGGTGGAGCTTGCCGTCGGGCCGGCGGGGCAGCCCGTCGGGGGCGGAGGCGACCACCAGCGGCCGCCACAGGCGATCGTCGGCGAAGCCCATGCGGCGGCGGATCCCGGGCCGGGCGAACAGCTCGAAGGACACCAGGCACGACACCGGGTTCCCGGGCAGGCCGAACACCGGGGTGCCGGCCACGGTGCCGAAGGCGAAGGGCTTGGCCGGTCGGATGGCCACCTGGAACCAGCGGAACGTGCCCGTCGAAAGCTCGTCGAGGACGACCTTGACGTAGTCGGCGTCGCCCATCGACACCCCTCCGGTGGTCAGCACGGCGTCGCAGGCGGCGGCGCCCCCCTCGATGGCGGTGCGGATCGCCTTCTCCTCGTCCCGCACGATCCCGAGGTCGACGGGCTCGAATCCGGCGGCCCGGACCGCGGCGAGCAGCGCCGGCCGGTTCGACTCGCGGATCTGGCCGGGGCGCAGCGGGCCCGCCCCCTCGACCAGCTCGTCGCCGGTGGACAGCACGCCCACCCGGGCCCGGCGCACCACGGTGCAGGTGGGCAGCCCCAGCGAGGCCAGGACGCCCACCGCCCCCGGCGTCACCTCGGCCCCCGCGGCCAGCACCACGTCGCCGGGGTTGGCGTCGCCGCCGGCCGGCCGCACGTGGCGGCCCGGGTCGACGCCGATGAGGGCCTCGACGTGGTCACCCGGGTCCCCGCCCGCCCCCGGTCCGTCCCCCAGCTCCTCGACCGGGACGACGGCGTCGGCGCCCTCGGGCATCGGGGCCCCCGTCATGATCCGAACCGCCTCACCGGGGCCGACCACCATCCCCGCCGGATCGACTCCCGCCGGCAGGTAGCCCACCACCCGCAGGCGGCCCGGGGTGTCGGCGGCCCGCACGGCGATCCCGTCCATGGCCGTGTTGGGCCACGGCGGCACGGCCTCGCCGGCCACCACCTCGACGGCCAGCGTGCAGCCCACGGCGTTGGCGGCGGCGACCTCGACCGGGTCGAGGACGGTGCACGCCGACAGGACCAGGCGCTGCACCTCCTCGAGCGGGGTCACGAGATGACCTTGTGGCGCTGCACCAGCTCGGCCAACCGCTTGGCCATGGGCCCCCCCAGGGTCGGGTGGCCGAGGGCCATCTCGACGTTCGAGCACAGCCAGTCGAGGTGGTTGCCCGTGTCGAAGTAGCCCCCGTCGACCATCACCGCATCGACCCCGTCCTCCTGGCAGAGCAGGCGGATGGCGTCGGTGAGCTGCAGCTCGCCCAGGCTGCCGTGGCTGATCCGGTCGAGGGCGTCGAAGACCGCGGGGGTGAACACGTAGCGACCCATGAGGGCCAGGTCGGAGGGGGCGTCGGCGAAGGCGGGCTTCTCGACCACGTCGACCACCCGGGTCCCGTCGACGGCCGCCACCCCCTTGGTGGAGATGTCCGGGCCGTCGATGCGCATCAGGGCGATGGTGGAGCGGCCCGTGGCCTCGGTGCTGGCCACCATCTCGGCCAGGGCCGTGCTGGGCTGGAAGATGTCGTCGGGCAGGAGAACGGCGAACGGCTCCTCGCCGACGGCAGCCCGGGCCACGCCCACGGCGTGGCCGAGGCCGCGGGGCTGGCCCTGGCGCACCACGACGATGTCAGCCAGCTCGGCCAGCCGCCGCACCTCCCCCAGCAGCTCGTCCTTGCCCGAGGCCGCAAGCGCCGCCTCCAGCTCCGGGGCCCGGTCGAAGTGGTCTGCGATCGCCTCCTTGCCCCGGCCGACGACGATGACCACCCGCGTGCAGCCGGCCGCCACCGCCTCCTCGACCACCCATTGGATCGCCGGGCGGTCGACCAGGGTCACCAGCTCCTTCGGCACCGCCTTTGAGGCGGGCAGGAAGCGGGTGCCGAGACCGGCCGCAGGGATGACGGCGGTGCGGAGGCGAGGCATCCCCGATGTGCTAGCAGGTCGGGTAGCCTTTGGCACTCGGTCCGTTCGAGTGCTAACGACGAGGGAGTCCGGGTTGCCCACCTACGAGTACGCCTGCAAGCAGTGCGGCGAGCACCTCGATGTCGTGCAGCGGTTCACCGACGACGCCCTCACCACCTGCCCCAGCTGCGCCGGCGAGCTGCGCAAGGTGTTCGGCACCATCGGCATCTCCTTCAAGGGCAGCGGCTTCTACAAGAACGACAGCCGCAGCTCCGGCAACGGCACCAAGCAGGAGAAGAACGAGAAGAAGGACGAGCCGTCGTCGGACAAGGCGGGGTCGACCACCGCCAAGGCGGCCGACGGCGCCTCCTCGCCCAGCTCGGACGCCGCGAAGCCGAAGAAGGCCGACGCCCCCACCGCCGCGCCGTAGATCTCCTAGAATCCGGCCAGCACGCGCCGACCCGGCCAGCGTTCACCTCCCCCTCGCCGCCTGCACGCTCGCGTCCCCTGGGGGTCCCCCATGCCGCTCTCGCGGATACCGCTTCTCCGCATCCTCCTGACCCTCGGGGTCGGGCTGGCCACCTTCCTGGTCGTGCGCCCGGCCCTAGCGCCACCACCGGCGGGGTCGCTGGTCGAGGTGCCCGTGGTCGTCCGGCGGGTCGCCGCCGGCGCCACCCTGGCGGCCGCCGATGTGCGCACCGCCCGCCTGCCCGCCGGCGCCGTGCCCGATGCCGAGCCGGCGGCGGCCCCGGTGGGCCGCACGGCCCGGGTCGAGCTGGTGCCGGGCGAGGTGGTTCTGGCCGGCCGCCTCGGCCCCCGTGGCCTGGCCGCCCTGCTCCCCGCCGGCTCCCGGGCCCTGGCCGTGCCTCGAGCGGCGGGCACCCCGCCCCTGGAGCAGGGCCAGCGGGTCGACCTGCTCGCCGCCGGCCGCCTGATCGTGGCGGCGGCGTCGGTGCTGGCCGTCGACGACAGCGGCACCACGGTCGCCCTTCCCGAGCCTGCCGCCCCCGCGGTGGCCGAGGCGATCGCCGCCGGCACGGTCACCCTCTCCCTCGCCGGCTGACTGCCGGCGGCACGACGCCGACACCTCTAGCGTGCACCCCCGTGCGCGCCGCCGACGACCCGATCACCGACCAGGAGGAGTGGCTGCGACCCGATGCCCTCCGCGACGAGGTGGTGCTCGAGGTCGGCGAGCCGGCGCTGCGCCTCAGCTTCGTCGTGACCCCGGCCGGTCGGGCCGTGCACCTGGACATCAGCCTGGGCGGAGCCCGCGCCCGCCACGACGCCGAGGCAGCGGGCCCGCCCACCTCCAACTGGGACCGCATGGCCCTCGGCGGGGTCGAGTGGCGGATGGTGGAGCCGCTGCAGCGCTGGGACCTGTCGGTCGAAGACCCCGAAGCAGGGCTCCAGGCCTACGTGACCTTCACCGGCACCGGCCCGCCAACTCGCCTCCCCGACGGCTACGAGCAGCTGGGCACGGTCAGCGGCCAGCTGCGCCTGGCCGACCAGCAGACGACGGTGACGAACCTGCCGGCCCGGCGCGCCCACCTCTGGCAGGAGCCGCCCACGCCCTAGGAGTGTGCTGCAGTAGAGCGAGGCGTGCGCCACCACACCCGGCCTGACCTGCGGAAACGCGAACCCTCACGGCAGCCGAGCCGACTATTTCAGCACTACTCCTAGAGGCCTCACCGGCTCAGCAGCCGGGCAGCGCAGGGTCGCAGTCGTCGGGTCGGTTGGCGAAGACCCTGGTGGAGCGCAACTCCACCGCTCCGTCGTCGACGAAGATCCCACCGCCCTGCCCTGGAGCCGCAGAGGCGACGTTGTCGGTGACTGCGCCGTCGACGATCGTGAGGCTGCGGGCACGGTTGAAGATGCCCCCGCCCTGGGCCAGCGTCCCACTCGCTCGGTTGGCCCTGACGGCGACACCCGAGAGGATGGTGTCGCCTCCGTTCTCGAGGCCGCCGCCGCGGGCCACGGCTCCCTCTCCCCTGGCGACCGCAGTGTTGCCCTGGAGCGCGCCGCCGTTCAAGCTCACCGTTCCGTCGGCCGCGCTCATCCCTCCGCCGCTGGCCTGGCCGCCCGGCCCAACCGCCACGACCCGGTTCCCCACGATCCGGGTGTCGCTCACACTCAGCGTCCCGGTGTTGCCGATGCCCCCGGCGGCGGCGATGAAGGACGGCCCGTTCTCGCTTCGTGACACGGCGCGGTTCTCGGCAATCGTGCTGCCCTCGATGGTCATCGTGGCACCTGTCCTGTTGAGGACCGCCCCTCCCACGGCGACGCTGAAGCTCGTCCCGGTGGCCAAGGCCCTGTTGCCGCGCAGCACGGTGTCCCTCAGGGTCACCGTGCCGTCGTTGGCGATCCCTCCGCCGCCCGCCGAGCCCCCGCTGCCTCTCACTTGGTTGTTGCGGATCGAGCTGTCGGTCACGGTGAGCAGCCCCGAGTTCAGGATGCCGCCACCGAAGGCCGACGGGCCGCTGAGGGAGACGACGCCGTCAGCGACGGTGACCTCGTCGAGGCTGAGCTCGCCGCTCGCCGCCACCTCGAAGATCCGGAACCTCGGCGCCGAAGCCGATCGCCTGATGGTGGCTCCGTGACCCTGGATGGCGAGCTGGCCCGTGACGACCGGAAGCCCGGTGTCGGGAGACACCGGGGCCGTCAGCACATAGGCGCACCCGGGGATCAGGTTGATGGTGTCGGCTCCGGCCGAGGCGTTGGCCTGGGTCATGGCGGCAACCAGACCTGCCCCTCCTCCGCCCGGGCCCTCGCAGCCGACGGCGAGCACGTCAGCTCCAGCCCCGCCGCCCATAACCACGGGCGAAGCCAACGCTGCGGTGACCAGGATCGCCGCGCGACGCCCGAAGGTCCGCCGACCAAGCTGCGAGGTGGACCGCACAACACCCTCCCGTCCCGCCAGAACCGGATGGCGCTGACCGTGGGATGGTAACCCGATTCTTAGCCAAACGCCGCAAAAACCTCTGTCAGCAGTCGCGATCAGAGCCGGCCCGCAGGCGGCTACGTGCCACCGAGGCTGAGGCCGTCGATGGCCAGGGTGATGCGGGCGCAGCTGCCGGTGGCCCACTCGAGGTCGGCGCCGATGTGGACGATGCCGCTCAGCATGCGCAGGAGGGTCGAGGCGATGGTGCACTCCTTGACGGGCTCGGCCAGGGCGCCGCTGCGGATCATCAGGCCCTCACAGCCCACCGAGAAATCGCCGCTGATGCGATCGACCCCGGAGTGGAGGCCGGCGACCGACTGCACGTACAGGCCTTCGCCGACGGCGGCCAGCACCTCCTCGTGGGTGAGGGTGCCCGGCGAGGGCGCCACTGCCTGCGCCGAGATCCCGGGGGTGCCCTTGAACGAGCGGGTGGCCGAGGCGGTCGAGGGGCGACCGGCGGCCCGCCCCCACCGGGTGTCGTACAGGTAGGAGCGCAGCACCCCGCCCTCGATCAGCGGTGTGGGCCGGGTGGCCAGACCCTCAGCATCGAAGGCGGCGGCGCCGGAGGAGGCGGGGTTGGTGGGGTCCTCGACCAGGGTCAGCATCGGGTTGCCCACCTCCTGACCCAGGCGGCTGCCGAACAGCGACCGGCCCTTGTGGACCGCCTCCCCGTTGCACAGCGAGGCCACCAGGGACAGCACCGAGGCGGCGACCGAGGGATCGAGTACAACGGTGACGGTGGCCGAGCCCGGCTTGACCGCCCCCTGCATCCGGGTGGACCGGGTGATGGCGTCGCCCACCACCCGCTCGATGTCGAGGTCGGCCACGGACCGGCCGAACGACAGGCCGCCGCCGGTTGTGGTCCCGTCGCCCTCGCCGGCCATGGCGTAGCAGGACAGGTACGCCGAGGTGCCCCGGCGGGTGGCGGCGATCCCGGTGGAGGTGGCCACCGCCACCTCGGTGCGCCCGTCCTGGTACTCGGCCGAGCGCAGCGAGCGGATGCGGGGATCGGCCAGGACCCGGCGCTCGACCTCGGCAGCCAGGGCGATCTTGTCGGCGGTGGCGGTGGCGGCCACGTCGTCGCGCCACAGGTCGAGCTCGACGGCCTCGACCCCGTCGGGTCCGGCCAGGCCGGCGTGCTCGTCGGGGGTGGAGAAGGCGGCGTTGTCGCGGGCGTCGACCAGCGTGGCGGCCACCAGGGAGGGGTCGAGCGAACCGGACCAGGCGAATCCCACCCGGCCCCCCCGCACGACGCGCAGGCCCACGCCCTCGGAGGTGGCCGAGGACAGCTGCTCCACCTCGCCGCCGCTCACCTCGACCGACAGGTCGGTGCCCCGGATCACGTAGGCCTCGACCTGCTCGCCGGGCTGGGCCTGCTCCGCCACCTGGACGGCGAGCGCCAGCAGGTCGTCGCTCCCGTCCTCGCTCATCGGGCGGTGCCGCCCACGGTCAGGCCGCCGATGCGCAGGGAGGGGATGCCCATGCCCACGGGCACGCCCTGTCCGTCCTTGCCGCAGGTGCCGGGCCAGCCCATGTCGAAGTCGTCGGCCAGGCCCTCGATGTCGAGCAGCGCCTGGGGGCCGTTGCCGATCAGGTTGGCGGCCCGCAGGGGGGCGGTGATCCGGCCGCCCTCGATCAGGTAGGCCTCCGTCATGCCGAACACGAAGTCCCCGGTGGCGGTGTTCACCTGACCGCCGCCGAGGGTCGCACAGAACACCCCGTGGTCGACGTCGCCGATGAGGTCCTCGAGCGTGGTGCCGGGGTTGGGGGCCAGGAAGGTGTTGGTCATGCGCACCATCGGGAGGTGCTGGTAGGTCTCGCGACGCCCGTTGCCGGTGGAGGGACGACCGGCCCGGCGGGCCCGCACCAGGTCCCACATGTAGTCCGACAGCACGCCGTCCTCGATCAGGACGGTGCGCTGGGCCGGGGCGCCCTCGTCATCGACGGCGAAGGTGCCCCACTCGCCGGCCACCGTGGCGTCGTCGATGAGGGTGACGAGGCGGGAGGCCACCTTGGCGCCGACCCGGCCCCGGAACACCGAGGTGTCCTTCTCGACCAGGTCGGCCTCGAGTCCGTGGCCGCAGGCCTCGTGGAACAGCACGCCGCCGCCACCGGCGGCCAGCACGACCGGCATCACGCCGGCCGGCGCCGGCCGGGCCGCCAGCTTGGTGATGGCCGACTCGGCCGCCTCGGCCGCCAGCTGCTCCACGTCCCAGCGGTCGAACAGCTCGAAGCCCATCGAGGCGCCCACGGAGCGGTGGCCGGTCTGCAGCCCGGTGTCGCCCTGGGCCACACACTGGATCCCGAAGCGGGTGCGGGTCACGTCGTCCTCGACCAGCAGCCCGTCGCTGTTGGCGATCAGCGTGCGCCGGCGGGCATCCGCGGTGGAGGTCGACACCTGGTTGATGGCCGAGCGTCCCCGGCGGGCGGCCTCGTCGGCCGCCAGCAGCAGCTCGACCCGGCGGGCCTTGGGCACCTCCTCGGGGGGAACCCCGACGACCTGGGACCCGACGGGGCTGCGCCGGTCGAGGTCGACCACCCGGGTCGCCGCCCCGCCGCCCCGGGCCGCGGCCGCCGCCACCTCGGCTGCAGCCAGCAGCCCGGCCTCGGACACATCCGCGGTGTGGGCGTAGCCGGTGGTGCGGCCGGCGACGACCCGCACGCCGGCCCCCCGCTGGCGACCTGAGGTCAGGTCCTCGACCTTGGCATCCTCGAGGCGGGCCGACGAGCTGCGCCGGTCCTCGGCGAACACCTCGGCGAACTCGCCGCCGCCGCCCAGCGCCGCCCCCAGCACCCGGGCCAGAACCTGCTCCTCGATCACGTGTGTCCTCCAGTTGCGGGCGGCGGGCAGCGCCCACTCGACATCGGGTTGGGCCCTCTACCGTGCCTCAGACCGGCTCGTTCGGCGAATGCGGGCTTCGCGGGCGTCTCTCCCTGTGCCCGACCCGGGGTACACCACGCCGCGCCGTACGCTGCTGCCGTGCCTGACCCGACGGTGGCTTCCCCCCACCGCCCGGCAGCGCCGAGCCGGCCCCGCCGCCCTCGCCGCTGGCTCCTGGCCCTGTCGGTGATCCTTCTGGCCGGCGGCTGCGGGGGCGCCACCAGGTTCGAGGACGAGGCGACGCCCGTTACCGGCCGGCCGACGGCCGGCACGCCGTCCAGCATCCCGGGCGTGGGCCGGATCCCGGCCGCCCCAACCAGCACGACGACCACCGCACCGCCCGCCACGCCCGCCACCAGGCAGGTCCAGCCGTCGACCCGGGGCACCGCCACCACCGTCACCCGGACGCCAGCTCCGACGCCGGCTCCGACCGTCAACGCCGCCGACCTGGCCATCATGCGCGGCGCCAACGGCCCACCCGGGGCCGCGGCCGCCATCATCCTGCGGCCCACGCCGGCCACCTCCCTGGTGGTCGAGGTGCTGGAGGAGCCGGGCGCCCCCCTCAGCCGGCCCTCCCTCGACCGGGTCCTGTCCGACCTGCGCCGCTACTCGGGCAAGCCGGTCGCCGAGGTGCACACCCCGCTGCCGGCCGGCTCGTCCAGCAAGCGCTGGAACGAGAACGAGCTGGCCGAGCTGACCGACCGCACGAGCAAGGTCGCCCAGGGCAGCGGGCGCTTCGTGGTCCGCATCCTGTCGGTCCGGGGCCAGAACGCCCGAAGCGCCGGCATCCTGGCCGTGTCGTTCCTGGGCGACACCTTCGCCACCTTCCCCGACCGCCTGGCATCGGCCCCCCAGCAGCTGGCCACCACGGTGACCGTGCACGAGCTCGGGCACCTCCTCGGCCTGGTCGACCTCTACCTCGACCGGGGCCGGGGCGACACCCAGAACGACCCGGCCGGAGGGGGCCACTCCCGCAACCCAGGCAGCGTCATGTTCTACGCCGTCGACCCGTCGCTCCTGGGCAGCGTCTTCGGCTCGGCCAGCGACCGCTTCGACGCCCAGGACGAGCGGGACCTGGCCGCCATCCGGGCCGGCGCCGCCTTCGGCTCGAACCCGAGGTAGCCGGCCTCAGGCCGGTGGGCTCAGGTCGCCGGGGTCCACCCCGAAGCGGACGAAGTCGATGGTGGCCGAGACCCGGTTGGTGTCGGGGCGAGTCACCGGGGTGGCGCTGCGCAGGTCCTCGGGCACCTCCAGACGGCGGATGCGCCGCTCGGCGTCAACGTAGACGTCGACCCTGATGCTGTGGCTGACCTCGGCGGCCAGGGCCAGGAGACGGGGGGCGGTGGCGGGGCCGGCGCCCCGGGCGGCGGCCACCGGGTCGCTAAAGGCGTCGTAGCGGATGGTGGAGGTGGACTGGACCTGGAGGCCACCGAAGACCGTGACCCGGTTGACCCCGCCCACCAGCGCCACCGCGGCCCGGGGGTCGCCCGAGCGGAGCCCGCCGGGCAGGCTGAGCAGGCCGGCGGCCTCGGGGTCGGAGGCCGTCCAGACCTCCGCGCCCACCGGTCGGGTCCACGCCCGCTCGCCGACGGCCAGCACCTCGACCGGCGCCGCCCCCCGGGCGGTGGCGTCGGTGACGACGAGGCGGGCCGACTCCCGGGCCAGGTCGACCACGCCCTCGGCCCGCAGGCCGAAGCGCTCGACGGTGACCTGGGCGGGGCCGGCGGCAAGCGTGGCCCCCGGCGCCGCCGCCACCACCTCGGTCGGGGAGCCGGCCGGGCTGGTGCGCCCGCAGGCGGCCACCATGCCAAGGAGGACGAGGGCCAGGCCCCGCGCACGCGGTCGGTTCGGGGGCACCGGGGCCTAACCTACGCCCCTGCTCGGAAGGAGAGGACGCAGGTGCAGCAGGTCACCGACCCGGCCGTCGCCAGCGACAGCCCGACCCTGCAACAGCCGCGCCTGCGGTGGTGGCGCGAGATCCTCACCGTCGTCGTCTTCTACGAGCTGTACTCCCTGGCCCGCAACACCCAGGGCACCGGCTCGACCTCGCCCACCCACGCCTTCCGCAACGCCCGGGTGGTCATCAACCTGGAGCGGGCCATGGGGCTCTACCACGAGGAGTCGATCCAGCGGCTCTTCCTCGGGGTGGGCCCCCTGGTGAAGGCGTTGAACGTCTACTACGGCAGCGCCCACTTCCTCGTCACCGCCGGGGTCCTGGCCTGGCTCTTCGTCCGCCACCCCGACCGCTACCCCCGGTGGCGCTGGTCGCTGGCCTGCACCACCCTCCTCGGGCTCATCGGCTTCGTGGCCTTCCCCCTCATGCCGCCCCGGCTGATCAGCCCGGCATTCGGCATGGGCGCCTACGTCGACACCCTCCACACCATCGGCGGCCTTTGGAACTTCGAGGACGGGGCCATCGCCAAGCTCTCCAACCAGTACGCGGCCATGCCCAGCCTCCACTTCGCCTGGAGCCTGTGGTGCTGCCTGGCCCTGTGGCCCACGCTGCGCACGCGCTGGACGCGCACGCTCTTGGTCCTCCACCCGGCGATCACCCTGGTGGCCATCATCGCCACCGCCAACCACTACTGGCTCGACGCCCTCGCCGGAGCCGTCGCCCTGCTGGGCGGCTGGCTGCTGGGCGGGCTGCTGTGCACCTGGGCCATCGGCCGGGTGGCGGCCAGCCCCCGCCTCCGGCGGGCCCCGACGACGACAACGGCCTCGGCGGCGACAGCGCCAGCGACGGCTGCGACGGCTGCGACGGCGGCGACGGTGACGACGGCGGCGGCGGGCGACCAGGGCCCGCCCGGAACCACCGGGTAGCGGTCGCAAGCCCGGGGATCCGCGGCGCCGTCACACCGGTCAGGCATCCTCTGGCCATGGACGTCGTCGGGAGGTGCGAGGCGCCGGGTTGCGAGCGCAGCACCCGGGTGCGGGTCGAGGTGCGGGGCGGCGGCCCCGAGCGGGCGGGCCTGGCCTGCCCCCGTCACGCCACCCAAACCGAGCTCGGAGCCCTCCTGCGGGGCTGGTCGGTGGTGCGGCGGGCCTAGCGTCGCGACCAGGGGCCACGGGCCACCCGGGCCTAGGCTCCGCCCCGATGACCCGACCGGCGGCTCCCCCGGCCTGGCTGGCCGAGGTGGCCAAGGCCGTCGACACCCGCCTCGACGCAGTGCTCGACGCCGAGGTGGCCCGGTGGGGCGGCTTCGACGCCGACCTCGGTTCCCCCTTCGAGGCCCTCCGGTCCTTTGTCCTGGGCGGCGGCAAGCGCCTGCGCCCGGCGTTCTGCCACTGGGGCTTCGTCGGCTGCGGCGGGGACCCCGCCGACCCCGCCTGGGTCGAGGCCGGCGCCGCCCTGGAGCTGCTCCACTGCTTCGCCCTGGTCCACGACGACGTGATGGACGGCTCCAACACCCGACGGGGGCTGCCCACCATCCACGTCGACTTCGAGGGCCGCCACCGCTCCGCCGGGTGGCGGGGCGAGGGCCGCCGCTTCGGCGAGGGGGCCGCCATCCTGGTTGGCGACCTGGCCTTCGTCCTGGCCGACCGGCTGCTGGCCGGCGCCTCCGGCGACGCCTGGGCGGTGTGGGACGAGCTGCGGCTGGAGGTGAACGTGGGGCAGTACCTCGACATGCTCCACACGGCCAAGGCCCGGCCCACCGTGGCCTCGGCCCGCCGCATCTGCACCTACAAGACAGCCAAGTACACCATCGAGCGCCCTCTCCACCTCGGTGCGGCCCTGGCCGGGACGGTCGATGAGGGCACCCGGTCGGCTCTCACGGGGTACGGCCTGCCCCTCGGCGAGGCCTTCCAGCTGGTCGACGACCTCCTCGGCGCCTTCGGTGACCCCGATCGGACGGGCAAGCCGGTGGGCGACGACCTGCGGGAGGGCAAGCCCACCCGCCTGCTGGCCCTGGCTCTGGAGCGGGCCACCGGCACCGACCTCGACCTGCTGCGTACCCGGGTGGGCTGCGACGACCTCGCCGACGCCGAGGTCCTGGCCATCCAGGCCGTCCTCGAGGCCACCGGCGCCCGGTCCGAGGTCGAGGCCGCAGTCACCGAGCTGGCCGACACCGCCCTCGAGCGGGCCGCCGCCCTCCCCCTCACCGGCGACGCCCGCACCGCCCTCACCGAGATCGCCGCGTTCGTCGTCGCACGCGACCACTAGCGGGGCGAGCCAAGACCCGACCGTCGGGGGTCAGACCCTTCGGCGCCACCCACCCCTCGCTCGGGGCCACCACCCACTCGGGCGGGGCCGGGCCGCGCTCAACCACCGTCCGCTCCCGGCGGGGTCCAGCCGGAGGGGCCCGGGGGTGGCGGCGCCGACGGTCCCGGTGCGGCCGGCGCCCCGCCCGCCGCCGCCCACTGCTGCCACCACGGCGTTGGCCACCACGTGGGCTCGGGAGGACCGACCGGTCCGAAGCGGGCGGGCGGGGGTGGCCGTTCCTGGCGCGCCGCGCTGAGGAGGATGATCGCGGGCAGGAGCGCCGGCGCCACGAAGAACAGGCCCGGCAGCAGGGTGCGGGCCACCTGCTCTCCGGCGCCCCCGGCGCCCAGGAGCACCGGGTCGGTCGCCGCCCCCGACAGCCAGAGGGCCAGCGAGACGGCGCCCCACGTCAGCGGGATGGTGAGGACGCCGGCGGCGGCCAGCAGCCACGACCACACCGACCGACGCCTGAGCGGGCCCCGGCGCAGGAGGGTGGCCCCGAGGCCGACGAGACCGAAGCTGATGGCGGCGGCACCCGCCACCCGCAGCACCGCCGCCGGGTAGCGCTGGCGGTCGGGCACCAGCTGGAACACCGCCCGGATGGTGGGCTCGTCGGGAGGCTGGTACCACCCCCGGCAGCGGCTGCCGGGCGAGGCGTACGGCGCGGCCTGGGGCGCCAGCAGCGTGTCGACGACCTGGTGCAGCTTCGGCGCGCAGATCACCACGATGACGGCGTCGTAGCCCTCGCCCTGGGCCAGGACCTGCAGCTTGCCGGTGTCCAGGGTGTAGCTGAGACCGCCCCGGCCGTCGGGCTGGGCCAGCTTGTCGTTCGGGTGGACCGCGCCTCCGTCGACCTCCTCCGAGGCCCGGAACGAGCCGGGGGCTTGGTCCAGGGCCTCGGCCACCTCCGAGGCCAGCCCCACGTAGCTCGTTGTGTCGAAGGCGGCGTCGTACACGGTGATCTTGTCGCCCCCCGCGGCATTCAGGGCCACGATGACCTGCAGCTCCTTGTCGTCGTGGCTGGCGGCGGCTGGGGCGGCCAGGAGGAGGGAGCAGGCGACCGACCCGAGCAGCACGGTGGCCAGCGCGCCGAGCCCCCGGGTCATGGTCGCGACGGTACCGACATTGCACAACCGCCGTGCACCGGTGAGCATGGCCTCGTGCAGGTTTGCGTGGTTGGAGCGGGACTGGGTGGGTTGTCGGCCGCGTGCCACCTGGTGGGCTGTGGCCACGAGGTCGTCGTGCTCGAGAAGCAGGACGGGCCCGGGGGGCGCTGCGGGCTGTGGGAGGCCGAGGGGTTCCGCATTGACACCGGCCCCTCCGTCCTCACCATGACCGGGATCCTCTCCGACGTCTTCTCAGCCGCCGGGGCCGACATGGCCGACCACCTCACCCTCCACCCGGTCGACCCGATGTACCGGGCCACCTTCCCGGCCTCGGTCGGCGGCGAGATGCGGGTGCGCCACGGCCGCCCGGCCATGACCGAGGAGATCCGGCGCGAGTGCGGCACCAAGGAGGCCGAGGCCTTCGGCCGCTTCTGCGACTGGCTCACCAAGCTCGAGCGCCGCGTCCTGCCCGACTTCATCGACCGCAACTTCAACAGCATCGCCTCGATCGCCTCGCCCCTGTGGCCGGCCCTCGACCTGGTGCGCCTGGGCGGGTTCCGCAAGCTGGCCACGGTCGTCCAGTCCTACTTCGACGACCCCCGCCTGGTGCAGCTGTTCTCGTTCCAATCGCTCTACGCCGGCCTGTCGCCCTTCGACGCCCTGGCGGTGTACTCGGTCATCACCTACATGGACACCGTCGAAGGCGTGTTCTTCCCCCAGGGCGGCATGCACGCCGTGTCCCGGGGGCTGGCCGCCGCAGCCGGCAAGGCGGGGGTCACGTTCCGCTACGGGGTCGAGGTCGACCGGGTGGTGCGGCGCACCGGCACCAGCGGCCCGGCGATCGGGGTGCGGCTGGCCGACGGCGAGCTGGTGCGGGCCGACGCCGTGGTGCTGAACCCCGACCTGCCCGTGGCCTACCGCACCCTCCTGCCCGAGGTGCCCGTGCCCCTGCGGGTCCAAAGGGCCGAGTTCTCGCCGTCGTGCGCGCTCTGGCTGGCCGGGGTGCGGGGCGAGGCCCCCGCCGGCGCCGCCCACCACAACATCCACTTCGGCGACTACAACA
The DNA here is from genome assembly GCA_038255915.1 of Acidimicrobiales bacterium. Classification (GTDB taxonomy): domain Bacteria; phylum Actinomycetota; class Acidimicrobiia; order Acidimicrobiales; family JAUJNH01; genus JAUJNH01. The sequence goes on along the minus strand of JBBSKY010000020.1, from coordinate 26,801 downwards.
GCGCCTTCAAGGCCCTGATCGGCGACGGCGACCTGCAGCCCGACCCGTCGATCCTGGTCAGCCTGCAGAACCACACCGATCCCACGCTCGCCCCCGAGGGCTGCACCACCATCTACGCCCTCGAGCCCACGCCCCACCTGGGCGGGCGGCCCGACTGGACATTCGAGCGCGATCGGGTGCGCGAGCGGCTCATCGCCCACGTCCGGGCCGAGGGATACCCGGTCGACGACGTGGTGGTGGAACGTTTCTTCGACCCGATGGACTGGGAGCGGATGGGCATGGACAAGGGAGCGCCGTTCGCCATGTCCCACCGATTCCTCCAGACCGGGCCGTTCCGGGCCAAGAACATCGACCGGCGCATCCCCGGCGTGGTCTTCGTCGGCTCCGGCACCCAGCCCGGGGTGGGCGTGCCCATCGTCCTTCTGTCCGGCCGGCTGGCCGCCGAGCGGGTCGACGAGCTGGCCGAGGTCCGGGCCTGAGGTGACCTCCCTCGAGGCCAGCTTCGAACGCTGCCGGCAGCTGAACAAGGCGTCCGGCACCACCTACTACTGGGCCACCGAGCTGCTGCCCAGGGTGAAGCGCCACTACGTCCATGCCCTCTACGGCTTCTGCCGCTACGCCGATGACATCGTCGACGATCTGGGCCACGTGCCGGTCGAGAGTCGGGCCGCCGCCCTCCGCCAGTTCGGCGACCGGTTCCTCCACGACCTCGTTGCCGGGCGCAGCGACGACCTGGTGTGCCGGGCCGTGGTGCACACGGCCAAGGCCTTCGACCTGTCGCCTGAGCCTTTCCAGCGCTTCCTTCGGTCGATGGAGATGGACCTCACCATTGACCGCTATGACACCTTCGACGACCTGCTCACCTACATGGACGGCTCGGCCGCGGTCATCGGTGAGCTCATGGTGCCGATCCTCGAGCCGGTCAGCATCGAGGCCGTCGGCCGGGCCCGCGACCTGGGCATCGCCTTCCAGCTCACCAACTTCCTGCGCGACGTGGCTGAGGACCTGCAGCGGGGTCGCATCTACCTGCCCCAGGAGGACGTGCGGAAGTTCGACGCCGCCGACGCCTTCACCGAGCGGCGGCGGACGCCGGCCTTCGCCGACCTCATGGCTTTCGAGATCGGCCGCACCCGGGCCTACTACCTGTCGGGGGACATCGGGGTCGGCCTCCTCCGAGGCCGGGCCCAGCGCTGCGTCATGGCCGCCCGCTCGCTCTACGGAGGCATCCTCGACCAGATCGAGGCGGTCGACCACGACGTCTGGACCGCCCGGGTCCGCGTCCCCGGCTGGCGCAAGGTGGCCACCGGCCTCGGGATGCTTCGCCCCTGAGCGACGGGAGGGGCGGTGAGCGGCCGGGTCGGCCCTGATCACCTTTCGCCCGGAGCTCAGGCTCCACCGAGGTGGTCGAGGGGTCCTTCGGGGCCGCGGCGGGCGTACCACTCGAAGCCGTAGACGGCGCCGAAGTCGGACTCGGGCAGGCGCATGGCCGAGCAGGCCTCGGGGATCTGGCTGGCGTGGTCGGCCATGGCCTGGCGCTTGGTGGCGAGGACCGGGCGGATGTCGACCGTGCAGTCGATCTCGACCGTGGCCAGGCCGAGGGTGCTGGCGGCCAGGCCGAGGACGGCCCGAGCCAGCGGCTCGGCGCTGCGGCTGGCCTCGACGACCAGGTGGGTCTCGACGAAGTGGAGGTACTCACGGTCGACCGTCGCCTCGTAGACGGTGGCGACGCCAGCCTCCGCCGCCGCCCAGATCCCCACGCGGTGGGCCTGAACGTGGTCGGGGTGGCCGTACCCGCCACCCTCGTCGTAGGTGACCAGGGCGACCGCGTCCTCCTCGACGAGGATCCGGCGGAGGCGCTCGGCCGCCTCCTCGACCGGGGCGGCGGCGAAGGCGCCCCCAGCCTGGTTGGCCGGGTCCCCGGCCATGCCCGAGTCGTGGTAGCCCAGGAACTCGACCCTGGCCGCCCCCAGGCGCTCGGCGGCCCTGGCCGTCTCGGCCACCCGACGAACGGCCAGCGGCACCTCGGGCCCGACCAGGGTTGAGGCCGCGCCCAGCTCTCCCTCGGTGGCCAAGACCAGGACGATCCGCCACCCGCTCGCGGCCAGGAGGGCCATGGTCCCGCCGGTGAAGATCGCCTCGTCGTCAGGGTGGGCGTGCAGGAACACCACGCTCCCCCGGCCGCCCGTCATGGGCCCAGCATGCCCGGCCGACGCGGCGGGTAGGTCCAGCCCATGGCTAAGGGACAAAGGGCGCTCGTGCTAGCCGCTGACCTGTTCGAGGACATGGAGCTGCTCTACCCGGTGCACCGCCTGCGGGAGGAGGAGGTGGAGGTCACCATCGCCGGCCTGAGCACCGACGGCGTGACCGGCAAGAAGGGCCATGGTCCGGTCGAGGTGGACGCCACCGTCGACCAGCTTCAGGCCAGCGACTTCGACGCCCTGGTCATCCCGGGCGGGTTCGCCCCGGACAAGCTGCGGCGCTCCCCGGACGTGCTGGCCCTGGTCAACGCCTTCAACACCTCCGGCAAGCCGATCGCCTTCATCTGCCACGCCGGCTGGGTGCCCATCTCGGCCGGGATCGTGAAGGGCCGGCGGGCCACCAGCGTCGACGCCATCCGCGACGACATGGTGAACGCTGGCGTCGACTGGGTCGACGAGGCCTGCGTGGTGGACGGCAACCTGATCTCGGCCCGCACCCCGGCCGACCTGGGCCCGTGGATGAAGGCGCTGCTGGCCGCCCTTGGACGGTAGCCAGGAACGTGCCCGGTTGGCGCCGGAGCGCCGGTACCGTCGAGAGATGACCACGGCCCCGGTCCCGACAGTGGTGGCCGACCTCGACCAGCTGGCCTTCGACAACCGCTTCACCACCCAGCTTCCCGCCGACCCCGAAACCTCGGGCCGACGCCGGCAGGTCGAGGGCGCCCTGTTCAGCCGGGTCGCCCCCACCCCGGTGGCGGCGCCGGTCACCCTGGCCTGGTCACCTGAGGTGGCCGAGCAGCTCGGCCTCGACCCCGGCCTGTGCCGTTCGGCCGACTTCGCCCAGGTCTTCGCCGGCAACCGGGTCCCGGCCGGGGCCGACCCGTTCGCGGCCTGCTATGGCGGCCACCAGTTCGGCAGCTGGGCCGGCCAGCTGGGCGACGGGCGGGCCATCGCCCTTGGCGAGGTGCTCGACCGCGACGGCCGCCACCAGACCCTCCAGCTGAAGGGCGCCGGCCCCACCCCCTACTCGCGGCGGGCCGACGGCCGCGCCGTCCTGCGCTCGTCGGTCCGGGAGTTCCTGTGCAGCGAGGCCATGCACCACCTCGGGATCCCCACCACCCGGGCCCTGTCGCTGGTGGCCACCGGCGACCAGGTGCTGCGCGACGTCCTGTACGACGGCCACCCCGCCCCCGAGCCGGGCGCGGTGGTGTGCCGGGTGGCGCCGTCGTTCACCCGCTTCGGTAGCTTCCAGCTGCCGGCGGCCCGGGGCGACAAGGAGCTGCTGCGCCAGCTCGTTGAGTTCACCCTCCGGGCCGACTTCCCCCACCTCGTCGACGGCACCTTCGAGGAGCAGCTGGCCTCCATGTTCGGCGAGGTGTGCGAGCGCACGGCCGAGCTGGTGGTGCACTGGATGCGGGTCGGCTTCGTCCATGGCGTGCTGAACACCGACAACATGTCGATCCTCGGCCTCACCATCGACTACGGCCCCTACGGCTGGCTCGAGAGCTTCGATCCCGGCTGGACCCCGAACACCACCGACGCCGGCACCCTGCGCTACCGCTACGGCGCCCAGCCCCAGGTGGCCCACTGGAACCTGCTGCAGCTGGCCAACGCCCTGGCCCCACTCACCGATGACCTGGAGCCGCTGCAGGTGGCGCTCGACCGCTACGGCACCGCCTACAACGACGGGTTCGCCGCCGCCACCAACGAGCGACTGGGCTGGGGCCCGCCTCGCGACGGTGACGACGCCCTCGTCGGCCAGCTGTTCTCCCTCCTCCCCCGCACCGAGATCGACCAGGTCCTGTTCTTCCGCGACCTGGCCCAGGTGCCGGTCGACGGCGACCGCACCGACGACGAGCTCCTCGCGCCCCTGGCTGAGGCCTGGTACCAGCCCGAGGAGCAGGCCGGAGAGGTCGGTGAGGCCCTGGTCGCCTGGCTGCGCTCGTGGGGCCGGCGGGTGGTCGACGGCGGCCTGGCCGACGAGGAGCGGCGGCGCCGGATGGATGCGCTCAACCCCCGCTTCGTCCTGCGCAACTACCTGGCCCAGGAGGCCATCGACGCCACCGAGCAGGGCGACCCCTCCCTGGTGCTCGAGCTGCTCGACGTGCTCCGCCACCCCTACGACGAGCAGCCCGGCCGGGAGCGCTTCGCCAGGCGCCGCCCCGAGTGGGCCCGCGAACGGGTCGGCTGCTCGATGCTCTCCTGCAGCTCCTGAGCCACGGCGCTGCCCCTCAGTGGCGCTTGATGCCGCCGTACTTCATGCGGGTGTCCTGGGTGGAGGCGGGGCGGGCCTCGGCGTCGCGGATGGCGGCGTCGACGATCTCGCCGACGAACAGGGTGTGGGTGCCGAGATCGAGGGTGTGGCGCACCGAGCAGTCGATCCAGGCCAGCGCCTCCTCGAAGACCGGGGCTCCGGTGGTGGCCGCCCGGACCGGTCGGCCGTTCAGGGTGGCGCCGTCGTCGGTGGCCGGCTTGGAGAACTTCACGAACACCTTGGTGTCGGCGGCGTCCCACAGGTTCACGGTGAACGAGCCGCCCCCGGTGATGAGCCGGTGGGTGACGGCGTCGTTGTCGACCCCGATCCCGATGAGCACGGGCTCCATCGACAGCTGGGTCACCCACGTGGTGGTCATGGCGTTGCGCTCGTCCCCTGACTTGGAGCCCACCAGCACCAGGGCGTTGGGGATCTTCCAGGTCACCTTGTTCACGAGCTCGTCGTCGAGGGCCATGGGCGCCGAGGTTACGGCCCGGCTCCCCCGCTCTCGGTCAGCTCTCTCAGGTCGAGCACGCTGCCGTTGTCGAGGTCACGGTCGAGCAGCGCCCAGAGCTGGCGCCCCACCTGGTCACGATCGCTCAGCTGGCCGCTCTGGTGGAGATCCAAGAACTTCTGCCGCTTGGGGAAGCTCTCCTCGTCGGTTTCCCGCAACCGGGCCTGCATGCCGGTGTCGACCGTGCCGGGTGCCACCGCCACCACCTTGACGCCGCCCCGGATGTCCTGCTCGGCGCCGGCGTCGCGCACCCACTGGTCGATCGCCGCCTTGCCGGCGCCGTAGGACGACCAGCCCGGGTACACGCTCGTGGCCGCACCCGAGGTCAGCATCAGCAGGTGGCGATCGGCCGACACGTCCTGGACGGCGGCCAGGAACAGCTGGCCCAGCACCTGGGGGGCGGCGCTGTTCAGCAGCACGTTCTGCTGGTAGGCCTGCGGGTCGACCTCGCCGGCGAAGCCGATCGGCTCGAGGGTGCCGGCGGCGTGGATGAACACCACCCGGTCACCGTCGAACCTCCCCAGCTCCTGGCGGAACGAGGCGCCCAGGCGGGACCAGGAGGAGACCTCGGTGAGGTCGAGCTGGAGGTGCTCACCCACAGGTGGCACCCGCCGGCTGACACCGATCACCCGCGCCCCCTGCCAGGGAAGCGTTCGGGCCAGCGCCGCCCCGATCCCGCTCGACGCTCCCGTGATCCAGATCAGCGAGCCAGCCATGCCCCCACCCGTACCCCGGACGCCCCCGTCCCATCCGACCCCGTCGGTCAGGCGGTGGGGACCTTGGTGCGGGGGCGGCGGGCCACGGCGGCGTCGGCGTCGACGGTGCTGGCCTGCGCCCGCAGCTGGCGGGGCAGGATCGGCAGCAGCATGCCGTAGGGCTCGCCGCCGAAGCGGTGGTGGAGGGCGTGGGCCCGGCGCAGCCGCTCGAGCAGGGCCATCTCGGGCAAGCGGGCCGCCCGGCCGTGGATGTAGACGTCGTGGACGAACATGTAAGCGAAGCCGTAGGCCGTGACGCCGAAGCCGACGGCCACCAGGCTGGGCACCGGGACGTTGAAGCCGATGGCGAAGCCGACCATGGCCACCGCCGCCCCGATGCAGGGAAAGACGTCGTTGGCCTCGAAGCGCTGGCCCGCCGAGACGTGGTGGCTGCGGTGCAGCGCCCACCCGATGCCGTGCATCACGAACCGGTGGGTCAGGTAGGTGAAGCCCTCCATGGCCACAAAGGCGGCGACGGCCACGAGCACCAGCATCAACGCTTCAGGCTAGAAGACTTCCGTCGGAAACACCGGCTGCGGCTCGGGCTCCTGGTCGGAGGGGTCGGACTGCCGCTCCCACAGCAGCAGGGCCAGGGTGCACATGGCCCAGCCGAAGAGGTAGTCCTCGACCGGGATGTCCCAGGGGAAGCGGATGCCCGAGAAGTGCTGGCGGGCGTAGGTCACGATCGGGGCGCTCAGCTTGGTCAGCCACCCGTCGACCAACACCTGGAAGAACAGGATGATCCCAAAGGCGATCCAGTAGGTGTGGCGGCGAAGCAGGCCCGTGCGGAACACGGCCAGCTCGAGTCCGAGCACGGCGACGCAGGCCGCCAGGGCGCTGAGGGTGTAGCCGTGCACCGCTACCGCCGGCGGAGGCGGACGCGGACCGCCTCGATGGTGAGGATCCCGCACACCGGGATGACCAGGAAGAAGGCCAGCTCCTCGACGGGCAGGCCGAAGCCCACCTCCCACCCGGTCAGATAGCGGTCGTTGAAACCCCACCAGCCGGCCTCGATGGCCAGGATGTCGTACAGGCCGAAGGCCAGCGCCACCGGCAGCACCGAGCGGGCCAGGCGGGCCGGCCGGCGCCACACCCGCACGCCCAGCGCCAGCTCGAGGGGCAGCGTGACCACCAGGCAGAGCCCGAGGAGAGCCAGGTACTGGAACCGGTCCACGGCCCCGAGACGATAGGGGTGGCGCCATGCGGAGGGGTAAACGGGCAGAGGGGTATACTTGAGAGGGCCCGGGTAGCCTCGCTTATGTCATGTTGCTCCCGACCATCGAGAGCCCAGCGGACCTGCGGCCCCTGAGCTATCCGCAGCTCGACCAGCTGGCCGCCGAGATCCGCACCTTCATCGTGCAGGCGGTGAGCGTCACCGGCGGCCACCTCGGCTCCAACCTCGGCGTCGTCGAGCTCACCCTGGCCCTCCACCGGGTGTTCGACTCGCCGCGCGACGTTGTGCTGTGGGACACCGGGCACCTGGCCTACCCCCACAAGATCATCACCGGCCGCCAGGCGGCCTTCGCCGACCTTCGCCAGGAGTCGGGCATGTCGGGCTACCCGTGCCGGGCCGAGAGCCCCCACGACTGGGTGGAGAACAGCCACGCCTCAACCATCCTCGGCTACGCCCAGGGCATGGCCGTGGCCCTGCAGGGCACCGACCGCAGGGTGGTGGCCCTGCTCGGCGACGGCTCGATGACCGGCGGCATGGCCTACGAGGCCCTGAACAACATCGGCCACGCCGGCACCCGCTGCGTGATCGTGCTGAACGACAACGGGCGCAGCTACGCCCCCACCGTCAGCCGCCTCAGCTACCCGCTGCGCAAGATCCGCGAACACCCCGACTATGTGCGCAAGCGCGAGCGGGCCCAGCAGATGCTGGAGCGGCTGCCCCTGGTGGGCGACTACGCCACCGCCGGCCTCAGCGCCGTCCGGGCCGCGCTCCGTGAGGTGATCGAGCCCCACGCGTTCTTCGAGGCGCTCGGTGTGCGCTACACCGGCCCGGTCGACGGCCACGACGTCGCGGCCCTGGAGGAGTCGCTGCGGGCGGCGGCCGCCTACGACGGGCCCATCGTGGTGCACTGCCTCACCCAGAAGGGCCGGGGCTACCCACCGGCCGAGAAGGACGACGAGAAGAACCTGCACGACGCGCCGGTCTTCGACCCCCTCACCGGCCCACCCGTCGGCTGGGCGGCGCCGAAGGGCTACACCCAGGGCTTCTCCGAGGCGCTCCTCGAGGTGGCCACCGCCGACGAGCGGATCCACGCCATCACCGCGGCCATGCCCGGCCCCACCGGGCTGCTCCCCTTCCAGGCCCGCTTCCCCCAGCGCTTCCACGACGTGGGCATCGCCGAGCAGCACGCCGCGGTGCTGGCCGCCGGCATGGCCATGGGCGGGCTCAAGCCGGTGGTGGCCATCTACTCCACCTTCTTCAACCGCTGCTTCGACCAGGCCGAGTTCGACGTCGGCCTGCACGGCCTGCCCGTGGTGTTCGCCCTCGACCGGGCCGGCATCACCGGTGACGACGGCCCCAGCCACCACGGCGTGCTCGACATCGGCCTGTGCCTCAAGGTCCCGGGCATGACGATCTTCGCCCCGTCCTCGGTGCAGGAGCTCAGCGTCATGCTCCCCGCCGCCCTAGCCCTCGATGCCCCTGCGGTCCTGCGCTTCCCGAAGGGCGTGGCCCGCGCCGTGCCGCCCGAGCAGGTGGGCCAGGGCCTCGAGGCCCGCTGCGCCATCCGGGCCGAGAGCCCGGCCCAGGCCGTGTGCTTCCTGGCCGTCGGCAAGCTGGTGGAGGCGGCCGAGGAGGCCGCCGCCAAGCTCGAGGCCGAAGGAGTGCAGGCCACGGTGTGGGACGTGCGGGTGATCCGCCCCCTCGACCCGGCCATGATCGCCGACGCCTGCCTCCACCGCCTCGTCCTCACCTGCGAGGACGGCATGGCCATCGGCGGCGCCGGCCAGTTCATCGAGCTGGCCCTCGACGCCCACGCCGGCCCGGCGGCTCCCCGCACCGTGGTCCTCGGCACCCCCACCGAGTTCCTCACCCACGCGAAGCCCGCCGCCATCCTGGCCCGCCTCGGCCTCGACGCCGAGGGCCTGGCCACCCGGGCTCTGTTTGAGATCAGGCGCTGAGCCTCGGAGCCCGCTCGATCCGCCGTCGGCGGGAGGCTCGGGGCGAAGGCGGACGCGAGATGAGGTGCCGGGTGAAGCGGGGTAGAGCTCGGCTTGCGGGCTGGCGCGGCCCTGGATCGCCGGCAGATCGGTCGTCGACGTGGCCGCCGCCGTCCTGACGTGGGTGGCATCGACACCTGATCGTCCTCCGGTACGGTAAAGGACGGGGCATCCGCTGCCACGGTCCGTGAGATAGCGGACGTGTCCATAGTCCGAGGTGAACCATTCCCGTCGATGTCGTGTTCGTCCGCCATGGGCGGAGTGAGGGAAACGAGGCCCGCGAGCAGTCCAAGGAGGGAGACAACAGCTCATACACCGAGGAGTTCCGTGCCCGCCGAAACCGCCAGTGGAGGCTCACCGACCTCGGTATCGCTCAGGCCAGAGAGGCCGGGGCCTGGATCCAGAAGAACGTCCGCCCGACCTTCTCCCGCTACTACACGTCGGAGTACCTGCGGGCGCGGGAGACGGCGGCGTACCTGAACCTTCCGGACGCACGCTGGATGCAGGACATCCTGCTGCGTGAGCGCTCGTGGGGCCGTGCCGACTTCGTCATGCCGGAGAGCGAGCGGTACGAGCTCTTCTCCGCCGAGCTCGCCGCACGTCGGGAGGACCCCTGCTACTGGCGACCGCCGGAGGGTGAGTCGCTGGCCGAGGTATGCCTGCGGGTGGAGCGTGTCCTCGACGGGTTGCGGCGGACCCGCCCTGGCGGCAGCTGCGTCGTGGTCACCCACGAGGACGTGATGTGGGCGGCACAGTTCGTGCTGGAAGGCATGACCCAGGACGAGTGGCGCGAGCGGCTTTTCTCCGACGACCCGTGCGACAAGATCCACAACGGGCAGGTGATGCACTACACGAGGCGCGATCCTGAGACAGGCCAGCGGTCGGACACCCTGGAATGGGTGCGGTCGGTGTGCCCCTGGGACCGGTCCCGGTCGAACGACGCCTGGCGTCACATCGAGGTTCGGAACTTCTCGAACGACGAGCTGCTCGACTCCTTGGCAAAGACCCCGCGGCTTATTCCCGGAAGGCCGTTCCCGCTCCCAGGAGAACAGAGCCGGTAGGGCGGGCAACGGGCTGCGCCTTCCGATATCGGCGGTTGGGCGCTGGCCTGGCGATTCGTGCAGTCGTCCCCGGCTGTTCGGGCCTGACACGACCGAGGGTGCGGGCGGGGCCGCCGGGGCTCACCGCCTCCTCCGGTAGGCGGGCACGAACGCGATCCGCTGGTGGGGGACCAGGGCGCCGTCGGGGAGGATCTCGACCCGGCCGCCGCGTGCCAGGACGGTTTCGATGATGTCGTCGATGCCGTCGTCGATGACCTCGGGTGCGGTTGCGTCCTCGGCGGGCGATACCCGGTTGCCGGGCAGGAGCCGGACGGGCTGTTCGTAGGTGTGCTCGACGAGCAGGAGCCCCGGGGTGCGGTGAACGGCACGCCAGACGGGTTGCAGGCCGCTGACGGCGGTCCGGGCGCCGACGCCGCGCTCGAGTGCGTCGAGGGCGAGAACCCGTCGCTCCGCGAGCATGTCTGTCAGGGAGGGCGCAATGGTGGCGGCGAGCGCGGTGAGGTCTCGTCCGGGGTCGCGGCGGATGACTGCTTCGATGCGGGCGATGTGGCGGGTGCGGTCGAGGAACCGTGACAGGGTCGGTTCGGGGCCGACAACGACGACGGGGTCGGGGGTGGCGGCGAGGGTCTCGCCGAGGGATTGGTCGATGGCGCGCAGACGGCGGGTGCGGCGGGCCTCGACGATGATGTCGGTGCGGTCACGGCCGCGGTCGCCGCGGCGCGAGGGGTGCTCGATGGTGTCGCGCAGCGGGAGCGGAACGTGGTGGAGGGCGCTGCCGTGGCCGTGCAGGAGACGCGGGTCATCGAGGTTCAGGGCGAGGACCCAGTAGTGGGGGGTGCGCAGGTCGCCGGCGAGAAGGTCGCGGGTGGCGAAGGTGTCGTCGATGACGGCCCGTTCGCGCACTGTGACGGGGACGCCGACGGTCGTGGAGGTGGTGTCATTGACGTAGACGGCGACGCTGTGGGCGCCGGCGGGCGCGCTGGCGGTCTCGACGGCGTGGTGGAGTCGGTCGAGCAGCGTCCGGTCCACGCTGGTTCCGAACTCGGCACGGAGGCGGTGCTCGGCCTGGCGGCGCAGCCGGGTCAGGCGCGCCGGCCAGGGGGTGGGGCCGGCGACGGGGACGAGCAGGGAGATCGACGGGTACCGGCGGTGGGTCGCGGCGGTAGCGGGGTCAACGACGAGCATGAGAGGTCTCCGGGGGAGTTGGGCGGGTCAGGGCACGGGCGCGGGCGAGACGGGCTTCGACGGCGACAACGGCGACGAGCGCGGCGACGGTCCCGGCGGTGCCGGCGACCAGCGTCCCGCCGGCGACGATCGCGCCGTGCACGACGATGGCAACGAGGAGGCTCATCCCGCGACCCGGGCGGGGCTGGCGGCGTGGTCGGTGACGAGCAGGGCGACACCTGGATGGCGGGCTGCGAGCCGGGCGAGCCGGGCGACGGTCGAGGGGCGGTGGGCTTCGCGGGCGGTCACGATCGTCGCCGGGGCGTGCTCGGCGGCCCACGCGACCAGCGCGTCGGGCAGTCGGCCGGGCAGGACGACGAGCTCGACGTGGAGCCCGTCGAAGCGGTCCCGGGCGTCGGCGAGGGCGCCGGCCGAGGCCGCGTTGGCGGGATCCCATCCGTCGCCGGCGTGTTCGAACGCGACGTTGGCGGCGATCGCCAGGCGCCGGATCGGGCCGAGCGGGTCGAGCGTGGCGTTGTCGACCCAACCGGTGGCGACGAGCGGCACCACGATCGTGGTTCCGTGGCCGGCGTCGGCGTGGGTGAGGGTCAGCGGCGTGGCCTGGGGCTCGATGAAGCGGGCCTGGTCGACCACGAGGAGCAGCGACAGTGGCCCGGCGATCGCGCAGATGGCGAGCCAGTGCCGGCCGTCGTGGCCGCGCCGGTACAGGATGCTGGCTGCGGTCATGCCTGAGGACCACCACAGCAGGGCGACGATGAAGATCGATTCCCAGCTCACGGCGCTCACCCGACGCCGGCGAGCAGACGCTCGCCAGCGCCCTTGCAAGTGACGCACAGGGTGGTTTCGGGGACGACGCGCAGGCGTGCGAGCGGGATGTGCCGCCTGCAGTCCTCGCAGGTGCCATAGCGGCCCTCCGCGAGGCGAGCGAGGGCGGCCTCGGCGTCGCCGGCGGCGCGGCCGGCCAAGGTGGCGAGACGCAGCGCGAGGGCGCGCTCGATGCCGTTGCTGCCACCGTCGGGGCTCTCGGAGTCGAGCAGGTCGCTCACGTCGAGGTCTTCGAGGGCGGCGGCGGCATCAGCCCGGCTGCGGTGGGCCAACTCGCTGGTGGTGCGTTGACGGGCCTCGAGCCGGCGGGTCAGCTCGGCCAGTGTGGTGGACGCGAACGTGGTGGGCATCGGGAGCTCCCTTCGTGGTGTGGGTGGTTCTTCGCTGATGAGGCGAAGGTCTCTCCCACCCCCGAAGGGGCCGGCGTTGCCGGGCCGGATTGGCCGTGGTGACGACAACGCTTGTTGAGGGATACTCCCCTTCAACCGTGATCTTACGCTCTGTGGATCACGAATTGCAAGTGGTTTGTCAAGCGGGCTTCTTGCGCCTGGTGGGCCGAAGGCAGCCGAGCGCGGTGAGTAGCTCGCCGATGGTGTGGCCGGCTTGGAGCGGGTGGCGGAGTCGGCCGTCGGGGTTGACGGCGTAGCGGTTGCGGCGGCCTTCGCGGGTGCGGGTGACGTAGCCGCAGGAGACGAGGTCGGCGATGATCGATTGGGCAGCGCGTTCGGTGATCCCGACGCGCTCGGCGATGTCGCGACCGCGGATGTCGGACTCGTCGGCGATGCACGCGAGTACCTGTGCGTGGTTGGTGAGGAACGTCCAGTCCGGTTTGGCGGTGTCGGCCACCGGCGTTCTCCTCGCGTGAAGATCGGCGATTAGTGACTCGTGCATCCTACTTCGGCATCGTGTCGTGTCGTCGTGGCACCAGAACGCGTCGCCGACGAGGGCGGCGAGGAAACCGACAAGCAGCGATGGTCGAGGCTGTCGGCGCCGAAGATCGCCGTCCCGGCGACGGGCACGACGAGCCCGGCGCGGAGGATGGTGGCGGCGACCGTGGCGGGTCAGTGTCGGGTTCAGCCACGGCGGCGGAGGGCCTTGCGGGCCTCGTCGAACCAGACGACGCTCGACGCCACTGCGGTGGCGAGCACCCAGTCCCATGCGGTGAAGTCGGCGGTGCCGAACAGGCTCTGGACGGCGTCGACGTGCACTGCGGCGCCCTGCAGGGCCACGACAGCGGCGAGCGCGGCCCACAGCTTGGCGTTGCGCAGCGTGGCCCTTGAGAGCACCGAGTCCGTCTCGCTGCGGGCGCACAGGGCGTTGAACACCTGGAACAGCACGAAGGTGGTGAACGCCAGGGCGAGGGCGTGGTGCTCGGTGCCGCTGTCGAGGCCGAAGGCCAGCACGCCGAGGGTGCCAGCGGCCATCACGGCGCCGGTGCCGGCGAGCCGTCCGAGACGGCGCAGCGTCAGGATCGCCTCGCCGCGGGGGCGGGGCGGGCGGTCCATCGCCGAGGCGTCGGGCGGGTCGACGCCGAGGGCCATCGCCGGCGGGCCGTCCATGATGAGATTCACCCACAGGATCTGCAGGGGGGTGAAGGGCACGGGCAGGCCAGCGAGCTGGGCGCCGACGAGGGAGAGGATGGCGCCGACGTTGGTGGACAGCTGGAACCGGACGAACTTGACGATGTTGTCGTAGATCCCCCGTCCCGCCTCCACGGCTCTGACGATGGTGGCGAAGTCGTCGTCGGTGAGGACCATGTCGGCGGCCTCCTTGGAGACCTCGGTGCCGGTGATCCCCATGGCCACGCCGATGTCGGCGGTCTTGAGAGCCGGGGCGTCGTTGACCCCGTCGCCCGTCATTGCCACCACGTGGCCGTTGCGGCGCAGGGCCTGCACGAGACGGACCTTGTGGTCAGGCGCCACCCGAGCGAACACCGCGGTGGACTCCACCGCGGCGGCGAGCTCGGCGTCATCCATTCCGTCGAGCTGCGCGCCGGTCAGGGTGCCGCCGTGCAGGCCGAGTCGGGTGGCGATGGCCGCCGCGGTGGCAGCATGGTCGCCGGTGATCATCTTCACCGCCACCCCCGCCTTCCGACACATGGCGATGGCGTCGCGGGCCTCGGGACGAGGAGGATCGAGCAGCCCGACGAGGCCGACCAGGGTCAGCTCACTGGCAAGGTCGGTCAGGGCGGCTTCGCTGTCCGCGGCGTCGAGGACATGGGGCGGCAGGCGCCGCTCGGCGACGGCGAGGACGCGTAGCCCGTCGGCGGCCATGGCCTCGACGTTGCCCTCGAGCTCGGCTCGGCGGGCGGTGTCGAGCGGGACGATCCCCGTTGTCGACACCACGGTGGCGCAACGGGTGAGCAGGACGTCGGCGCCGCCCTTGACCGCCACGACGATGCGGCCCTCGCAGTCGCGGTGGAAGGTCGCCATGAACTTGCGGGCCGAGTCGAACGGCACCTCCGCGATCCGGAGCCAGGCGATGGCGACGTCGCCGGGCTCGACGCCGGCCTTGGCCGCCAGGGTGACGAGGGCGGCCTCGGTGGGATCGCCGATGGCGGCGCCGTCGACGACGCGGCTGTCGTTGCAGGCGACCGAGAGGCGGGCCAGGCGCTCGACGTCCCCTGGGGCTGGCCGTCCGTCGACGTCGATGATCGCCCCGTCGGGCCGGTAGCCCTCCCCGGTGACGTCGTAGCGGTAGCCGGCGGTTACGACAGCACGGGCGGTCATCTGGTTGAGGGTGAGGGTGCCGGTCTTGTCCGAACAGATCACCGTCGTCGACCCGAGCGTCTCGACCGACGCCAGCCGCTTGACGATCGCGCCTCGCTGGGCCATCTGGTGCACGCCGACGGCGAGGGTCACCGTCACCACCGCCGGCAGACCCTCGGGGATGGCGGCCACGGCCAGGGCCACGGCGGACAGCATGGTGTCGGCGACAGACTCGCCCCTGGCGAGGCCGAGCAGGAAGAAGACGGCCACGGCGATGCCGCCGACGACGGCGAGGCGCTTTCCGAGCGCCGCGAGCTGGCGTTGCAGTGGTGTGAGCTCCACCCGCGCCGTGTGCAGCAGCTCAGCCAGGTTGCCGATCTCGGTCGCCATCCCGGTCGAGGTGACGATGAGCTCGCCGCGCCCGCGGGTCACGACGGTGTTCATGAACGCCAGCGACGCCCGCTCCGCCAGCGGCGCATCCGCGGCGACAGGCTCAACGGTCTTGGCAACCGGGGTCGACTCACCGGTCAACGCCGACTCATCGACCTCGAGCGACGCGGCGACCACGAGCCGTCCGTCGGCCGGGACCCGGTCACCGGCTTCGAGCAGCACCACGTCACCGGGTACCAGCGTCTTGGAAGGCACCTCGTCGACCTGACCGCTGCGGCGCACCTTCGCGGTTGCGACGAGCATCTGCTTCAACGCGGCGAGGCTGCGCTCGGCCCGGTGCTCCTGGACGAAGCCGAGGATCGCGTTCGCGACCAGCACGACCGCGATCACCGCGGTGTCCTTCAGGTCGCCGACCAGCCCGGCCAGCAGCGCGGCGGCCATGAGCACGACGATGAGCACATTGCGGAACTGGTCGATCAGCACGAGCCACGCCGACCGCTTCGGTGGCTCGGTCAGCTGGTTGGGGCCGCGCTCGGCGAGGCGCTGCGCCGCGGCGACATGGTCCAGGCCGTGGCCGGGGTCGACCGCCAGCCGGGCGGCAACGACCTCCGGCCCAGATGAGTGCCAGTCGCCACCGGTGACCGGCGAGGCGGCATCGGCGCGAGCGGGATCATGGGTAGATGCGAGCAACTTCACTCCGAACGGGGTCGTAGGTGGAGGTGAAGGTCTCTCCCGCCTTACGGCCGGCGTCGTCGCCGGGGTGACGACCACGCCGCTCGAGGGATACTCCACTTCGGAACTACGAACCATGATAGGCGAACTCTACTTCGTCTGTCAAGGACGGGTCTGGCTGGAGTAGCGCACAGGGGCGGGGTCGGGGGTGGCCAGCACCACGGGGAGGTGCAGGTAGGCGGGCGTGAGCGGCCGCAGCGCCGGCCCAGGGCACGCCAGGTGACGTCGAGCGGCGAGCTCAGCGGCGGCGGCGCACGGTGCGGACTGAGATGAAGCCCAGGGCAAGCGCGGCTCCGGCGCCCGCCAGGGCGAGGAGGCCCACGGCGGGCCGACGGCGGGCGCCGGCCGGGCGGTCGTCGCCGGGCCCCGGGTCGGGTGCGGCCGCCCGGTCCGGTGGCCGCACGTCGGCGGGCAGCGTCAGCGGGACGCGGGTCAGCGGTGTGCCGGCGCCTTCGGAGGTGACCCACAGGCCGGTGCCGTCGCGGGTGAACGTCACGGCCTCGGCCTGGCGGCCGAGGGGGAGGGTGAGGGGCTCGGGCGGACGGGCCAGGGTGGTGGCCAGCGGCTCGCCCGGGGCGGTGGTCCACAACCAGGCGGCGAGGTAGGAGCGCAGCACCACCGTGCGGCGGTCGGGGCTGGTGGCCCCGCCCGTGAGCGACCACGCCGCGCCGGTCAGGCCACCGCCGGGGAGGGTCTGCACGTCCAGGTCGGCCAGCCGCTCCAGCGGGCCCGAAGACGTGGTCGGGACCCGGTACACCCGACTCGCCCCGCCCTGAACGTCCTTGGTGACGATCACGGGCCGGCCCGTCCCGGGGTCGACCAGGAGGGTCTCGGCGTCCTGCGGTCCGTCCGGGTAGGTGAGGGTCATCCGAGACCTGACCCTGAGCGGACCGCCGGGGGCCGCCGCCGCCGCCGGCTCGTCGACCTCGTACACCACGACCGAGGCCCGCCGGGCCAGGTTGTCGCCGATGTCGGCCAGCCACAGCACGGGCACCCCGTCAGCGGCCAGGCCGGCGGCCATGTCCTCCCAGTCGAGGTTGCTGGCCCCGTTCACCTCATAGGTGGCCCGGGTGGCGCAGGTGGCGGTGTCGACGGCGAAGAAGCGGGCCCGGTCGCCGCTGTCGTTGTGGGTGAAGACGACCTCGTCGGACGAGGAGGAGGCGGCGATCCCGCTCGACTCGCTGATCCGGTCGTCGGCCAGACGGCACCGGGTCTCGGGCGGACCGCCGGCGGCCGGGATCCCGATGAGGGCGACGGCCGCAGCGAGGGCGGCATGCTGGTGCAGGGTCGGCGAACGGTTGGGACCGGCGGGTTCCCCGCGCCCCCCACGTGCCACCTGGCGCAGCGTAGGGCCGGGCCGGTGGTACGAATCGGCCCGTGCAGCCTCCCGACCTGATCGCCACCGTGCCCGCCAGCAGCGCCGCCCTGGTGGCCTCGGCCGCCGCCGCCGGCCTCGACGCGCCCGTCCCCTCCTGCCCGGGGTGGACGACCGAGACCCTGGTCCGCCACACCGGCACCGTGCTGCGCTACGTGGGCAAGGTGGTGGAGGCCGGAGGGCCGATCAACGCCCAGGCCCTGCCCAAGGCGCCGTTCGGGCCGCTGGTGGTCCAGTGGTTCGAGGAGATGGCGGCGGGCACCGCCGCCGCCCTCGCGGCCAGGGGCCCCGGAGACGAGCTGTGGAACTGGGCCGGTCAGCCCCCCGTGGTGGCCTTCTGGCAGCGCCGCATGGCCCACGAGGTGGCCATGCACGCGGCCGACGCCGCGCTGGCGGCCGGGGAGCCGCCCCGGATCGAGGCCCAGCTGGCCTCCGACGGCATCGACGAGCTGCTCAGCGTGCTGCTGCCGGTGAAGGTGGCGGCCGGCGGCGCCGACCTCGCCGGCGTCGGCTCGGTCCACGTCCACTGCACCGACACCGAGGGCGAGTGGCTGGTGCAGCCCTCGGCCGGCGGGGTCGAGGTGACCCGCGAGCACGCCAAGGGCGACGCCGCCCTGCGGGGCCCGGCCGGCGACCTCCTCCTCCGCCTGTGCAATCGGGGCACCGGCGGCGAGGTGGTCGGGGAGCCCTCGGTGGTGGCCACCCTCACCGAGCGCTTCAGGTTCTAGGCCGAGTTGACGAGCTCGGCGTCGTCGTTCTTCACGCTGTTCACCCGGGGTGACACCGCCCGGCGGACCAGGAGGTCCTCAGGGGCGGGCACCAGAAGGCCGACGACATCAGCCGCCCGGGTGACCGCCCGGTCCAGCCAGCCGGCCCACGCCTCGGGGGGCAGGACCACCGGCATGCGGTTGTGGATGGGCGCCATGGTGGCGTTCGCCGTGGTGGTGACGATGGTGCAGGTGCGGAGCGGCTCGGCGTCGGGCTCGTCCTCCGGACGCCACACCTCCCACAGCCCGGCGAGGCCCAGGACCGAGCCGTCGGTGGCGGCGAAGAGGTGGGGCAGCTTCTCCTTCCCGGTGCGCAGCCACTCATAGAAGCCGTCGGCGGGAAGGATGCACCGGCGCCGCTCCAGCGCCCGGCGGAACGACGGCTTCTCGGCCACCGTCTCGGCCCGGGCGTTGATCATCTTGGCGGCGCCGGCCGGGCCCTTCGAGAACCACGGCACCAGGCCCCAGCGGAAGGCGCCGAGCCGCCGCTCGCCGTCGGACCCCTCGGCCACGGCGTAGACGTCCATCGTGGGGGCGACGTTCCAGTGCGGGCCGAGGTCGCCGGCCCGGATGTCGGTGACCCCGAAGATCTCGGCCAGCTGGTCCGGCGGCGTGGCCGCCACGTAGCGCCCGCACATGACGGTTGTCGAACTTAGATCGGTCGCACGCGCCGGCTGCGGCCACCTACCCTGCCCCCTGGTGAAGATCCGAGCTGTTCCACTGCTGGCCCTTGGGATCGCCGGGCTCCTGCTGGCCTCGGCGGTGGCGGCCGTCGTGGTGTCCCAGGACGACGAGGAGCTGTCGACCGGGCCCTCGAGCACCAGCACCAGCTTCCCGCTGTTCGACGAGTCGACCACCACCTCGTTCCCAGTGGCCGACACGATCGCGCCGCCGGCCAGCGAGGTCCCGGTGCCGCCGGTGTCGGTGGACCCGGTCACCCCCCCGCCGTCGAGCGCCACCACGGCCGCCCCGGCGCCCACACCGCAGCTGGCCGTCGACCCGGCCCCGTGCCAGTCCCCGGCCGGCCAGCCTGGGGCCGAGGCCGCCGCTGGCCCCGTCGGGGTGTTCACCGTGGCCGTGGGCAACGGCGCCGTCAGCCTGGTCGGCACCTCCGCCCGCCTCCCGGCCTGGCGACCCCGCTCGGGCCAGGTGGTCAGCGTGGCCGTGGCCCAGGGCAAGCCCTCGGCGCTGTGCCTGTCCGGCTTCGACGGCGCTGCCGCCAAGCGCCTGACCACGCCCGTCGGCGTCGGCCGCCCCGCCCTGTCCTTCGACGGCGCCCGTCTGGCGGCGCGGTCGGCCCGGTCCGGCGGGGTCGATCTGGTGGTCGGACCGGTCGAGGGCGAGCAGAAGCTGATCCTGCAGTCGAGCGAGATCAGTGACCCGGTGTGGCTGGGTGACGGGTCGGCCGTGGTCACCTGCGCCGTCACCGGCGGCGCCCGCCGCCTGATCAGCGTTCCGGCCGGCGGTGGCGAGCCGAAGGTGCTGCGCGACGCCTGCCCGCCCAGCCCGGTGGCATCGTCGCCCGACGGCAGCCGCATCACCTTCGCCCAGAGCGACCAGGTGTTCGTCCTCGATGTGAAGACCCGGACCACCACCAACCTCAGGATCGGCACCGTCTCCACCGGCAGCGCCCCCAGCTGGTCGCCCGACGGTGGTCGGGTGGCCTTCGCCTTCAGCGACGCCCAGGGGCCGGCGCTCGGCATCCTCGACCTGGCGGCCAAGAGCGGCGCCATCCGGCTGCGGGCGCCCGGGTTCACCGGGTCCAGCTGGGCGCCGGCCGGCGACCTCATCGCCTACACGGCCACCGACGGGTCCGGCCAGGGCCTCTTCGTCGTCAAGCCTGACGGCACCGGGTCACGGCGGGTGACGGGCTGCCAGGCCCGCTGCGTCATCGCCGCCCAGCCCTGGGCCACCGACGGCTCGCGGCTCGCCCTCGAGCTCGGCGCCTAGCAGCCCGACGGGGCGTCACCCATGGCCAGGTTCGGGAGACGCCGCTCGGAGCGGGAGCCCCAGGACGAGGGGCAGCCTCCCGTGCCATCCCCGCGGCGCGCCTCGGCCGTGACCGCCGCCGCCGCCGAACGGCCGAGCCACTACGACCGGCGGGCCGAGCTGATCCGGCGGACGCCGCTCACCTCCACCGGCACGGTGCGCCTCACCTTCCGGGTCGTCGACGATCGCCCCTTCGTCTTCTTTCCCGGGTACTTCGTCAGCGTCGAGTCCGACATCGACGGCGTCGGCCGCCGCCACAGCCCTTACTGCATCCTCTCCCGCCCCGGCCGGGCGCCGGTCTTCGAGCTGATCGTCCGCCTGGTCGATGGTGGTGAGCGGTCGGACTACCTGGGCTCCCTCGGCGTCGGCGACCTGCTGGCCTTCAGGGGCCCGGGTGGCCACTCGATGGTGCCACGGGACCCAAGCCTCGACCTGGTGCTGCTGGGCACCGGCGTGGGCATCGGACCGCTCCTGTGCCTCACCGGTGAGCTGCTGGCCGACGGCTTCCCCCGCCCGATCCGCCTCTTCTGGGGCCTCCGGCTAGCCGAGGACGTCTGCCTCACCGACGAGCTCGACGCCCTGGCCGACGAGCACCCCAGCTTCACCTACCAGATCTCGCTGTCCCAGTCCCCGCCCGGCTGGCCCGGCCTGCGAGGCCGCCTCACCGAATCGGTCCCGCCCCTCCTCGGCAACCTGGGCCGCTGCGACTACCGGCTGGTGGGCAACGGCGCCATGATCGAGGAGATGGCCACGGCCCTGGGCGACCAGGGCGTCGGCCACGAGGTCATCGCCCGCGAGGCCTACTTCAACGGCCGCCACCAGCCCGACCCCGCCGTTCTGGCCGCCATCGCCTCCCGCTTCTCCGCCACCGACCTCCTCGCCCCGTCCGCCCTCGACGCCGCCGACCTCTTCCACCTCGACCGCCCCCTCGGCAAGCGCACCACCCCACCCAAGCGCTCGCGAGGCGACTCAGCGGCTCTGTGACAGACAGACCCGTCCGATCGCCTCGATGTGGCGAACGTCGGTCCCACAGCAGCCACCGAGCACCTTCAGCTGTGGGTGGTCAGCGAGGATGCCGGCGTAGTGCGAAGCCAGTTCGAGCGGGTCACCATCGTCAAGCTTCTCGGCCTCGTCCAACTCGGCATCATGGCTCATCCGCGATGCGTTGGCACGGATCAGCCCGATCCGAGCGACGTGCCGTTGGGCCCCGCTGAGAACGGGCGCGAAGTGGTCGGGGTGGGCGCAGTTGATGCCGAAGTGCAGTGCGGCCCCGTCGGTGGCGGCATCGACCTCGGCGATCGCGTCGAGGAGGGGATGTCCGCTGGGGAGGAAGGCGTCGGTCTCCACGGTGAAAGACACCACCACCGTCATGTTCTCGGCCACGGCGGCGCGCACGATCCCGATCGCCTCGGGCGCATGGGTGACGGTCATCACGGTCACGTGGTCCGCCCCGGCCGCCCGGAAGGACGCGATCTGCGGACGGTGGTAGGTCTCCGCCTCCTCGGCCGTCAGGCCGCCGCCTGGTTCACCCGCTCGAGCGCCTCGGCGTCGTAGCCGAGCCGCTCTCCCCAGTTGCGGCTGGCCCGCCAGGTCGGGGTCTCGGTGATGGAAGACCAGGACCGTTTCCAGGCCGCTGGCCGTCAGCAGCGGCGGGCTCGTGCGCTGGGGCATCGGAGTCCTCCTCCAGGCCGCAGTGAAGGTCTCGTTCTGCCGCCAGTATCCTACCGACCATCACCGGCCGCAACGGCAACGACGCCCCCGGGAGACTGCCGTTGACGAGTGCCCACCACGTTCCCAACGTCGCAGAGGTGGAACTGGTCCCCACACCCCCACGACCTCCTGCCGACGCTCGGAGTACCGCGCTACGACCTCCTCCGACCGTCGGCCACGCTCGAGGCGACAGGTAGCCTCTTGGCGACGTCCGGCCCGGCCGAGCGCAACCCCAACCGCCGGAGGAGGTGACATGGCGAAGGACGCACGGGCACAGATCGACATCCCCTGTGACATCCAGCCGCGACGATCGTGCACCCGGGAGGTCCTTCCGTGCGACCCCCTGGAGTACGCCGAGGCCCTGTCTCGAGCGCACCTCCTGACCGCCTGACATGCGCCGCCACTGGGCTAACCGCTGTGGCGCGCCAGCACGACGGGATCTGACGGGATCTGGCGCGGCTTCCGACTTGTCCACAGCCTCAGGGGAGCCCGGAACCGTGCCCTGACCTGCACCTCCAACCCCACCCGCCCCCGTAGCTCAGAGGATAGAGCGTCGGTTTCCTAAACCGTGCGTCGCAGGTTCGAGTCCTGCCGGGGGCACCGGCAAAAGCCCAGGTCAGAGCGTTACGGCGGCGCTCGGAGTGCCGAGAGTAACTCTTGATTCGAGGGTTGTCCCATCAAAGTGCCCCACTACGGCCAGACCCGGGGTACCGTGACCCACGTGCCGACGAAGTTGGCCCCTGGCATCCGAGAGAAGCGCCCCGGCTACTTCGAGGTCCGCGTCTACGGCGGGCTCGACCCGCTGACCGGCAAGGCCCGCCAGGTCACCCGTTCGGTCAAGGGCACGGTGAAGGAGGCCAACGCCCTGCGGGCCCAGCTCCTCACCGAGGTGGCCGACCGGGGCGTCGCCGTCCGCAAGTCGCTCAACGAGCTGTTTGACGCCGTGCTCGAGCACCTTGAAGCGCTCGGGCGGGAGCCGACCACGCTGCAGGGCTACCGCTCGATCGCAGGACGGGCCGGCGAGCGCTTCGGCAAGCTACCCCTCGGCAAGCTCCGAGCCAGCGACCTCGACCGGTACTACGCCGACCTGCTAGGGGCCGGGGCCAAGGCCGGAACCGTCCGCCGCCAGCACGCCTTCATCCACCGGTCGCTGGCCCAGGCCGTGAAGTGGGACTGGGTGAAGGAGAACGTGGCCGACCGGGCGTCGCCGCCCACCGAGCCGTACCAGCCCCGCCCCCTCCAGACCGCCGAGGCCGTCGTGCGCCTCCTCGCCGCCGCCGAGGACAGCCGAGAGCCCGAGCTCGCCGTCGCCTTCCGGCTGCTCGCCTCGCTCGGCGGCCGCCGCGGCGAGGTATGCGGCCTGCGGTGGGCCGATGTCGACCTCGACGGCGGCATCTGCGTGATCCGCCGGGCCGTGAAGCAGGTCACCGGTCAGGTCATCGTCGGCGACGCCAAGACCCACCAGCAGCGCACCCTCCTGCTCGACGAGGGCACGATTGCCGTCCTGCGCACCCACCGCGCCCGGCTGGAGGCCCGAGCGACAGAGCTCGGCGCCGTGCTCATCGACGCGGCCTACATCCTCACCGACTCGCCCGACGGCGCCGAGCCGTGGAAGCCGAACCGCCTCACCCAGGCCCTGCGCCGCCTGCGCACGCGGGCCGGCTACACCGGTCGCCTGCACGACCTCCGCCACTGGAACGCCTCTCAGCTCCTCGGCGCCGGCGAAGCCCCGGTCGTGGTGGCCGCCCGGCTCGGTCACCGGGATCCCTCGACCACCCACCGCTGGTACGCCCACGCCATGCCAAGAGCCGATGCCCGTGCGGCGGTGCTCATGAACGACGCCCTCAAGCCGAAGAGCAAGAAGCAGGACAGGCCATGACATCCGTCCATGGCTTCGTCGATGAGAGCATCCGTTCGGGCGTCTACCGCCTCACCGTCGTCCGCGTTGTGACACGCGACCTGGCGCTGGTCACTCGGAAGGTTCGTGAGGCGATCCCCCCCGGGCGCGTGCGCATCCACCTGTCGAGCGAGCGGCCCAGCACACGGCGCGAGATCCTCAGAGCGTGCGGTCGACTCGAGGTCGCCGCGACCGTGCTCGAGACACCCCACCGCCGTGGGGATGATCAGCCGGCCCGAGACCGTTGCTTGCGAGCGCTCGTCGGCGCCAATCGAGTCCGACCCGATCACCGTGCTCATCCTGGACACACGAGGCCCAGACCGCGACAAACTCGACCGGTCGGCTTTGGCTCTCGCCCTCGGCGAGCGCCGCCTGCACTATGCCCGCCGCGGATCGAGGGATGAGCCGCTGCTCGCGCTCCCCGACGCGATTGGCTGGGCGATCGGAGCCGGCCAGCCCTTCGCTGCGCTCGTGAGCGGGATCTCCAAGACTCATCGTTGCTGACCGGTCGAATGTGTTGCCGCACCGCCCCGAGAGCGGCCATACTGGGGGCCTGCTCACTGCACTAGCGGTGGGAAGTGGACCCGGCGTTCTCCCCCGGATGAGGAGCCGCCGGGTTCTGCGCGTCAGGGGCCATCCGGCCGACCGGCATCCTTCCCGACCCGAGGAGTCGGCGGGTCCGCGCGCCCCCACTTGACACCTCATGGGTCTACCCCCAACCGCTTCACCGCCTGGCCGGGAGAGGCTGATGGGGGCTTACATACCCGACGATAACGCGCTTCGCAGTCACAGGATGTCGACGGCCATGTCCTCGGCCGCCGAACGGTGGAGGATCGACGAGAGCCCCTCCTCCGGGGTTGCCGCCTCGGGTGCCGGCGGGACGTGGTCGTCGAAATCGTCGGCGAGGGCAATGGCAATGCGGTTGGTGAGCCGGCCCCGGGACATGGCGACGTAGATGTGCTCACGAGACAGCGTGTCGTCGGCGAGGACGATCGCTTCGTCGGCGGTGAGCCCCTGGGCCTTGTGGATGGTCAGTGCGTAGCCGTGGTCGAGCCCGCCGGCCTCGGCGTACTCGTGGGGAAGCCGGACCAACCGACCGTCGCCCAGCTTGACGTCGAGCCGGTGCCGCCCGATCCCGGCGATGACGCCGCGGCTGCCGTTCACGACGCCGAGCCGGTGATCGTTCCGCAGGGTCACGACCTCCTCGCCAATGGCGAACGGCCGCCCGTTCAGGAGGCAGCGATCAGGGCCCAGGAGCTCGGCGGCCCGGAGTCGGGCGCGAGCCGCTGCGTTCAGCGCCGTGACCTGGTCCCGCCGTCCGGCCAGGAGCAGGACTTCGCCGCCCCGCTGGCGGGCGTCCCACCACCGTTCAATCACGGCGTCGACGTCGCCAGACTCCTGCACACGGCCGTGGCCGGCGTAGGTCTCCGGCACGCCGGCGGTCTCACCGACCCGCACGTCCGACAGCAGCTCTCGCTCCCAACCCTCGGATTGGCGGTGGTTCTCGCTCAGCTCACGGCAACCGAGGCGGCGGGCCAACCCTGCCAATGCGCCGCCGGCCTCAATGGCCGGCAGCTGGGCCGGGTCGCCGACGAGCACGAGCTTCGCCCCGGCCGAGGCAGTGTGTTGCACCAGCCGTTCGACCTGTCGGGTGCCGACCATGCCGGCCTCGTCGACCACGACGATCGATCCGGACCCGAGCCGCCGCCGGCCGGAGCCGAGATCGGCGAGGAGGCGGTCCACCGTCGAGGATGCGATCCCCGCCCCCTCCTGGAGCTGCTCCGCGGCCCGAGCGGCGAGCGCGCAGCCCACCACGGCGTAGCCGTCCGACTCCCATGCCTCGCGTGCGATGGCGAGCGCGCTCGTCTTGCCTGAACCTGTGGCGCCGATGACCACCTCGACACCGTGACCCGAGCGGCAGAGGCCCGCCACCATCGCCACCTGCTCGCCCGACAGTTGAGGGCGATGATCGAGCACGGTCGCCACCATCTCGGGGCGGACCCGCCCGGCGCCGGACCGCCGCACCCTCAGGGCGACGTCGACGAGGCGGCGCTCGCAGGCGAGCAGGTCGAGCGACGTCCAACGACTCGAGATCCCTGCGTCACCGACACCGACCACGGCCTCGTGATCCAGGAACCCGCTGACCAGCCCCATCACCTTCTCGACCGGCGCGCCCGAGGGCAGTCGGTCGCAGACCGCCTTCACAACGTCCCGGCGGTCGAAGGTCGAGCGCCGCGACGTGACGCCGTCCGGGCCAGCCAGCGCGGCGAACAGCTCGATCTCGTCGACCGATGGGCTGCAAACGTCAAGGCCCGGCCGAGCCAACGCCGCCACCGTCCCGGGCGAATGCCCGGCATCGACCGCCTGTCGCACCCACGCCCCCTGCAGCCCGTCGGCCGAGGCCGTCGGCTGCTTCGGGCGCCGGGTGGCATAGGTCGCCACCTGGGCCGCCCGGCCGCCGCTCGTCCCGTGCGCTTCGAGGTGCTCGAGGATCTGCCGGCGCCGGGTCGAGAAGAGGTCCACCAGCGACCGCGGGACGCCCTCGATGTCAGCGATCCCGTTGCGGACCGGACCCCAGGTGACGCCCAGACGCCTCGTCAGCTCGTCACGGAGCTGCGCTTCGTAGAGGTACCCGACCGGCTGGGCCCATCGGTAGAGCGGACGGGCGTCGAGCGCAGACCATCGGCCGTCACCATCGCACCAGCCCAAGTTGGCGGTCACGAGGTGGGTGTGGACATGGGGATCGCCGGCCCGCGAGGTTCGGTGTCGAAACGCTGCGGCGACGAGGCCACTCGAAGGAAGGACGTGGACGCCGCCATGTCCCCGCCGCACCTTGCCAGCCTCGACTTCCATCACCCCGAGAGCGGCCCGGACTGCCGCCTCGTGCGCGGCGACGACCTCGGCGGCCACCTCCGGCGTACCGAACGCCCACAGCAACGACACCGACTTCGGCGCGCAGAAGGTGAGGTCGAAGCCGGCGACCTTCGGCGACGATCGACCCTTCGTCAGCTGATCGCCGGAGCGGGGATCAGCGTGACGCAGGAGTGCAGCGAGGTCGTCGCCGTCGACCTCGCCGACCAGCTCGAGCCGGCACGCCGATCGCCCGACCCACTCCCCCGGTGCCTCACCGTGCCCGAGGTAGTACTCCTCGGCGCCACCAGCCACCGTGTCGACGTAGTACGCCTCCTGCCCCTGCGCCAGCTTTCCGATGCTCAACACGCCACACCGCCGCCGGTCTCATCGCCCCCACCCAGGCCGTCCTCCGGACGT
>JBBSKY010000019.1:0-43656 GCA_038255915.1 Acidimicrobiales bacterium | reverse complement strand
GGCGGCACCTTCACCTTCGATGTCACCGTGACCAACCCCGGCATCGAGGACCTGACGATCCAGACGCTGACCGACGACATCTACGGGAACATCGCCACCCAGGGCACCTGCACCAACGCGGTCGGGTTCGTGCTCACGGCTGGCGGCGGCACCTACAGCTGCTCGTTCCCGGGGGTCTTCACCGATGGCAACGCTGGCGACGCCCAGACCGACACGGTCACCGCCACCGCCACCGACAACGACGGGAACACCGCCTCCGACGACGACGACGCCACCGTCTCGCTCACCGACGTGATCCCCACGGTCCTGGTCGAGAAGACCGCCTCCCCCCCGGATCTGCCGGAGCCCGGCGGTGACTTCACCTTCGACGTGGTGGTGACCAATCTCAGCAACGAGTCGGTGACCATCACCGAGCTGTCCGACGACGTCTTCGGGGACCTGGCCACCCGAGGTGACTGCACCGACGCCATCGGCACCGTGCTGACCAGGGTCCCGGGCCCCGGCAACACCTACTCGTGCTCGTTCACCGCACCCTTCACCGGGAACGCCGGGGATGCCGAGACCGACACCGTCACGGTGGTCGTCGAGGATGACGACGGCACGCCGGCCACCGACACCGATGACGCCGTGGTCGAGCTCACCGACGTCCTGCCCATCATCGAGGTTGAGAAGACCGCAGATCCCGTCACCAGGCTCGAGCCCGGCGGCACCTTCACCTTCACCGTCGTGGTCACCAACAACAGCGTCGAAACGGTGACTATCAGGACCCTGACCGACGACATCTACGGCGACCTCGCCACCATCGCCGGCAGCACGTGCGGGCCCCGCATCGGCACCACCCTGGCGCCGGGGGCCAGCAGCCAGCCCTGCACGTTCCCCGGCGACTTCACCGGGGACCCCGGAGATGAGCAGACCGACGTCGTGACGGCCACGGCCGACGATGACGACGGCAACACCGCCACCGCCGACGACGACGCCACCGTCACCATCACCAACCTGGTGCCCGACATCCTGGTGGACAAGACGGCGACGCCCGACAGCCTCCCCGAGCCGGGCGGCACCTTCACCTTCAACGTCACGGTCACCAACACCAGCATCGAGGACCTGACGATCACCGAGCTGACGGACGACATCTACGGCGACCTTGACACCCTGGGCACGTGCACCAACGCCATCGGTGCGCCTCTGGCGGCCAACGGCGGGACGTACTCCTGCACCTTCCCGGGATCGTTCACGGGGCAGGACGGCGACACCCAGATCGACATCGTCACCGCCACCGCGGTGGATGACGAGGGCACCACCGCCACCGACGACGATGACGCCGAGGTGACGATCACCGGCCTCGACCCGACGGTTCTGGTGGACAAGACGGTGACCCCCGGCACCCTGCCGGAGCCGGGCGGTGCCTTCACCTACAGCGTGCGGGTCACCAACACCAGCGTGGAGACGATCACGATCAGGTCGCTGAACGACAGCGTCTACGGCAACCTGGCCACCAGGACGGGCAGCACGTGCGGCACGCTTATCGGCACGATGCTGGCCCCGGGCGCCGTCAGCCCGGTGTGCACCTTCACGGCCGACTTCACCGGCAACGCCGGTGACAGCGAGACCGACATCGTGACGGTGGTGGTGACCGACGAGGAGGGCAACGAGGCCGAGGACGATGACGACGCCACGGTCACGCTGACCGACGTCCCGCCCACCGTCACGGTCGACAAGACGGCCACCCCAACCACCCTGCCGGCACCGGGCGGCACGTTCACCTTCAAGGTGCTGGTCACCAACACCGGCGCCGAGCCGGTCACCATCACCATGCTGACCGACGACGTCTACGAGGACATCGCCACCCTCGGGACCTGCACCACGGCCATCGGCAAGGTGCTGGCGCCCGGCGCCACCTACACCTGCGAGTTCCCCGGGACGTTCACGGGCGACGGGGGCGACAACCAGACTGACGTGGTGACCGTCACCGTCGAGGACGATGACGGCACCGAGGCCAAGGATGAGGACGACGCCATCGTGACCATCACCACGGTGCCGCCGCCGCCGCCGGCACCGCCCCGGGTCGTCGATCAGCAGATCGTCAACCCGCCCCGGGGGGTTCTGGCCCGCACCGGTGCGGTAGTGGCGAAGCTCGTGACGCTGGCGGGCGGCCTGATCCTGATCGGGATCCTGCTCTTGATCCCCTCGAGGTGGAGCCCGATCGGCGGCGGGCTGATCGCAGGCCGCCTCGGATCCGCCCGGACCCGCCGCCGCCGTCGGCGCTAACCGGTCGCGGCCGGGCCCACGCCCGGCCGCCCGAGGCTGATCTGGACGAGAACGACAGGAGCCCCGACCACTCGGTCGAGGCTCCTGTCGTTGCCGATCCTGTCTGAAGGTGCGGTGGTGGTGGAGGTGCCGGGATTCGAACCCGGGTCCTTCAGCGTGTTGACGGGTCTTCTCCGGGCGCAGCCGGTGGACGGTCTCGGACCCGCCTTCGCCACCGGCGCCGGTGGCGGGTCCCAGCCCCCTGTTGGTGTTCCCGGCTAGCCCGTGGGCACGGCTGGCAGGGTGAGCCCCTCTTGATGACGCCCCGATCCGGCCCGAGGGGCAGAGGCCGGGGGAGCGTGGCTATGCAGCCAGTGTGAGCTGAGGCTCAGCAGGTATTTTTGGTTCCGGCTCTTTAACGTGGTTCCGGAGACCACGACCCGCTTCATCCGTCTCGACGTCCAAAGTCGAAACCAGATCACCCCCGTGGAGTACGTGGGGCACTGCGTTCACGTCAGATGTCAAGGAGCTGGGGACCTCACTCTACCCCCCGGCCCCGCTGTTCCCGGGCCGCGTCGCGCTCGACGTCGCGCTTGGCGATGGCATGGCGCTTGTCATAGGTCTTGCGGCCCCGGCACAGGGCCAGCTCGACCTTGGCCCGGCCGTCTGCGTTGAAGTAGATGCTGAGAGGCACCAGGGTCAGCCCGTCCTGGGCCACCCGGGCCCCCAGCCGGCGGGTCTCCTTCTCGTGGAGCAGGAGCTTGCGGGGCCGGTCGGGGTCGGGCCGGTCGAAGCTGCTGGCGTGCTCATAGGGGTTGAGGTGCACGCCGTGGAGCCAACACTCGGTGCCCTGGACCCGGGCGTGGGCGTCGCGCAGCTGCACCTCGCCGGCCCGCAGCGACTTCACCTCGGCCCCGCCCAGCACGATTCCGGCCTCGACCGACTCGAGCACCTCGAAGTCGTGCCGGGCCCGCCGGTTCGACGCCACCACCTTGCCGCCCGCCGACGGCGACTTCTTCTTGGGCGGCATGGGCCGACGACGCTACCGGGGACTCAGGTTGCCCAGCGCAGGAGGCCGTCGCCGGTGTCGTAGGTGGTGGACTCGACGTGGCCCTCGCCGCCGATGAGGAAGGCGATGGACTCCTCGACGCAGGTGCCGGGGGCAACAGCGGTTCCGGCGGCGAGGGGGGAGGGGGCCAGGGCAGGGGCATCGGGCGCCGGGCTCACCAGGCCCTGGCCCGGGACCTCGATGCGGAAGCGGGCCGGGTCGACCAGGCCGCCGTCGATCGGGTCCTGTGGGCCGGCACAGAAGCGGACGTTCATCACCGTCCACGACTGTCCCGCCGGTGCCGGCGCCGCCCCCCGCGGTGGCCGCACCCCCACCCGGGGGTAGGACGCGGCCAGGGTGCCCCCTGCCAGCGGGTGCTTCTCCCCGGGCGATTTGAAGTTGGAGACCGTCGGGTCAGGGCCGGTGTCGGACGCCGGCTCGGGGGTGGTGGCCAGCGTCGCCAGCGTGGTGGTCTCAGCCGGAGCAGCCTGGAGGGGCGGGGCGGGCGGCACGCTCGTGGGCAGCTCGGTGCGGGCCGAGCCGCAGGCGGCGAGACCGACGGCGAGCCCCAGGGCACCGGCCACGGGTCGGATCCTGCACACCCGGCCGAGTGTGCCACGGCCGGTGGCGCCGCTCCCGGCATGCCCGGCGGAGCCGGCGGCGACGGGCCATGCCTCCGCTAGGTTGCCGGCGTGCCGGAGCCGCTGGTCCTGGAGCGGGACGCTTACCTGCAGCTGGTGGCCCACAGCTATGACGGCCTGCCCCTCGAGGCCTGTGGCCTGCTGGCCGCCGAGCCGGCCACCGGACGGGTGGTGCGGTGCTACCCGACCGAGAACGAGGCGGCCTCGGCCCGGGTCTACACCGTCCCCTCCAAGGCGCTCCT
The DNA here is from genome assembly GCA_038255915.1 of Acidimicrobiales bacterium. GTDB lineage: Bacteria > Actinomycetota > Acidimicrobiia > Acidimicrobiales > JAUJNH01 > JAUJNH01. Next base: position 39,478 of record JBBSKY010000019.1, on the reverse strand, counting down.
CCTGGCTGACCGGGACGCCGAGGGCCGGGGACTGGTCCTGGCCGGGGTCTTCCACTCCCACACCCACACCGCCGCCTATCCGTCGCCGACCGACGTGGCCCAGGCCCCCGATCCGGCCTGGCACTACGTCATCGTCGGCCTGGGCGAGGGCGCCCCGGTGGTGCGGTCGTACCGGATCGTGGCCGGCACGGTCGAGGAGGAGCAGATCACCCTGGGCTGAGGGGGAATCGGCCGGGGCGAGGCGGCGTTATCATTCCTGACGGATCACGTCATCTTTCGAGGAGTCCCGCCGTGCCCGCTGTCCGCCTGCCCACCGTGTTGCGCACCCATGCGGGAGGTGCCGCCGTCGTCGACGCCGGCGGGGAGACGATCGCCGAGGTCCTGGCCTGGCTGGAGTCGGCCTACCCCGGCCTGGTCGGCCAGCTGCGCACCCCCGAGGGCACGGCCCACCGGTTCGTGAACGTCTACCTCGACGACGACGATGTGCGCTACCTCGACGGCCTGGACACCAAGGTGGGCGAAGGCTCCGAGGTGTCGATCCTGCCCGCCGTCGCCGGGGGCTGACGTGGCGGTCTTCGAGTCGGCGCTCGACCTGATCGGCAACACCCCGATCGTCGACGTGTCGGCGCTGTCACCCAACCCGCGGGTGCGGATCCTGGCCAAGCTCGAGGGCCAGAACCCGGGCGGCAGCGTGAAGGACCGGGCGGCCAAGTACATGATCGAGGAGGCTGAGAAGGACGGGCGCCTCCACCCGGGGTCGGTGCTGATCGAGTCGTCCTCCGGCAACACCGGCATCGCCCTGGCCATGATCTGCAAGGTCCGGGGCTATCACCTGAAGGTGGTGCTGCCCGAGAACGTCTCCATCGAGCGGCGCCAGCTGCTCGAGGTGTGGGGGGCCGAGATCATCGGCTCGCCCGGGGGCGAGGGCTCGAACGGGGCCATGCACCGGGCCGTCGCCCTGGCCGGCGAGCACCCCGACTGGGTGTTCCTGCACCAGTACTCCAACCAGGCCAACGCCAAGGCCCACTACGAGGGCACCGGCCCCGAGATCTGGCGCGACTGCCCCGAGATCACCCACTTCATCGCCGGCCTCGGCACCAGCGGCACCCTGATGGGCGCCGGCCGCTTCCTGAAGGAGCAGAGCCCGAGGGTGCAGGTGTGGGCGGTCGAGCCGCCCGTGGGCGAGATGGTCGACGGGCTCAAGAACCTCGACGAGGGCTACATCCCCGAGCTGTTCACGAACAACCACGGCTTCGAGCTGCTCGACCGCAAGATGATCGTGCGCCCGCGGGAGTCGATCGAGTGGACCCGGCGCCTCATCGAGGTGGGCGTGTTCGCCGGCATCTCGTCGGGGGCCATCATGGCCGCGGCGGTGAAGGCGGCCAGGCTGCTGGACGAGGGCACGTTGGTCACCATCGTCTGCGACGGCGGCTGGAAGTACCTGTCGACGGGGGCCTGGACCGACGACATCGACGCCGTCGAGGCCCGGGCGAAGGAGATCATCTACTTCTGATCGCCCGCTTCTGATCGTCCCGGACCGGCGGTTACGGTGCCACCGTGGGCTTGTCGGTGACCGTCCTGGGCTGCGACGGCAGCTACCCCGGGCCCGGGGGCGCGGCCAGCGGGTACCTCCTGCGGGGCGGGGGCGTCACCGTGTGGCTCGACTGCGGCCCTGGCACCCTGGCCGCTCTCCAGACCCACGTCGGCCTCCACGAGGTCGACGCCGTCGTCGTCAGCCACGAGCACCCCGACCACCGCAACGACCTTGAGGGGTTCCACGTGGCCTGCGCCTACGTCGTCCCCCGTCGAGGCATCCCGGTGTTCGCCCCGGCCGGCGTGCGCCAGCGCGGCTACCACACCGGGCCGCCCACCCTGGCCTTCACTGATCTGGCCGACGGGTCCCGGTTCGAGGTCGGGGCCATGGCCTTCACGGCCAGCCGCACCGACCACGGGCCCGAGACGCTGGCCGTGCGGGTCGAGGCCGGCGGCCGCAGCCTGGGCTACACCGCCGACACCGGCCCCGGGTGGTCGCCTGCCCGCCTGGGCCCGCCTCTCGACCTGCTGGTGAGCGAGGCGACCTACACAGCCGACCACGAGGGCGAGAGCCAGCACCTCTCCGGGCGCCAGGCCGGCCGGCTGGCTCGGGAGGCCGGCGCCCGCCGTCTCCTCCTCACCCACCTGTGGCCCGTCACCGACCGGGCGGCCCTGCAGGCCGAGGCCGAGGCCGCCTACGAGGCGCCGGTCGAGGTGGCCGAAGCCGGCGCCACCTACGAGGTCTGACCGCGGGAGGAGCCGCGGTGCGGGGCGCCCGGCTGGGGTGTCCCGCCGCCTGAGTACCGTCAGCGTCATGAACGCACGCTCCTACGGCAGGGATCTCGACGGGCTGCGGCCGGTGGAGCTGGTTCGGGACTGGACCGAGCTGCCGCTCGGCTCCTGCCTGGTCTCGTTCGGGCGCACCAGGGTGCTGTGCACCGCCTCGGTGGAGGAGCGGGTGCCCGGGTGGCTGAAGGGCAAGGGCCGGGGCTGGGTCACCGCCGAGTACTCGCTGCTGCCCGGCTCGACGGCGGACCGGGCCAGCCGGGAGGCGGCCAAGGGCCGCCAGGGCGGCCGCACCCACGAGATCCAGCGGCTCATCGGCCGCTCGCTGCGGGCCGTGGTCGACCTCGAAGCCCTCGGTGAGCAGCTGATCACCCTCGACTGCGACGTGCTGCAGGCCGACGGGGGCACCCGCACGGCATCGATCTGCGGGGCCTACGTGGCCCTGCACGACGCCTGCACCCGCCTCCAGCAGCGGGCGGTCCAGGCGGGCCAGGAGAGCGGGGACGTCCCCGCCCTCGCCGTCTCACCCCTCGTCGATGCCGTAGCCGCCGTCAGCGTCGGCGTGGTCGGCGGCGTGCCGATGCTCGATCTCGACTACGTCGAGGACGCCGGGGCCGACACGGACATGAACGTCGTCATGACCGGGGCCGGGGGCTTCGTCGAGGTCCAGGGCACAGCTGAGCGGGCCACGTTCGACCGGGCCGGGCTCGACGCCCTCCTCGACCTCGCCAGCGGCGGCATCACCCAGCTGCTCGAGCTGCAGCGGTCGGCGCTGGCCGAGCCGCCGGCCCCCCGGTAGCCCCCGGTGGAGGTGGTGCTGGCCTCGGCCAACCCCGACAAGGCCGCCGAGATCCAGGCCGTCCTTGCTGCGGCGGTCCCGGGCCTGGTCGTGCGCCCCCGACCGCCAGAAGTGCCCGAGGTCGAGGAGGACGCCCCCGACCTGGTCGGCAACGCCCGCCTCAAGGCCGTGGCCCTGTGCGAGGCCACGGGGATGGCGGCGGTGGCCGACGACACCGGCCTGGAGGTCGACGCCCTCGGCGGCGCGCCCGGGGTGTTCAGCGCCCGGTGGGCCGGCGAGGGCGCCACCTACGCCGACAACGTGGCCAAGCTGCTGGCCGAGCTGGCCCGGCACCCGGGCGCTCCCCGCACGGCCCGGTTCCGCACCGTCGCCGTGTGCCGCTTCCCCGACGGCCGGGAGGTGGTGGCCGAGGGCAGCTGCCCGGGCACGGTGCCCGCCGCCGCAGATGGTGCCGGCGGCTTCGGCTACGACCCGGTGTTCGTGCCCGACGAGGGCGACGGCCGCACCTTCGCGGCGATGTCGGCGGCCGACAAGCACGCCATCTCCCACCGGGGTCGGGCCTTTCGCGCCCTGGCCGCCGAGCTCACCGATCTCAGCGCGCCCTGACCCCAGTCCGTGACGTGTCGCGCTGGGGTCGCCCGGCCCGTTCGAGCTGAGCGCGCTGTGTCCTCGATTTCGTGACGTGTCGCGCTGAGGTCGGGCCGGCAGACGGTCAGGCGCCTGTCCGGGCCAGGTCCTCGACGATCGGGCGGTGGGAGCCCGGTACCAGCACCGCCAGGTCGAGGTCGGGGGTGAGGGCACGGGCAACGTCGGCGTCGTCCGGCCAGGCGCCGTCGCCGCGCAGCCGGTCGGCCACGGTGGCCAGCGCCCGGGCCCCCGACCACCCGGCCCGCTCGGTGGCCAGGCGGACGGCCACCCGGCTCTCGGCCACCTCACCCACGCACTCGAAGGGCTTGGGCTGGCCGGCCTCGACCAGCGCAGCCAGGCCCTCGGTCTGCACCTCGTCGTCGAGGACGTCGCCGCCCTGGATGGCCACCACCTCGGCCCGGTCGAGCCACGGGGCCAGGGCCAGGGCCACGAAGCGGCACTTGGGGCAGCTGCGGTCCCAGCCGTCGATCCGGCGGGCGCTGTCGAGGCGGAAGGCGGCGTTGCACGAGGAGAAGACGTCGAAGAACCGCCGGCCCCGCTCGGCGAAGAGCCGGCAGATGGCCAGCTCGGAGAAGGGCCGCAGCAGGCTGTACCAGCTCAGTGCGGGGCCGACGGTGGCGCCGATGACACCGGCCAACAGCTCCTCGGCGGCCAGCGACTTCGACCACTGGTGGTTCACCGCCGCTCCCCGCCAGTCCCGGGTGGCCTCCGATGCCGACCGCTCGTTCGACATCACCACCCGGTCGCAGCCGGCCCGCACGGCCACCAGGCACAGCACCAGGCTGACCACCGCCGTCACCGGCACGTGGCCGTTAAGGGCCCCCCGCCGGTTCAGCTCGAGGAGCAGGGGGTCGAGGGCCCGCCCCACGTGCACGGCCTCGCCGCCGGCCCGGTCGAGGACGGCGTCTATCACCGGGAAGCGGCGGACGCTGGCCAGCAGGGGGTCCTCCCCGGCCGACTGCAGGGCGTCGATGGTGACGCACGAGTCCTTGCCGCCGCCCACCGGCACCAGGCTGCGGCGGGCCAAGCCGAGTGGCCCGCCGGGCCGGTCGGACCGCCCGGGCGCCTCGATGACGGGTCCGGTGGGGTCGAGGCCGTTGACGAAGTACAGCTCGCCCAGCCCGGGCCCGAGAAGGCCGTCCAGCAAGCGGCGCTCGGAGGGGGACAGGCCGCCGGTGACGGTCACGGTGGGCGGGGTGGCCGCCTTGTAGTACGAGGGCGCCGCCGCCAGCCACAGCAGTCGGATCAGGGCCTCGTCGGCGGCTGTCGCCTGGCCGGGCGGCAGCTGCACCACCTCGGTGAGGGCCAGGTCGTCGAGGGCGTAGGACAACCGCACGGTGCCGGTGGCCTCGTGGAGGTCGCAGTCGGTGAGCGAGAACACCTCGACCCGGTCGGGGACGAACACCTCGGGGACGCCCACGGCGGGCCGACCCTACCGGTGCCCAGGGCTCAGACGGACGGGCCGCCGCCGCCCCCGCCGCCGCCGCACTCACAGGCCCCGCCGGCCGTCACCGCGATGGCCCCCCACGGCTCGAGCTCGAAGGGGAACCGCACGGGCTCGGCCGTGGCCAGCCGCACCCCCACCAGCTCGGAGGGGCCGATCCGGGTGAAGGCCCAACGGCCCTGGGCGTCGGTCGCCATCGGCGGTGGGCCGGTCTCGGGCGGCAGATCGACCTGCACGTCCTTCACCTCGCCGCTGGTCAGGTCGAGGACGTACAGGTGCCGAGGCCCCTGGGTGCCGGCCGAGCCGCCGGTTCCTCCGGCCTGGCGGGCCACGAACAGCACGGCGCCGCTGGCCACGGCCGCCGCGTTGACCTCGGGCTGCAGGCCGGCGGGCAGCGGCCAGGTGCGGTCGCCGGCCGGGCCAGCGACGAGCACCGAGCAGGTGACCGGGCAATCGGCGTCGGCCAGCACCACGGCCCGCTGGCCGTCGGCGCCGAGGAAGCTGCCGTTGGGGGCCAGGGTCCGGGTGGTCGAGCCGCGCACGGGCTCGACCACGTCGATGCGACCGGAGCGCTCAACCGGGGTGACGATCAGGCCGCCGGCCCCGAAGGCGGCCAGGGTCCGGCCAGGCACCACCGACTGCATGAGCGTGGGCACGTCCCTGCTGAGGTCGACCCGCCGAACCTCGGAGACCGCCTCGGGGGCGCTGGCGTTGGCGATCCAGGCCTCGGCGGTCGTGCCGCCGGCCACGGCCCGCACCCCGGTGCCGAGCGAGCGGGGGAGGTGCTCGTTGTCGTTGAGGACGTAGACCGCGCCCGCGTCCTGGGGGAGGGGACCCCGCACCAGCACCATGGCGCCGTAGGCCCGGTCGAGCAGCCCGACCACCTGCAGGCCGTTCTCGAGGCGGGGGTTGGGGATGTCGGTAGGCCGGCCGCTGTCGAGGGCCACCGAGGTCAGCTTGGCCCCGCCGAGCAGCACCGCCCGGGGCAGGTCGTCGGGGGCCGGGGCCGGATCGGGCCCCTCCTCCGGAGCCTGGCCCGGGGCGGTCGTGGTGGTGGTGGCCGGCCGTTGGGTCGTGGTGGTGCTCGCCGCCCGTCGGGTGCCGCTGTCCTGGGGGCAGCCGGCCAGGATGATCGCAGCCACGAGGGCGAAAACGAGCAGGAGGGGCCGCCGCATCGGCCAGAGCCTGACAGCCACGACGGCCCAACCGGGCGCGCCGTGGCTCGAGCACCGCCCGCCTCAGGGCAGGGCGGCCGGTGGGCCGGGGCTAGTGCTCGTCCCAGTGGCCGTCGTGGAGTGCGTGGCGGTGGCCGTTGTGGATGTAGTCGACGTGGTCGCCGTGCACCACGGTCTCGTCGCCGCAGCCCTCGGCGTGGTCGTGATCATGGTCGGCGTGCACGACGTGGGGCAGCTCGCACTCGTCCCAGTGGGCGTCGTGGGCGTGGTGGGCGTGGCCGTCGTGGATGTAGTCGGTGTGGCCGTCGTGGTCGACGGCCACGTGGCCGCAGTCGGCGGCGTGGGTGTGATCGTGGTCGGCGTGGGTGGTGTGGGTGCTCACGGGGTTGCTCCTTCGTCGGTGTGGGTGATGGCGTCGAGGACGATGTGGGTGATGTGGTCGTCGGCCAGGCGGTAGGCGATCTCCCTGCCCCGCCGCTGGCCGACCACCACGTTCGCCCCCCGCAGCACCCGCAGGTGCTGGGAGACGAGCGCCTGGGTGGCGCCGGTGGCGTCGACGAGCTCGTGCACGCAGCGATCGCCGTCGCGCAGCTGCAGGACGATGGCCAGCCGCAGGGGGCTGGCGAGCGCCTTCAGAAGGCCAGCGGGCTGCTGGAGCTCCTCAGGCGTCCGTGCGTTCACCCGCATACATTGCAATGTCTGCATGTGATTGTCAAGCCGGGTCGTCGCCGCAGGGCTTCGGCGACTCAGGCGTTGCAGCTGGCGCAGGTGCCGACGAGGTCCAGGCGGTGGCTGGCGCTGGCGAAGCCCCGGCGGGAGGCCACGCGGCGCAGAACCCGCTCGAGCTCGGTCTCCAGGCTGTCGGGGACGGTGAAGTCCTCGATCACCCCGCAGCGGCTGCAGATGAGGTGGTGGTGGTGCTCGGTCAGGTCCTCGGCCAGCTCGTAGCGGGCGAACTCGTCCTGGGTGACCAGCCGGCGCACGACCCCCGCCCGCTCGAGGACGCTGAGGGTGCGGTAGGCCGAGCTCTGGGCCAGGTCCTTCAGCGCCACGAGCAGCTCGGGGATGCTGACCGGCCGGTCCGACCGCTCCAGCTCCTCCACGACGGATCGGCGGTTGGTCGTGTAGCGCTGGCCGTCGGCCCGCAGGCGGGCGAGGGCGGTCTCGTGGAGGTCCGGCATCACGGCAGGCAGGCTAGCCCCGATGTCGAGAACTGCTGAGAATGGCCCCTTCTCCTGGGCTGTCGTCGAGGCCCACCGACTTGACTTCAGATCAGGAACCGTTATTGTTCCGGTTCTGCATCTGAGAGGACCTGTCCATGCGTCGCATCATCACCTCGGCCGGCCTGGCCGTCCTGCTCGTCGCCAGCGGTGCCTGCACCACCGACGAGACCCCCACGACCAGCGCCTCAACGACCGGCGTGGCGGCGGGCAAGGTGATCTCGGTGGTCACCACCACCACCCAGCTCACCGACTTCGCCAAGGAGATCGGCGGCAGCAGGGTGAAGGTGTACGGCGTGCTGAAGGCCAACGTCGACCCCCACGACTACGAGCCGTCGCCGGCCGACATCGATGCTCTGGCCAAGGCCGACGTGATCGTGAAGAACGGCGTCGACCTCGAGGGTTGGTTCGACGACACGATCAAGGCGGCGGCGCCGAAGGGTCAGATCGTCGATGCCAGCGAAGGCATCACCATCCGCCAGGGCTCCGAAGAGCACGAGGGCGAGGAGCCCGAGGCCGAGGAGGAGCACGAGGAGGGCGATCCCCACATCTGGCACAACCCCCAGAACGTGGTGGTGATGGTCACGAGCATGGCCGCGGCCATGGAGAAGGCCGCTCCCGACGCCGCCGCTGACATCCAGAAGAACCTGGCCACCTACAAGGACAAGCTCACCAAGCTGGACACCGACATCAAGAACCAGGTGGCGGGGCTGACCAACAAGAAGCTGGTCACCAACCACGACGCCTTCGGCTACTACATCGACCACTACGGCCTGGAGTTCGTGGGCTCGATCATCCCCAGCTTCGACACCTCGGCCGAGCTCTCGGCCACCCAGATCACCGAGATCGTGGCCACCATCAAGTCCACCGGGACCAGGGCCGTCTTCTCCGAGAGCTCGCTACCCCCCAAGACGGCAGAGGCCATCGGCTCAGAAGCCGGGGTCAAGGTGGTTGCTGGAGAGGACGCCCTCTACGGCGACACCCTCGGCCCCGATGGCTCCGACGGGGACACCTACATCAAGATGCTGGAGCACAACACCAAGGTCATCGTTGACAACCTCAGCTGACCCGACGGCAGCTGATCCGACGGCGAGCTCGGCGCTCCTCGCCGTCGAGGGGATGAGCGTCAGCTACGGGCGCGACCTGGCGCTCGACGACGTCTCGCTCAGCGTGGCCCCGGGTGAGGCGGTGGCCCTCATCGGGCCCAACGGTGCCGGCAAGTCGACGTTGCTGAAGGCGATCCTGGGTTTGCTCCCCCTCACCGAGGGTCGGGTCGAGGTGCTGGGCCAGCGGCCCGAGGATGCCCGTGAGCGGGTCGGCTACGTCCAGCAGGCCGACACCCTCGACGCCGAGTTCCCCGTCAGCGTCCTCCAGGTGGTGTTGATGGGGCGCTACCGGGCCATCGGCTGGTTCCGCCGGCCCGGCTCCGACGACCGTCGTCAGGCCATGGAGGCGCTGGCCGAGGTCGGGCTGGCTGATCGGGCCAAGGACCGCTTCGGCACCCTGTCGGGCGGTCAGCGCCAGCGGGTGCTGCTGGCCCGGGCCATCGCCCAGCACGCCCAGCTCCTCCTCCTCGACGAGCCGTTCAACGGGCTGGACGCCACCACCACCGACATCCTCATCGAGGTCCTGGCCCGGATGCGGGCCGACGGCGTCGGCGTCGTCATGTCCACCCATGACCTGGCCGTGGCCCACCTCACCTGCGGCGACGCCTGCGTGCTCAACCGTCGCCGGGTCGCCTACGGCCCCATCGGCGAGGCGATCACGCCCGGGACCCTGGCCGAGGCCTACGGCAGCCGCGCCGTGCAGCTGGCGTCCGGGGCCACCGTCGTCACCACCACCGGCTGAGGACTCAGGCACAGGATGTTCCGCCTGATGGTCGAGCCCTTCCGCGACGCCTACATGCAGCGCGCCCTGGTCGAGATCCTGGTTCTGTCGGCCCTGGCCGGCGTGGTGAGCGTCTACGTGCTCCTCCGCCGCCTGGCCTTCGTCGGCGACGCCCTCACCCACACCATCTTCCCCGGGATCGCCATCGCCTTCGTCGCCGGCCACTCGCTGTTCCTCGGTGCCCTCGTCGCCGGTCTGGCCTCGGCGGTCCTGCTGACGGCCGCCACCCGGATCCGAGGCATCGACCACGACGCCGCCCTCGGCGTGCTGGTCGGCGCCTTCTTCTCACTCGGGGTGGTCATCGTGTCGACCCAGAGCAGCTACACGGCCGACCTGACGGCGCTGCTCTTCGGCCGCATCCTCACCGTCGACACCACCGAGATCATCGAGACCACGGCCATCGCCGTCGGTGTCCTGTTGGTCCTCGGGCTGACCCACAAGGAGCTGGTGCTGCGGGCCTTCGACCCGGTGGCCGCCGAGGCCATGGGCTACCGCACCCTCCTCCTCGACCTGGTCGTCAACGGCCTCGTCGCCCTGGTCGTGGTGGCTGGGGTCCGTGCCGTCGGGACGGTCCTGGTCATCGCCCTGCTCGTGGTGCCCGGGGCCATCGCCCGGCTGGTCAGCGAGCGGATCGGTCCCATGATCGTGGTGGCGGTCGGCGCCGCCGGCCTCTGCGGCTACCTCGGCCTGGCCGCCAGCTATGAGGCGTCGCTCAACCACGGCGTGCGCCTCGGCTCGGGGTCGACGGTCGTGGTCGCCCTCACCCTCGCCTTCGTGCTGACCGCGGCGTTCTCCACGTTGGTGCGCCGTCGGCGTCGGGCGCCCACCGTACCCGGGCCGGCGATCGCCGCCTCAGCGTGAGGATCCTCGACCAGCTGGGCTCACCGCTGATCCGCCGGGCGCTGCTCGAGGCCGTCCTGGTCGGGTCGCTGTGCGGCGCCGTCGGCGTCCACGTCCTGCTGCGCCGGCTCCCGTTCTTCACCCTCGCCCTCTCCCACGCCACCTTCCCCGGGGTGGTGCTCGCCGGGATCCTGGGCGTCAGCGTCTACCTCGGTGGCGCCGTCGCCGCCCTCGGCCTCGTCCTCGCCGTGGCCACCATCGGCTGCACCCGACGGCTCGAAGCCTCGACGGCCACGGGCGTGGCGCTCGCCGGTGCCTTCGCCCTCGGCGTGCTGCTGCAGTCGGCTCAGTCCAGCGCCACCAGGAACCTGGCCGGGTTCCTCGTCGGCGACATCCTCACCGTCAACGCCGGCGACCTGGCCATGACCGCGCTGTTCGGTCTCGTGGTGGTGGTGGGACTGGCCGGGTTCCACAAGGAGCTGGTGTTCTCCGCCTTTGACGCCGTCGGGGCCCGGGCCGCCGGCTACCGCTCGTCCCGCCTCGAGGTCCTCGTCCTGGTCATGGTGGCCCTCACCGTCGTCACCTCCATCCGGGCCGTGGGCACCATCCTGTCGGTCGCCCTGCTCGTCACTCCTGCCCTCGCCGCCCGCCAGTGGACCACCAGGATCGGTCGGATGATGGTCCTCGGTGCCGCGTTCGGCGCCGTGGCCGGGGTGGCGGGCATCGCCGCGTCGGCCCAGTGGGATGTGGCCGGAGGCTCGGCCATCGCCCTGGCTGCCACCGGCCTCCTGGCGGTCACCGTCGCCATCCAGCAGCTTCGCAGTCTCCCCCGAAGGCTAGGCGTCTCCTAACGAGAACGGTTATAGTTCCTCTGTGGATCATCTCTGGCGGTCGTTGCAGTCCCCGTTGTTCCGGCGGGCGCTGGCCGAGGCGGTCCTGGTCGGCGGGTTGTGCGGCGCAGTGGGTGTGCACGTCGTGCTGCGCCGGCTCGCCTTCTTCGCCCAAACTGCCGCGCACGCCGCCTTCCCGGGTGTCGTCGCTGCTTCGCTGCTGGGGGTGAGCCTCCTGGCCGGCGGTGCGGCCGGCTCCCTGGCCCTGGTCGGGGTCACCGCCGGGATCGGCTCGGTGCGGCGCCTCGGTCACGCCACGGCGACGGGCATCGCCTTGGCCGGGGCGTTCGCCGTCGGTGTCCTGATGCTCACCACCCAGCCCGGCAGCTCGAAGGACCTCGAGGCGTTCCTGGTCGGGTCGGTGCTCACGATCACGCCCGCCGACCTCGCCGCCACCCTGGTGGCGGGCGTGATCCTCCTCTTCCTCCTCTTCCTCGCCAACAAGAGCTGCTGGTCACGGCCTTCGACCCGTTGACGGCCGGGGCCATGGGCTACCCGGTGCGCGCCATCGGTGTGCTGGTGCTGGCCGCCGTGGCCGTCACGGTGGCGTGCGCCGTCACCGCGGTGGGCACGATCCTGGTGGTCACCCTGCTGATAGCGCCCCCGCTGACGGCCCGTCTCTGGGTCGACCGCAGCTCCCGCCTGTTCGTCCTCTCGGCCGCCCTCGGCGCCGGAGCCGGCTTCCTCGGCCTCGCCGGTTCGGCGATCTGGGGCCTGGCCGGCGGCGCCGCGGTGACCTTGGTGTCCGCCGGCATGCTCGCCCTCAGCGCTCTCTCGCTGCCCTTGCGCCGTCACGGCCAGGCGTCCCGGCTGCGGGGGCTCGCGGAGGGCCTTCCGGTGGCCACGGCGACGACGGCGGTCGAGCAGCTGCTCAGCGCGCTCGGACCTGGCGAGACGAACCAGGTATGAGGGTCGCGCACCGAGGTCGGTCGGGAGTAGTCAGCCGGCAGGAGGGCCGTCACCGAGTGGGGCCACCCACCCCTGTGGACGAACAGGACACAACCGAGGACCTGGCCGAGTTGGCTCAGGCGATGAGATCGACCCGGGCGTCGTGTCCGGGTGCGGCGGCGAGGCGACCGTCGAGGGTGACAAGAGTGGCGTCGAGGGCCATCGCCAGAGCCACGTACGACGCGTCGTAGGTCGTCAGGTTCGCCCGGAGCCGCCAGATCGTGGGCAGGAGCGGTCCGTGGGGGTGGAGCACCACGTCGAGGTCGGCTAGGTCCTCGAGCGCCTCGGCGCCGCGCCCGGCGGCGACCTCCCCGGCGGCGACGTAGCGACGCACGACCTGGGCGACCTCGACGGTGAGCAGGTGCGGCGCGTGCAGGACGCTGTCGGTTTGGGTGAGCCGTTCGCCGACCTCGGCGGCCCGGGGCAATCCCAGGAGCCACTCCACCACCGCCGAGGCGTCGAGCACCATCAGGGGGCCTCGCGCTCTGCTCGTACGGCGTCGGCGGAGGCTTCGGCGACGACGGCTCGCTCGCGCCCCTGCACCCGCTCGACCAGCTCTCGACGCGTGGGACGTTCCAGTGATCGACGCAGCTCTCCCAAGGCGAACTCGGACAGCGATCGACCCTCCATCGCCGCTCTCGCCTTCAGGGACCGGTGGACGTCGTCGGGCACGTTGCGGATCTGCAGCATCTTCATGCGCTCAACCTATATCCATGCAGAACACATGTGTCTGCAGATGCGGCGCCGGCTGGCGCGGCGGTGGGCCTGGACGACTCAACCGCCGGATGCATCGTGCACGACCTGCAGGTCCGTTGCGAGGCGACAGCCATTGCGGCTGAGCTGTTCCCCAGCGGTGCCTGAGGGTCACTCAGGCGCCCTCGGCGTTCGCTGAACCCTTCCGCAGCCCATGCCCATGCCCATGCCCATGCCCATGCCCGTGCCCGTGCCCCATGTCGTCGGGGGTGGCGGTCACCACGGCCAGCGCGGTGGTCAGGGGGACCGACAGGATCAGACCGATGCTGCCCACGAGCATGCGGACGATCTCGATGGCCACGATCTCCCGGCTGACGACCCGCCCGATCGACCGGCCCTCCTGGAGGAAGAAGAGCATCAGGGCCAGCGAGGCGCCGACGTAGGCCAGGACCAGGGTGTTGACCGCCGAGGCGACGTGATCGCGGCCGATGCGGATGGCCGAGCGGTAGAGCGCCTGGCCGGACAGGGTGGGATCGGCCCGTCGCAGCTCGTTGACCGCCGACACCTGGGTGACGGTCACGTCGTCGAGCACGCCGAGCACCCCCACCACGATCCCGGCGATCAGGATGCCTCGCGGCTCGATGGCCTCGGCGGTGACCCGCAGCACCTGGAAGCTCTGGTCGGACAGCCCGGTCAGGCTCGCCGCGGCGGTCACGATCAGGGCGAGGCCGGTGGTGAGGCCGACCGCCGCCAGGGTCCCGAGCAGGGCGACCGTGGTCGACACCGAGACGCCGTGGGTCAGGTAGAGGGCGGCGAAGGCGACGGCGGAGACGGTGACGAGGGCGACGGCCACCGGGTTGTTGTCCCGGAGCAGCGAGGGCAACAAGAATCCGAGGATCAGGGCCAGGCTCACCGCAAGGCCGGCGAGAGCCCGCACCCCCTTCCAGCGCCCGAACCCGACGACCACGACCACGAAGGCCACGCCGAGCAGCAGCAGCGGCGTCTCGCGCTGGAGCTCGACGTAGCTGTAGCGGAACTCGGGAGGGGCGAGGGGGTTGGAGGCCAGCACCACCCGGTCGCCAGAGGTGAAGCGGGGGGCCCGGAAGTCCACCAGCGAGCTCAGGAACGTGGTGGCCGACCCGCCATCCGGGCCGGAGGTGAGCTCCACGCCCACCGACTGGCAGTCGGTCGGCAGGCCCTCCGAGGGATCGGTGCAGGACACGACTTCGACGCTCGTCACCGTGGCGTCGACAAAGGCGATCCCCTCGGTCGCCTCCGACAGGTCGGCCACCTCTCCGGACGGCCACAGCAGGACCAGCCCGAGGACGGTGACGGCGGCGATCACCCCGACCACGATCCGCAGGACGGCGACCGATCGTGCAGGTCCCGTCGAACGGCGCATCGCTGCAGTCTCGCCCAGCCGGGTGCGACCCAGCCGGAAAGCTCCCGCGCCTGCCGTCGCTCAGGGGGTGACGGCCACCAGCTCCTTGCGCACGAGCAGCGACACGGCCAGGAGCACCACGCCGAGCACGACCACGTTGCGTACGTCGTCGGCGCCGACGGCCAGGATCTGGCCGAAGAGGAACGAGGCCAGGTCGCCGGTGTAGCTGTCCTGGGTGCTGATCAGCACGATCCCGCTGCCGAAGGAGTAGCTGGGCGGGGTCACCGAGCTCCTCAGGGGTGCCCTCGGCGATGACGGTGCGGTTGAGGAGGCACAGCCGGTTGCAGGAGCGTCGGGCGGCCCCGATGTCGTGGGTGGCCATGAGAAGGGCGGCCCCCTCGGCGGCCAGGCGGATGATCAGCTCGGTCAGCAGCTCCTGGGTGGGAACGTCGACGGCGGTGAAGGGCTCGTCGAGCAGGAGCAGGCGGGGGTTGCCGGCCAGGGCCCGGGCGACCAGCACCCGCTGGCGCTGACCGCCGGAGAGCTGCCCGAGCGGTCGGTGGGCCAGGTCGGCCATGCACACCCGGTCGAGGGCCTCGGCCACCGCAGCGTGGTCCCGCTCCTTGGGGCGCCGCAGCCAGCCGATGGCCCGGGTCCGGCCGCTGAGCACGGCTTCGGTGACCGACACGGGGAAGTCCCAGGCGAAGCCGTGCCGCTGGGGCACGTAGCCCACGGCGGCTCGGGCCTGGTCGGGCGGGACGCCGTCGATGAGGACGCGGCCCTGGCTGAGGTTCAGGAGCCCGAGCAGGGCGCGCAGCAGAGTGGTCTTGCCGGCCCCGTTCGGGCCGATGAGCCCGACGAAGCCGCCGGCGGCGACGGTGAGGGTGGCGTCCTGCAGCGCCTTGGTGGTGCCCAGGTTGACGCTGATGGACTGAACCTCCAGCACGGTCAGGCCTCCGCCGGCTCGTCGGTGGCGCTCGGACCGGGGGAGCGGCGCCTTCGCACCGCCAGCACCACGGTGGCGCCGACGACTGCTCATGACCCTCATCCGCACACGCGCCGGGGTGCTCGCCGCCACCGGCGCCACCGTCGCCGGTTTGCTCGCCCTGCTCGGGCCGGCCGCCGCCCAGGAGGCACCCGCCCCCAAGGCACCCGTCGAGGCCAACGAAGCCGTGAGCGGGGGTCCGCCCCCCGGGTTCGGCCAAACCGTCTCCGCCGCCGCCCAGCGCGGCCCGGAGTACCCGTCCGAATGCGGCAACTTCGGCCGTTGGGTCTCGGCCCAGGCCCGGGGTGTGGCCTGCACGCCCCCGCCAACCGACGAGGCCACACCGTAAGCACCGGCGTCCGGGTGGGCCCGCCCTCCCGGGGGCCCACCCGCTGCCGGCCCCTTCACGTGGAGCGCCGCCTCAACCTCAGCGGCCTACCTTTCGGCATCGGAGTGACCTGGTCGGGTGGAGGTTCATCTGCTGGGCTCCTCGCAGGTGCTCGAGGTCGTAGACGGTGTCCGGTCGGGGCGGGTGAGCTGCTCGGCCACGGGCAGGCCGAAGGGCCAGCGGGCGTGGCGGCGCAGGTCGGGGCACCCGGCCCGTTGGATGATGACGGTGACGTCGTCGCCGGCCTGGAAGCGGGCGGCCCCGAGGATGAGCAGGCTCAGCGGGTTCGGCAGCGCCTGGTAGTAGTCGCTGCCTTGCCAGTCCCCGTCGCGGTCGCGGCGCAACTCGACGCCGATCGGCGTCCCGGCGGTCAGGGCGCTACCGACCAAGTCGCGGACCTGGCGGCTGGCGTGGGGGATCGCCTCGGCCGCCCGAACCCGGCGCTCCCTCGGCGGTCCCGTCCCGTCGGTGAGGAACTGGTCGGTCTGGATGAGGAGGGCGTCGAACAGGGCCAGGTCCTCACTCGAGATGTCGGCATCCCTGGACGTCGACACCTCAGGCGACGGGCAGGAGGCGTGGCGCCAGGCCCAGGCGATCCTCGATCGCATGGCCGAGCACCAGGGCCTCCTCCGGCTGCGGTCAACGCCGTTCCCCGTCACCTGGAGCGGCGGCGAGGCGCTGTTCCAGGTCCAAGGGCACCTGTTGCCTCTACTACAAGACCACGACGGCCCCCTCGACCCCAGCGGCGACAGCTACTGCACCACCTGCCCGTTCCGTGAGGACGACTGCCGCACCGAACGCCTCCGCCACCACCTCGAGCACCCCGAAGCCGGCTGATGGCCCCACACCCAGACCACGCCGAAGGAAGGGCACACCATGACCGATCGCCTCGACCGGATTGCGATCGTCGCGCCAGGTCGCCGCTCTAGCAGCAGCTCCCCGCCGCCCGCGCCGGCACGGTGATCGAGGTGCCCTTCTCGTGGCTGGTGTCGGGCTACCTGTCCGCCGGGAGCATCCTCGACGACCTCGCCTCCACGCCCCCCGCATCCGCCGGTAGCCACCGATGCCCACCGCGCCGTGATCACGACGGTCCGGTCAGCGTTGTAGGGGCTTTCAGCTCGTCGAGTAGGAGCGCCGGTATCCCGGCTTCGATGCAGCCGCGCCGCAGGCGCTCGTCGGCGGTGAGCAGGGGTGCTCCGAACGCTTCGGCGGCGGCGGCATAGGCCGCGTCGTAGGCGGTCATGGTGTGACGCAGCTCCCAGATCCGGTGGGCCCGGGGCGAGGTGGCATCGAGCACCAGGTCAAGGGCGCGGAGCCACCCGACGGCGATGGTGCCGTCCTCGGCCGAGAGGTCCCGGCGCAACGTGAGGCGCCGCAGGGCGCTGAGCGCCTCGACCAGCCCGTGGGCGGCGGAGATCAGGGTCAGCGGAGGCGAGCCTTCGTAGCGGGTGAGCAGAGCGTCGGCCCCGCGGCGATGGCGGCCGGCGATGACCAGCTCGACCAGGACAGAGGCGTCGAGGACCACCAGCCGGTCCTGCTCGGGATCAGCCGTCGCCAGGGCGGTCTCCCCGGATCAGCCCGGCCACATCCACCGCGACCTCTCGACGACCGGAGCGGATCTCGGCCACCAGGCCAGACCGCTCCACCTGGTCGAGCCCGAGCCCCCGTCGCAGCACGTCGATCGCCCGCCGGTTCTTCGAGACCCCCTCGGCCCTGGCGTCCGCCGCCAAGGCAGCGTCGAGCTCAGCCGGGACGTTTCGCAGGTGGAGTGTGGCCACGGAGCGACGCTAGCGCGATGGGTCCTCTTCTGAAAGCACTGGCCCGGCCGCCGGGCGCCTTCAGATGGCGACGACCGTGACGGGTACGCGGTGGCCGGCGACCAGGGCACGGAGGTCGTCGGGGTCGCTGGTGAGGAGCTGGTCGCCAGGAAAGGCGACGCCGGCCAGGAGCGCGTCGACGACGTCCGCGGTATCGGTGGCGGCCAGAAGCTCGCCGGCGGCCCGCGCCTCGCCGGTGGCGGTGGAGCGGATCTCCAGCATGCCGAGGAGCCGGGCGAGGCGGGCTTGCCGGGCAGAGCCGCGCCACGCCTGGCCCACGACCGGTGCCACGGTCACCAGCCTGGCGCCGGCCCGACGACCCAGCTCGATCAGCCCGGCGACTCGGCGGTCGTCCCGGTCAATGGCGATGAGAGCGCCGGCATCGAGGACGACGTTCACGCCGCCGGCTTCGCTACCCGGCCCGGCGCGAGGTAGGGCACCCCGGCCTCGGCCGCCAGGTCCTGAAGCTCCGCCTCGTCGAAGGATCCGTGGGTGGCCTGGTGCTCGGCCAGCCACGCGTCCACCAGCCTTCCCCGCATCCAGTCGGCCAGGGCCGCGGTGACCACGGCAGAAAAGGACACGTCGAGCTGCTTGGCGATCTCAGACGCGGCGCTCCGCAGCTCCTCAGGCATCGAAACCGTCACGCGACCCGTGCTCATACCACAGAGCGTAGCCAGGTATGAGCGGAACGTGTGTCGAGCTGCGAGCTACCCGAACTCCGGCTACGCCCTGGCCATCCCCCGCATCCTGGAGGACGCCCGCGGCTACCTGCTCGCCCCCTAGCCGGCCCGCCGGGTCACCGGCTCCCCACGTCGTCGTCGGTGACCGCCGCCAGGCCCACCACCGCGCTGGTCACGTCGGTGCTGGTGAAGTCGTCGCCCTTGTACAGCAGCGGCTCGCCAGCGTGGCGGGCCAGCGCGTAGGAGAAGCAGTCGCCATAGTTCAGCGCCGCGGCGTGGCGACCCCGCCCGTAGCGGCGCCACGCCGCCCGGGCCAGCTCGACCTGCTCTTCGGTCACCGCCACCACGTCGGCACCGATCCGGTGGAGCAGGAGATCGAGCTCCCGTCCCGCCGGTTCGCCGCGGCGAGCCTCGACGACGATGGCGGTCTCGAGCAGCGTGGCCGCAGAGACCAGCCGGCGGCGGTCGGCGACGATGGCTTCGGAGAAGCGGGGCCTCTCCGGCTCATTGAAGAGGATGGCGACCAGCGCCGAGGTGTCGATCACCATCAGGTGGGCAGGCCCTGGTCGTCGTACCCGAGGATCTGTTCGGTGGACCGCTGGTCGAGCACGGGAAGAGCGGCGCACCGCTGAGCCAGGGTCTCGATGGACCGCAGGAGGTCAGGCCCCTGGCGGGAGCCCTTCACCCGGTCGAGCCGCTCGCGCACGGCCCGGGCCACCGCCTCGGTGATCGACTCACCCGTCTCGGCAGCCAGTGCCCGCACAAGCCGATCGGTCTCCGGGTCCTTGATGCTCAGGGCCATAGCGATTCTACCTTAGCAGATAGAATCCACCTAGCTACAGGCTCGGTAGCTGGTCCCGATCGCCCGATGGGTGCGTCTCCTGCACGGCGGACCTGGGCCTGGGGCAGAGTCGTCGGGCCGAAGGCTCAGCTCAGTCGCCTTGGGTGCGCTGGCCGTTGCTGCGATACCGGTCGGCGGTCCAGTGGGCCCACAGCTGGGCGTAGCTGCCGCCGGCTTCCAGCAGCTGGCTGTGCGTGCCGGTGGCCACGATGGTGCCGGCGTCCATGACCACGACCCGGTCGGCCCGGGCGGCGGCGTCGAGGCGGTGGGCGATGGTGAGCACGGTGCGTCCGGCCAGGGCGCGGTCGAGGTGACGTTCGGTGCGGGTGGCGGCGGTGGGGTCGAGCTCGGCGGTGGCTTCGTCGAGGATGACGACCGGTGGGTCGGCGCAGAGGAGGCGGGCCAGGCCGAGCTGCTGGGCCTGGGGTGGGGTGAGCTCGTGGCTGGCGCCCACCACGGTGTCGAGGCCATCGGGCAGGCCTTCGCTCCATGCGAGGGCGCTGACGGCCGCCAGGGCAGCACGCACGTCCTCGGTGGTGGCATCGGGACGGGCGAGGCGGACGTTGTCGGCGACGGACCGGGTGAACACATGGCCTTCCTGGGCGACCATGGCCACCAGCCGGGGCAGCTCGGTCGGCTCGATGGCGGCGATCGGCACCCCGCCGATGCGCACTTCGCCGGAGGTGGCCCGGTGCGTCCCGCACAGCAGGGTGGCCAGGGTGGTCTTGCCGGCTCTGCTGGATCCCACCACCACGACCCGTTCCCCGGAAGCGATGTCGAGCGAGACGCCGTGGAGGACCGGGACGCCGGGCAGGTAGCCGAAGTGGACGCGGTCGACCTCCAGTCGCAGCCCCCAGCTGGAAGTCGGTGGGGACGACGGGGGAGCGAGCGCGCCTCCCGCCGGGGCATCGACCGCCGGCGCGAAGCTGGTCGGAGCCGTATCTGGCGAAGCCTCGGTCCGACGGTTCACGGGGAGCTGGGTGACGCCGACGAGGCGGTCAGCCGGGGCGACAGGGGCGCAAGCCCGCACCTCGCCAGTGTCGGCTTCCAGGGTCCAGAGCATGCCCGTCGTGGTCAGCGCCTGGACGCCGCTCAGGTCGGGGGTGGGATCGAGGGCAACGACGCCGGCGCCCACCCAGGCGCTCCAGGCCGCTCCTGGCGTGGTCACGGTCACGAGCCCTGGGCCACGCAGCCGGCCAGGTCGCTGGCCAGCTCGTCGACGTCGCCCGGCCAGCCGGTGGCCAGCAGGACCACCGAGCTGTGCCGGGGACCGGTCCAGGCGTCGATGCGTCTGATGAGCGAGGCGCGACCGATGCCGGTGAGGCGGGTCGGCACCTCCGCTCCGGCGATGGACAGGACGGCGGACATGCGAACCAGCTGGTGGGCCCGAGGTGCCTCGAGGGTGGAGGGGTGGCCCGACCCGCCGTCCATCCCGGAGGCACGGGAGGAGTGGGGCGGCCGACGAGGGCCACCCTGGCCAGCGGGGTGCGGGCCGAGATCTCGCTGCGCAGCCGGCGGCGGCCCTGGAGGCTGCACGACGCCGCGTCGGAGATCAGGACGGCGTCAGCCAGGAGCAGGCCCTGGTGGGCGAGAGGGCTGGTCGACGCGCCATCCACCAGGCTGGCCGTGGCCGCCGGCCCGGACAGCGCGAACAGGGAGCGGTGCAGGCGGCCGCCGCTGCCGTCGCCCTCGGGCTCGAGGAGGGTCCTGGCCGCCACCGTCGGGGTGCCGGTGGTGTCGACGACCAGGATCTCGACCGCACGTCCCGGTCGCGGGTGAGGGTGGCCATCGGGCCGTAGAGGTCGGCCCGCACCGTGCAGCAGGCGCATCCGTCGGTGAGGTAGCGGACCTCGGCATCGACCTCGACCACCCGCTGCACCCCGGCGGCATGGGCGGCCTCGGCCCACCCCCAGGGGGCGACGACGGCGACCTCGGATGGCTGTCGGCCCATGACCTCGATCGCCGTGCCCACCATGGCGGCGGCACCCTCAGGTCCGGGAGCGGGCTCCGCCCCTGCCAGGAGGGTGACGGGCACGGACCGGTCGAGCTTGGAGGTCACCTCCGGCCTCGTCGCGCTGCCAGGCTCCCGTACCGGCGCTCGAACCGTTCCAGCCGACCGCCCGAGTCGACCAGCTTCATCTTGCCTGTGTAGTACGGGTGGGTGAGGTTCGAGACCTCGACCTGGACCAGGGGGTACTCGACACCGTCGACGGTGGCCAGTAGGGGGGTGACCGCCACCGAGCCGCACAGCCAGCGTTCGCCGGTGGAGGCGTCCTCGAAGGCGATGGTCCGGTACTCGGGGTGGATGTCAGGCTTCACGAGGTTCCTCCTCATTGCGGCGGGGCGGAGAGCACCCGCGGCTTAGTATAGAGCGAGTCTCATTCTGAGTCGAATCTCTGACGGAAAGCGGGCAGAGGCGGGTCGTTTCCGCGGTGGGCGCGTGGTGTGGCGTTCCGGCTGGCCTCCCTCCTGAGACCGGATAGCTGTTCTCGGTCGGTAGCCTCCTTGGGACATGTCCGCGGCCTGGCCTCCCCCCACACCGGAGGTGGCGACCCAGCCCCCCTGCTACCGCCACCCGAAGGCCCCGGCGCCGGTCACCTGCACCCGTTGCGACCGCCCGATCTGCACCGACTGCATGGTCTCGGCCCCTGTCGGCTGGCAGTGCCCCGAGTGCCTGAAGGGCGCACCGGCCGTGCGGCGCATGCGCGACGTGCAAGGCGGCGCCTTCGGCCTGACGGGGGGCACGCCCTACGTCACCTACACCCTCATCGCCCTGAGCGTGGTCGCCTACATCGGCCAGCAGTCGTCCGACCTCACCAGCCGCGGCCAGATCGTGGCCGCCGAGGTGGCGGAGGGCGAGGTGTGGCGGGTGGTCACCTCCGGCTTCCTGCACGTCGGCATCATCCACCTGCTGTTCAACATGCTGATCCTGTTCCAGCTCGGATCGGCCCTCGAGGGACGTTTGGGCCGGGCCCGCTTCCTCGGGATCTATGCCTCCTCGCTGATCGGCGGCTCCATCGGGGTGATGCTGCTGCAACCCCCCACCACCCCGGCGGTCGGGGCCTCGGGTGCGGTCTTCGGCCTGATGGGGGCGGTGGTCGTCCAGGCCCGGCGGGGCCGCTCGCCGATCGAGACGAGCGTCGGCGGCCTCCTCATCCTCAACCTGGTCATCACCTTCGTCCTGCCCGGCATCGCCATCGGCGGCCACCTGGGCGGCCTGATCGCCGGGGTGGTGGGCGGCCTCCTCGTGCGGGTCGTGGGCGAGCAGTCCGACGTGCGGCGGGTGGTCCTGACCACCACGGTGCTGGTCGCCCTCACCCTGTCGCTCACGATCGCCGCCCGCCCCGTCGCCGAGGCCCGTTGTGGCGACCAGCGCCTCTCGAGTCTGAACGTGGGCGAGCTGAACCGCCTCTCCCGCTCTGAGCAGGCCGCCGCCTACGCTCGTGCCGACCGGCTCTGCCCCTGAGCCCAACCTCGGTGGCCCAGCCGGGCGCGCCGGCCGGCGTAGCCCAATTGGCAGGAGGCAGATGGTTTAGGGCCATCCCAGTGCGGGTTCGAATCCCGCCGCCGGCACGATGTTCGGGGAGCCGGGGCCTCTCTGCGCCGCCCGTCGGCGCGGCTGCGGATGTTCGGATGGGGTCCCGCTAGCCTGCTCGACCGTGACCGAAGCCAACGTCCTCAGCCAGAACCGCAGCGGTGGCGGCGACCCGCTGGGTGACGTCTACCAGCAGCTCCTCAAGAACCGCATCGTCTTCCTGGGCAGCGAGGTGTCCGACGTCAGCGCCAACCTGGTGTGCGCCCAGCTTCTGCTCCTCGCCGCCGAGGATGCCGATCGCGACATCAACCTCTACATCAACAGCCCCGGCGGCTCGGTCACCTCGGGCCTGGCGGTCTACGACACGATGCAGCTCATCCCCTGCGACGTGTCCACCACCTGCATGGGCCTGGCCGCCTCAATGGGCCAGTTCCTGCTGTGCGCCGGCGCCCCGGGCAAGCGCTTCGCCCTCCCGCACAGCCGCATCCTGATGCACCAGCCGTCGGCCGGCTTCCAGGGCTCGGCGGCAGACATCGCCATCCAGGCCGAGCAGACCATCTTCGTCAAGCGCCAGCTGGCCGAGCGCATCGCCCACCACACGGGGCAGACCCTCGATCGCATCACCGAAGACTCCGACCGCGACCGCTGGTTCACCGCCCAGGAGGCGCTGGCCTACGGCTTCATCGACAAGGTCATCGAGAAGACCAAGAACGTCGCTCCTCCAGAGTAGCCCTCCGAACTGCCGGGACTAGGGGTGCGCCCAGCGATACGTACTCCCGGCAGAAGCGGTGGTGGTGGAGCGGGCCGTGTCACCAGGCGACGGGGCGGCCGCCGGCGATGACCCAGCGGGGGCGGGCGAGGGCCACCGGGTCGGTCAGAGGGTCGGCGTCGAGGACGAGCAGGTCGGCCCGCAGGCCGGGGGCGACCCGGCCGGTGAGGTCGCCGGCGCCGATGGCGTGGGCCGCCGCGCTGGTGGCCGCCACCACCACCGACCCGGGGGCCATCCCGGCCGCCGACAGCAGGGCCAGCTCCCGCCCGTCGACCCCTGGCTGCGTGCAGGAGTTGCCGAGGTCGGTGCCGTAGACGACCGACCCGCCGGCGGCCACCCAGCGGCGGAGGAAGCCCGAGGCCGCCACCCGTGAACCCGGGGGGTCGGCGTCGCGGCAGTGGAGGGTGGGCACCAGGCGGACGCCGGCCTCGACGGCCCGGTGCACCAGGTCGTCGGGGACCGGCGATGCAGAGAAGGGGACGTGGGCCAGCTCGGCCACCCCGGCGTCGAGGGCCAGCTCGAGGGCGTCGGCCGAGCCGACGTGGGCGGTGACCGGCCGGCCCCACTCGGCCGCCCGCTCCACCAGGGTGCCCAGGGTGCGGACGTCCAGCAGCGGCCCGCTCCGATCGTCGAGGCCGACCTTCGCCGCGCAGGCGCCGCCGGCCATGACGGCGTCGACGGCCCGTACGGCCTGGTCCACCGACCCGATCTCGCGGGCGGTCCCGGTCGGCGCCCAGGCCGCCCGGGTCGGGTAGCCCCCGGGGGCGGTGAGGATCGGCCCGACGACGTGGACGAGCAGCCCGACCGACCAGGCCTCGGCCACCAGCGGGCCCAGCCGCTCCGGGGGCCACCCGAGGTCCCGCACCGCCGTCACCCCCCGCCGGACGATCCGACCCGGGCCCGAGCGGCCCTGCAGAGCGGAGAGCACCGGGCCCGAGCGGCCCTGCAGAGCGGAGAGCACCGGGCCCGAGCGGCCCTGCAGAGCGGAGAAAGCGGGACCCGAGCGGCCGGCCAGCCCAAGGTGGACGTGGGTGTCGATGACGCCGGGCGTCAACCAGGCTCCGTGCAGGTCGACGATGCGGGCGCCGGCCGGCGCCGCCCGGGAGCCTCCGACGGCGCGGATGCGGCCGTGGTCGAGGACCACGGTGGCGTCGCCCTGGGCCGGCCCCCCCGTCCCGTCGACCAGGCGGGCGCCAACGAGGGCGACCACGGTGTCGATGGGCGACCAGGGGGGTCGGCGCAGGGCCTGGGGCAGGAGTCGCAGGGGGCGCGGATCTCTCAAGGGTCGGTGGCCAGAAGGGATCGCCGGCCGGCGACCCGGGGGCCAACCCTCGTCGCCGCCTCGGTGCGCTCCATCGGGGCCCGATCGTAGGGTGGAGCCCGGTGGGGCCGAGCGAGGGCGCGAGGCCTGTGGCGCGCGTCGAGTGGCTCGGCGTGGGAGCCTGAGCCCGTGAGCAGCTGGCCGCCCGCCCCTCCTCCTGAGGAAGGGCCGCAGGAGCGCCCGCCCAGCATGCCTCCGCCTCCGCCGCCGGCGTGGGGTACCTCACCGGGCTGGACCGGGCCCCCCGCCTACGGCCAGCCCCTGGGCCCGATGCCGGCGAGCAGCTCGACGAACCAGCTCTGCCTGGTCAGCATGATCCTCGGCATCACCTCGGTCGCCGGCTCCGGGTGCTGCTTCATCGTTGGTCTGCCGCTCGCCATCGCCGGCGTGGCGACGGGCTTCGTCGGCCTCTCCCAGGTCCGGGACCAGCCGAGCCAGGGTCGGGGGATGGCCATCGCCGGCATCGCCTGTGGCGCCGTAGGGCTCGTCCTGCCGGTCCTGCTGTTCGTGGCCCAGATCGGCACGTTCTTCTACCGCGGGAGCTGACCGAGCCCCGGCTCAGGCGGTGGCGGGGATCTCCAGGACGAGGGCGCCCACGCCAGGGAACCGGACGGTGGATCCGACCAGGCTGGCCGTCGGCGTGGCGGCCAGCACGACCCAGCCGTCGCCCACCTCGAGCTGGGCCGGTTCGGGGCGGAGGTGGGCGACCACCAGCACGCGGCCCCGGCGCAGCACCACCGTCCCGGCGGGTGACGCCTGGGCGTCGGTCTCGTCGGGGGGGCCGGCGCCGAGGTCGGGGTGGGTGGCCAGGAGGGCGAGGAGCGTGCGGTAGAAGGCGAGGGCGGTGCCGTGCTCACCCGTGGTCGCCTCGCCCCACAGGAGTACGGCCGACTCGAAGGTGGCGGGCGCCACCGGGTCGGGGATGTCTTCGGACGCCCAGCCGAACTCGGCGAACTCGCGCCGGCGGCCGGTGCGGATGGCCTCGACCAGCTCGGGGTCCTTCGGGTCGGCGAAGAAGGGCCAGGGGGTCGACGCCGCCCACTCCTCACCCATCCACACCAGGGGGACCTGCGGTGAGCAGATCACCAGGGCGGCGGCGGCCATGGCGGCCTCGGTGCCGACCAGGTGGTGCAGCCGCTCGCCACGAGCCCGGTTGCCGACCTGGTCGTGGTTCTGGGCGCACACCACGAAGCGGTCGCCGGGGGTGTCGCCGGCGCTGCCCGGGACTCGGCCCTGATAGGGGTCGAGGAGGGTGGCCGCCACCTGCCGGGGGGTGCCGTAGGGGGCGTAGTAGGCCGTCGACTCGCCGGTGAGCACGGTGTGGATGCTGTGGTGCAGGTCGTCGGCCCACGAGGCGTGCAGGCCGAGCCCGCCGTCGTGGCGGGGCTGCACCTCCTCGGGGGTGCGGTGCTCGGACTCGGCTGTCAGCCACAGGGGTCGGCCCAGCTCGTCGGCCAGCTCGTCGACGGCGGCCGACAGCTCGCTCAGGAGGTGCACCGGGGAGCTGTCGACGAGGGCGTGGACAGCGTCGAGGCGCAGGCCGTCGAGGTGGTAGTGGCGCAGCCAGCCGAGGGCGTTGTCGAGGATGAGCCGCCGGATCCCCTCGCTGTTGCCGCCGTCGAGGTTGATGGCGTCGCCCCAGGGCGTCTGGTGCTTCGGGTTCTTGATCGGCCACAGCGCCCAGGTGGTGTCGCCCTCGGGGCCGAGGTGGTTGTAGACGACGTCGAGGAGCACGGCGATGCCGTGGCGGTGGGCGGCGTCGACGAAGCGCTTCATGCCGACGACTCCGCCGTAGGCGTGGTGGGGCGCCCACCACATCACCCCGTCGTAGCCCCAGCCCCGTCGGCCCATGAAGGTGGCGCAGGGCAGGAGCTCGATGTGGCTGACGCCGAGGTCGACGAGGTGGTCCAGGCGGGCGATGGCGCCGTCGAAGGTGCCCCGGGCCGTGAAGGTGCCGACGTGCAGCTCGTAGATCGAGGCCCGGCGCCGGTCGGCACCCCGGCCCCCGTCCCAGTCGCCGTCGGTCCACCGGAAGGCGTTGTGGTCGACCGCCTGGCCGGGCCCGAAGACGCCGTCGTGCACGGCGTGGGCGGCCGGGTCGGTGATGGTGAGGCCGTCGCCGGGTCCGCCGTGGACCCGCAGTCGGTAGCGGGTGCCAGGGGCCAGGTGAGGGCCCAGGAACCAGCCGTCGCCGTCGGGCTCGAGTGCCTGCTCGTCGCCCGGCACCCGGACGAGGTCGAGCCCCTCGACCAGCGGCGCCCACACCCGCAGGCGCTGGCTGGCGTCCATCAGGTGCGCTCGAGGACGGCGACGGGGCGGGACCCGAGCACGTCGCTGACCAGGCAGCCGTTTCCGCCCTCGACCTCGTGCCCGGACACCACGTCGCGCCAGGTGCCGTAGGGCAGGTCGACGGTCGCCCGCTCGCTGGCGCCCGAGAGGTGGCGGTAGGCGAAGCGGGGGGCGACCACGACCACCTCGGCGCCCCGCCCGTAGGCGATGAGGTCGGGGGACGAGGTGGGGTAGGGGATGTGGGCGCCACGGGGGCCGGGCCCAAACGCCTCGGTCCGGCGCCGCCGCAGAGCGAGGATGGCCTGCACCAGCGCCAGCTTGGGGTCGGCGCCCTCGGCCAGGCGGCGGCGGCGCTCCTCGTAATCGACCGGTGAGCGGTTGTCGGGGTCGACCAGCCGGAGGTCGACCAGCTCGGCCCCCTGGTAGATGTCGGGCACGCCGGGCAGGGTGAGGCCCAGCGCCTTCTGCACCAGGATCTGGGCCGAGAAGGCGGCGCCCAGCTCCTCGTGCATCGACGCCACCGCGGCCTGGGTGGCCCCGTCCTCGGCCAGGCTCCGGGCCAGGGCGGCGATGGCGGTCTCGGCCGCGTCGTCGGGTTCGATCCAGGTGGTGACGGCCTTGGCCTCCCGCGCCGCCTTCAGCGCGTACGCCTCGAGTCGGTCGGCCGAGACCGGGTGGGCGGCCACGACCACCTGGGCCAGCAGCCAGGCCAGGCCCGGGTCAGGTCCCGGCACCCCCTCGGAGAAGCGGCGGAGGCCGTGCACCTCGACCACGTGGTCCCAGAAGCCGAGCAGGGCGACGGGCTCCTGGCTGAGGACGGCCAGGCGGGCCCGCACGTCCTCGCTGCGCTTGGTGTCGTGGGTGGTGAGCGCCACCAGCGCCCGAGGCCAGTCCTCCTGGGCGTGGACGGCCCACTCGTGCAGGGCCGGCACCTCGAGGGCGGGTCGGCCCAGCGGGTGGCCGACCTCGGCGGTGCCGGCGAAGGCCGTCCACCGGTAGGAGAGGGTGTCCTCGTCGCCCTTGGCCGCCACAGGCCCGCACAGCTGCTGGAAGCGCACGGCCAGCTCGTGGCCCGGCCCCGCCACCTCCAGCAGCAGGATCGACCGCAGGAAGCGCCACAGGTCGACATCCACGCTGGGGTCGCAGGCGGCGGCCCGGGCCAGGCAGCGGTCGACGAAGTCGATGTCGCCGGGGCCCACCTCGATCTGGTCCCGGTCGGCCCGGGCGTAGCTGCGGTAGGCGGGGGCGGCTGTGGCCGCGGCCACCACGGCGGCGTGCAGCTCGCGCCGGGTGAAGTCGCGGAAGTCGGGGGTCACCTCGCAGGTGCGCACGAACAGGCCGGTCAGGCGGGCCACCTCGGCGTGCAGGCTGGTCTCGAGGACCAGGCGGCGGCATGCCAGCTCCTCCTCCTCCAGGCTGGCGCCCACGCCGGTCGCCTTGCGCCAGGCCGCCTCGAGCTGCTCGACGCCGGTCGGGTCGACCTGGACGGCTGAGATGCGGGCCATGGCGTCGTAGCCGGTGGTGCCGGCCACCGGCCAGCCTTCGGGCAGGCGCTCGTCGACGGTCAGGATCTTCTCGACCAGCACCCAGGCGTCGGGCGCCTGCTGGGCCAGGCGGCGCAGGGCGCCGGTGGGATCGGCCAGGCCGTCGACGTGATCGAGGCGGAACCCGTCGACCAGCCCCTCCAGGTGGAGGCGGATGGGCAGGCCCAGCACGTCATCGAACACCGCAGGGTCCTCGAGGCGGAGGCCGACCAGGTTGGAGACGTCGAAGAAGCGGCGGTGGACCAGGTCGTCGGCGCTGCGCTGCCACCGCATCAGCTCGTAGTGCTGGCCCTCGAGGGTGGCGTGGAGGCGGTCGCGGTCGCCGTTGAGCGCCTCGAGCTCTCGGCCCAGGGCGTCGCGGCAGGCGGGGCGCTCGGCCAGAAGCCGGGCCAGCAACCGGCTGGCGGCGGCGGCGTCGGGCGCCACCTCGGGCCCCGTGCCGTTGCAGCGCGACAGGGCCCGCCCGGCGAAGGCCAGGTCGGCGTCACCGATCGCCGCCGCGGCCGCCTCGACGGCCGCCCCGACGGTGTGGGGCGCCAACGGGAGCTGGCCTCCCGGCCAGGCCAGCACCACGCGATCACCGGACAGCTCGAGGCGCAGCACGCCCCTCGACAGCACCCGTCCGTAGTGGTCGTCGAGGACGCCCAGGGCCAGCTGGCCCCGCAGGCGGCGCTCGGGCGGGTCCCAGTCGACGTCGAAGTGGCCGGCGTGGGGGGCGGCCCGGCCCAGCTCGAGGACCTCGTCCCACCACGGGTTCGCCTCCTCAGCGGCCACGTGGTTGGGGACCACGTCGAGGATCAGGCCCAGCCCGGCGGCGGCCGCAGCGGCGGCCAGGGACCGGAAGGCGGCCTCGCCGCCAAGCTCGGCGCGCAGCCGGCCTGGGTCGGTGACGTCGTAGCCGTGCTGGCTGCCCGGCACGGCCTCCGACACCGGAGACAGGTACAGGTGGGAGACGCCGAGGTCGACCAGGTAGGGCAGCAGGGCCTCGGCCGCGGCGAAGCCGAAGTCGGGGGTGAGCTGCAGCCGGTAGGTGGCGATGGGCTCGGTCAAGGGGTCTCTCTCGGCTTCAGCAGCACCACCAGCGAACGAGACATCACGGCGATGGTGTGCCCCGCCTTGACCTCCCGCCAACCACCTTCGCCGGTGGGGTGCTGGGTGTCGAGCTTCACGTCCCACGTGCCGCTCAGCCGTGCGGGCACGGTGAAGTCGAGATCGGTCTCCGACGCGTTGACCAGCACGAGCACGTCGTCGTCCTCCACCGGCTGGCCCCGGCCGTCGGTGTCGAAGCGTTCGCCGTTCAGGTAGACGGCCAGGCACTTCAGGTGGCCCTTGGACCACTCGTCGTCGTCCATGGCCTCGCCGTCGGGGCGGAACCACAGCAGGTCGGAGACCTCGCTGCCATGGATCGGGCGTCCCCCGAAGAAGCTTCGCCTGGAGAACGTGCGGTGCTCGTTGCGCAGGGCGATGACAGAGCGGGTGAAGGTGAGGAGGTGGTCGTCGACCCCCTCCCAGTCCAGCCACGACACCTCGTTGTCCTGGCAGTAGGCGTTGTTGTTGCCCCCCTGGGTGCGGCCCATCTCGTCGCCGGCCACGAGCATCGGCACGCCCTGGGAGAGCAGAAGGGTGGCCAGGAGGTTGCGGCGCTGGCGGGCCCGCAGGGCGAGCACGTCGGGATCGTCGGTCGGGCCCTCGAGCCCGCAGTTCCACGACCGGTTGTCGTCGCTGCCGTCCCGCCCGCCCTCGCCGTTGGCCTCGTTGTGCTTGTGGTTGTAGGAGACGAGGTCGTTCAGGGTGAACCCGTCGTGGGCGGTGATGAAGTTGACGCTGGCGAAGGGGCGCCGGCCGCTGCGCTCGTACAGGTCGGAGGAGCCGGTGAAGCGGTAGCCGAAGTCGTCGATCGAGTGGCTTTCGCCCCGCCAGAGGTCGCGGATCGAGTCGCGGTACCTGCCGTTCCACTCCACCCACACCGCCGGGAAGTTGCCCACCTGGTAGCCGCCCTCGCCGATGTCCCATGGTTCGGCGATGAGCTTGACCTGGTTCACCACCGGGTCCTGCTGGATGAGGTCGAAGAAGGCCGAGAGGCGGTCGACCTCGTGGAGGCCGCGGGCCAGCGTCGAGGCCAGGTCGAACCGGAACCCGTCGACGTGGCACTCGGTGACCCAGTAGCGCAGGCTGTCCATCACCAGCTGGAGGGTGTGGGGGTGGCGCATGTTCAGGCTGTTGCCCGTGCCCGTGTAGTCCATGTAGAAGCGCGGGTCGTTGGCCATCAGCCGGTAGTACGACGCGTTGTCGATGCCCTTCATCGAGAGGGTCGGGCCCATGTGGTTGCCCTCGGCGGTGTGGTTGTAGACCACGTCGAGGATGACCTCGAGGCCGGCCCGGTGCAGCTCCTTCACCATCGCCTTGAACTCCTGCAGCTGCTCGCCCCGGCTGTGCCGGTGGGCGTACTCGCCGTGGGGGGCGAAGAACCCGATGGTGTTGTAGCCCCAGTAGTTGCGCCGTCCCCGCTCGACCAGGTGGGAATCGTGGACGAACTCGTGGATGGGCAGCAGCTCGACGGCGGTGACGCCGAGGTCGATGAGGTGGCTGATGAAGGCGGGATCGGCCAGCCCGGTGTAGGTGCCCCGCAGCTCGGGCTCGATGCCGGGGTGGCGCATGGTGGCCCCCTTCACGTGCACCTCGTAGATGACGGTGTCGTTCCACGCCGTGTTTAGCTGGACGTCGCCCTCCCAGTCGAAGTAGGGGTTCGAGACCACCGACTTCGGCATGGAGGCGGCCGAGTCGGTGGTGTCGATGCCGTCGGGGTCGCCGAAGGGGTAGGAGAAGACCGCCTGGCCCCACTCGATCTTGCCCTCCAACGCCTTGGCGTAGGGGTCGATCAGCAGCTTCGCCGGGTTGCAGCGGTTCGGGCCCCCGTAGGGTCCGTGCACCCGGAAGCCGTAGCGGGTTCCCGGGCCCACGTCGGGCAGGTAGCCGTGCCACACGTGCCCGGTGGTCTCGGTCAGCGGCACGGCCGTCTCGCTGCCGTCGTCGTCGAACAGGCACAAGTCGACCTGCTCGGCCACCTCGGAGAAGACGCTCACGTTCGTGCCGATCCCGTCGAAGGTGGCGCCGAGGGGGTTCGGCCGTCCGGGCCAGATGCGAGCCATGAGGCCACAGCCTTCCTCACGGGGGTCCCGGCCGACGATTCGCCGAGGGTTGCCGAGCACCGCCTCGTGGTGCGCCCCCTGGGATTCGAACCCAGAACCTGTGGATTAAGAGTCCATTGCTCTGCCATTGAGCTAGGGGCGCGTGACCGCAGCAGCGGCCCAGGGACGCTACCCGAGGCCGCCAGGGGGTGGCTAACGGGGATCGAACCCGCGACCTTCGGCACCACAAGCCGACGCTCTAACCGGACTGAGCTATAGCCACCAGGCGGGGGGCGATGCTGTCACACCCGGCGGTCAACCGCCAACGCGTTCGGCCTGGCGGCGGGCCAGGGCCTGGGCGTCGGCCTCGGACCGCTCCCGGCCGGACGCCGGGCTGCGGATCAGCTGCTCGTAGCAGCGGTCCCCCCGGGCGAACAGGGCGCCGTAGGTCACGAAGGGCTCGCCGTCCTCGCCGGCCCCCTGCTCGCGGTAGCCCGTGGCCCCCGGCACCGGCACGGCGAACAGGAACGAGCCGTTGCCCGCCAGCGAGCTGTCGAGGGTGTCCTGCAGGTAGGCGGCGGCCTGCGCGGCCGAGCCGAACCGCAGGACCGTCACCACTATCTCCTCGTCGTCCCCGGTGAAGCCCCGGGCGTGCCCGTCCCGGAAGCCGAACCGCAGCAGGGCGTCCCGCTCCCGAGGTTCGCCGTTGGCGGCGGCGGCCAGGTCGAGCGGCCCGATGCCGGGGGCGGCGGCGACCTCGGCGAACCCCTCGAGTGGCGCGATCGCCGTGCTGGCGGACAGATCGTCGGCCGCGACCGTGGCCGGCGGGACCAGCGTCGTCGCCGGCGCCGCCGACGTCGTGGTCGACAGGTCCGGGAACCGGACCGTGCCGTCGGCGGTGCCCGGTGCCTCCGCCGGCGGCTCCGAGGCCCGCGGTGGCGCCGCCGACCCGCCACCACACCCCAACAGCCCCGCGACCATCGCCGCCCCGAGCAGGTGAGGCCACCCCGAGCAGCGCACGCCCGGAACGTACCGCTCCCCGTCCCGTCTGGCACGATGGACAGCCGCAGGCCTCCGTAGCTCAGCTGGATAGAGCAGTGGACTTCTAATCCGCCGGTCGCAGGTTCGAATCCTGCCGGGGGCACCCCGCTGACCAGGGAAAACGCACCCCGAGGGGGTCGGCGGAAGGGTCGGATTTGGGCCAGATCCAAGATCCATCCAAGATCTGCGGCTTCCATGATCTCCGTGGCCGGCCCGCCGCACCTCCGCACCGCCCCCCGGTGTGTGGGAGCTGATCGTCCAGGGCGGCACCGACCCCGTCACCGGCAGGCACCGCCGGGTCAGCTGGGTCTTCCGCGGCAACCTGCGCGACGCCAAGAAGGCCAGGGCCGAGCTGCTCACCGAGGTGGGCAAGGGCAGGCACACCGGGACCGCCGCCACAGCTCGGCCGAGAGGTGCCAGCGACCGACGACGGCCGGTCGGTGACGTCAGCGACACGCACCGGTGAACCAACCCGAAGGCTCGCAAGACGATGCTGGTCGATGAGGGATCTTGGAACCAGCCGCAGGCGCCCGAACTTCTCCACGTAGGCGCCGAGCGGGTGTCCGGCCAGGTAGCATGTCCCGAAGCTGGCGCCCGTGGGAGGATCGAAGCGGCAGTCACCCTTGTCACAGAACCACTCCGGCTCGTGGCGTTCGTGGTGGATGCGTGCGTACGGGTAGTCGGCCGGCACCTGCTTCCCCGGGAACTCCAGCAGCTCGGCGGGATCGTCGGGGGGCAGCGGCAGGGTCAACGAGCGAGTTCGGTCGCCGCCCGACGAGCGATGCGCGCTAGCTCGGTCGGGTCCTTGTCTTTCTCCAGCCACTCCTCCGGCGCCATCCCCAGCTCGGGTTGGTCGGTGGTCGCCCAGGACGCGATCAGGAGCGGCTCGACCGGGCCGAGCTCGTCGCGGAACGCCGCGATGACCTCCGCCACCACGGGGCGGACCTCGTGAGACCCGAGGTCGAACTGCCACACCGGGAACAACGTCGTTCCCCGGCCGGGCAACCCGAGCGCCGTGCCGTTCACGACCCGCTTGTGCAACGCCTGTCGGGTGACGCTGAGGAACTCGGTGACCATCGTGGTCGGCCACCGCTCACCCACCGCCGCCGCCCAGATCAGTGGCGCCAACGCCGCCTCGGCCCCTCGGGCGCCGAGCTCGCGGGCGGCGTCGCGGTCAAGCTGTCCCACCGCCTCAGGGTGACGGTCCACGAGCGTCGCCAGCCGCCCCGTGAAGCCCTCTTGGAGTGCGGTCATAGCGTCACCCATGGCGGCATCGTAAACCCGTCAACCCACATCGTCAACCCGTCAACCATGAGGGCCGGTCCCGAGCTCATCGTGCTCCTCCTGGCGCCGCGCCGGTCAGCTTGACGCTGAAGCGTCAACGCGGTCACGCCTTGAGCGGCCGTCTCGTCACCTGACCGCGCCCGCAATCGTCGGTGGCCATCGCCGCGGTCAGGATCCTGGTCAGGTTTCGGTAAAGGGTGTCGTGGTACCCCGGCGCCGTGGTTGCCCTGACCCTGCTTCGGTCGCCCCGTCGGCTCGTGCGCGCCGACGGGCTCTGGCGACACCTCACGACGAGCCCGCCGGAGGTCGACGACCGTGGATGAGACGCCCGACCTGTTGACGGTGGAGGAGGCGGCGAGGATCCTGCGGATCAGCCGAACGACCGCTTACAAGGAGGTGCGCCGGTACCTCGCCACCGGCGGCCGAGAGGGGATCCCGGTGATCATGGTCGGCGGGCTTTTGCGGGTCCCCCGGGTACGCCTCGAGGAGATGATCGGCGGACCTGTCCACCTGCCGCCACCCAAGCGCCGGCCATCGGATCCCGCCGACGTCGTGGACCTCCGCGACCACCGGCCCTCCAAGCGCTCGAACCGCCGCACCCGCAACCCGGTGACCGACGGGAGCGTCCAGCTGTCGATCGACCTCGGCTGACGACGACGATGCCGGACCACCCGATCCTCCTGGTGACCTCGGTGTCGCTCCTGAATGCCATCGGATCGCCGGAGGTGTCGAACCAGGTCCGCAACGCCCACGACGCCGCTGTGGTCGCCGCCTTCGCCGTGCTCGAGGATTATGCGGCCGTCGGCCGGCGGGGTGCCGCCGGGTGCGTCTCGGTGGCGGGGGAGGGGCTGGCCGGTGCGGCCTTCCGCCACCGGACCTCACGGGCGGGCGACCCGCAGCTGCACACTCACGTCGTGGTCCCCAACCTGGTGCGGGCCCCGTCGGACGGGCGCTGGTCGGCGCTGGACGCGGCCCGTACCCGTGGGCCCGGCCCGTCGGCCACCTCTACGAGGCCCAGCTGCGGTACGAGCTGACCCACCGGTTGGGCGTCGAGTGGGGCCCGGTCCACAACGGGATCGCCGAGGTCAGGGGCATCCCCCGGCCGGTGCTGGACGCCTTCTCCACCCGCCGCCGCCAGATCACCGCTCACATGGCGGAGCGGGGCCTGTCCTCAGCCCGGTCGGCGCAGATCGCCACCTACGCCACCCGCCGGAGGAAGAACCACGACGCCCCGGCCCAGACGCTGTTCGAGGGGTGGCGCACCCAGGCGGCCGCGCTCGGCGTCGACGCCCGGTCTCTCGACGACCTGCTCGATCGCACGGAGGACGGCCCGCCCAGGCCGGGCACCAGGGAGGCGGCGGCGCTGTTCGAGGCGCTGGCCGCTTCCGACGGGATCACCGCAGCCCGGTCGACCTTCACCTACGGCCGGCTCGTCGAGGCCGTCTGCGACCGCCTTCCGACCGGAGGGCGGACCCAGGACGTGCTGACCCTGGCCGACGGGTTCCTGGCCAGCGAGCACGTCATCGCCCTCAAGCCCGCCGACGGCAACGTCGCCTACCGGACCGACGGCCGCCCCATCACCGGCCGCGGCTCAAGCGCCTCTCCTGCCACATTGGCGACCACACCGAGCACCTCGCCCTGCTCGACGGCCGACGCGACCGGCTACAGCCCGCGCTCGGAGAGTGGCGAGCCTGGCGCAGCGACCACAAGACCGACCTCGACCGCCTCAAGGACCTCACCCTCCACTGCAACATCGCGGCAGCCGTCCAGCGAACCCATCAAGAACTGCCGCTTCGATCCTGTGCAGCGAGCCTCGAGCAGGAGTCACCTGACTACGCGGTGGATCGCTGAGCGCTTGAGGGCACGCAGCTGGCGGTATGGGGCAGGTTGGCGAACCGACAGCCAGATCTGATTGGCGGTTAGGCGCAGTCCCGCCTCGGTTAGCCGGAGCGAACTCTCTCGGACTGGGCGGTCGGCGGCGGGCCGAGGCCGGTGCGCTCGCTGACTGACGAGATCTCAAGCGATCCAAAGCGGATTCCGGACTCTTCATACGGTTCGATGAGCAGCCGGTGCTCCCAGGTTCCGCCAGCCGGCGAGGGAGACCTCATCCGCAATGATCTCCGCTGGGCGTTTGCCACGAGCCAGCGATCGAGGTAGTCGAGGGAGAGCAGCGCACCCCGCGAACCCGCTTCATCGACCTTCGTCCCTCGCCGCCGTATGGAGCGTAACGCGCCGGTGGGGGCTTGCCGCAAGCGACTGGGGCGTGCTGATGATGACTCGTTGCGGAGCGATCATGGCCCGGAACGACGAGCCGAGGAGTTGCTGAATGGATGCGTCGACACTGACCGAACACGTCGTGGTGATCGCCGGAGGTGGTCCGACCGGGATGATGCTGGCGGCCGAGCTGTCGTTGGCGGGCGTCGACGTCGTGATCGTCGAACGGCGCGCCACACCGGAGCTCGACAGCCCTCGCTCGCGCGGTCTTCACTCGCGCACCATCGAGATACTCGACCAGCGCGGTGTGGCCGACCGGTTCCTCGTCGAGGGACAGCCGTACCCGGGCGTGGGCTACGCGTACATCGGGCTGGACATCAGCGACTTCCCGACCCGTCACAACTACCTGCTGGGGCTCTCGCAGCGGGACTTCGAGCGCATCCTCGCTGGGTGGATCGAGGAGCTCGGCGTCCCGATGATCCGAGCGTGCGATGTGGTGGGCTTCACCCAGGACGACGGCGGAGTCGACGTCGCGTTGTCCGACGACTCGACACTGCGGGCTCAGTACCTCGTCGGCTGCGATGGCGGGCACAGCCTGGTCCGCAAGACCGCCGGCATCGACTTCCCAGGGTTCGACCCGTCGACCAGCTTCGTGATCGCCGAGGTCGAGATGGCCGATGACCCGCCAATCGGGATCCGCCCTGAGGGCGGTGGCATCGGTCCCGTGAACCCCGGCGGCGGAGGCCCGTACGGGGTCGCGGTGAGGGAACAGCACACCGATCACGCCGCAGACCCCACCATGCAGGACCTCCGCGACGCACTCGTCGCCGCGTACGGATCGGACTTCGGAGCCTCCAGTCCCACCTGGATCTCGCGGTTCAACGACATGACACGGCAGGCCGAGACGTACCGGAGCGGCCGTGTGCTGTTGGCCGGCGACGCTTCCCACATTCACGCCCCCCTCGGTGGGCAGGGGCTTAACGTCGGTGTGCAGGATGCCGTGAACCTGGGATGGAAGCTGGCTCAGGTGGTCAACGGCACCTCGCCCGAGAGCCTGCTGGACACGTACCACGCCGAGCGACATCCGGTCGGAGCCCGGGTGCAGCAGAACACCATGGCGCAGACAGCGCTCAACAATCCCGACGACCGGCACCGCGCGCTTCACGCGACCATGACCGAACTCCTCGGCATGGACGAGCCACGGCGACGCATCGCCGGGATGATCGCCGGGCTCGACGTCCGCTACGACCTCGGCGAGGGACATCCACTGCTCGGCCGGCGCATGCCCGACCTCGATCTGCAGACGGTCGACGGCCCGACGCGCGCGTTCGCGTTGCTGCACGAGGCCCGGCCGGTCCTCCTCAGCTTCACGGGTTCCGACGGGTTCGCCGTCACGCCGTGGGCAGGTCGGGTCCGGTTCGTCGACGCAAGCTACGACGGCGTCTGGGAGATCCCGATCGTCGGCGAGATTGCCGGACCGCCGGCCGTCCTCATCCGACCGGACGGGCACGTCGCGTGGGTCGGTAACCTCGCGGACCCGGAGTTGCCTCGGGCACTCGAGCGTTGGTTCGGCCCTCCCACGCCGGCCGGGCCGTGACCGCTCAGGGCTACGGAAGGGTGTACGAGTCGATCTTGGCGATGGGATTCATAGCGGAAGGTGAAGCGGTCGGTAGGCGAACCGGAGCGGGCCTGCGTCGCTACGGCAGCCCCTTCCCCACCCGGTGACGGCACCAACCACAAGGGAGGCTTGGGTGTCCCAACGTACCGATCGGCACGGTCGCGATACGAACCCGGCGTTCGGGGACTGGCCGGGACGCCGGCTGAGCCGTCGTGATGGGGCGCTCGACTGGTGCCAGGGAGGATGGGGTGGACAGGTTCTCGGCCCTCATCCCTGACGGGAGCGGGATGGTCCCGTAGGTTCGAGAGCCCTGGTTCCCGGCCTGACTTGCTGCCCGGTTGACCACCTTCATCGGTGGTCATTCGACCGGTCTGGCGGTCGGGTTCCAGGACTCTTCGGCGCCCACCGTTGAACGGCTTGATCGGTGACGCCTGGACAAGAGGCGCATCCGTCAAGATCCGTCGTTCGGCAGGTGCGTGCCATCCCTCAACCATGAAAAGGATGGCCATGACCATCGTAGAGACCCGCGCCGTGACCGGCGGCGTTGACACCCACCTGGACGTTCACGTCGCTGCCGCGCTCGACGGGATCGGTGGCCTGCTCGGCGTCGACTCGTTCCCGACCACCCCGGCCGGCTACACCGCCCTCACCGACTGGCTGTGTGGCTTCGGCACCCTCGAGCGGGTCGGGATCGAGGGCACCGGCAGCTACGGCGCCGGCCTGGCCCGCCACCTCGCCGCTCTCGGGGTCCCGGTGCTGGAGGTTGACCGGGCTGATCGTGCGTCCCGCCGCCAGTCCGGGAAGTCGGATCCTCTCGACGCAGTCTCCGCTGCTCGAGCGGCCCTCTCCGGTCGAGCCCGGGGACAGTCGAAGGGGCGTGATGGGCAGGTCGAAGCGATCCGTACGCTGATGGTGGCGAAGGGCTCAGCCCGCCGGGACCGGACCGCGGCGATCAACCGGATGCGGGCCCTGGTGGTGACTGGTCCCGACCCGATCAGGGTCCGTTTCGCCCACCACACCACGGTTTCGTTGGTCAACGAGGCCGCGGCCATGCGTCCCCGCAACGGCGAGCTCGTCGAGCTCACCACCCTCATCGTGCTCCGCGAGCTGGCCCGCCGCGCCGCCTACCTGGCCGCCGAGATCGACCGGCTCGACGACCTGCTCCTCCCGCTCATCACTCTGCGCGCACCGGCCCTGCTGGCCACACCCGGCGTCGGGCCCGACAGCGCCGCCATCCTCCTCATCGCCGCCGGCGACAACCCCGAACGGCTCCGCAGCGAAGCGGCCTGGGCCCATCTGTGTGGCAGCGCCCCCATCCCGGCCTCCTCCGGCAAGGTCGTCCGTCGGCGACTGAACCCGGCCGGTGACCGCCAGGCCAACCATGCCCTGTGGCGGATCGTGCTCAGCCGCATGAGCTTCGAGCCCCGCACCCGCGCCTACGTCGAGCGCCGCCTCGCCGAGGGCAAGTCCAAGCCCGAGATCATGCGCTGCCTCAAGCGCTACATCGCCCGGGAGGTCTACCCGCTCCTGCGCCCGCCCGTCACCAGCTGACGCCACCATCCTGGGGAGCGGCCTGACCCACCTCAGTGCCTGCCGCGGCAACCCCGTTGGCCTTCTAACGATCTGTCGGCCGCTCCCCACCAACACCCCTCGCGCTTCACCCTTCAGCTGGTCGTGTGACCTGATAAAAGCCTGCCCTCCCCAACCCGGAGCGGCCCATCCCTGGCATGTCCACAGAAACCAGCATCCAGCCCCTTGACATCTATACAAGCTTCGTTAT